>NZ_FNSA01000003.1:3401973-3711243 GCF_900104775.1 Tsukamurella tyrosinosolvens
GGGCGCCGCGGTGAGCAGGAACTCGCGCAGCGCCTTCGCCTGCTCGTAGAAGATCGCGACGTTGGGCTCGTCGGCCGCGGCCTCGTACGCCGTCGTCCAGTCCGCGAACGGCACCTTGCTCGCGCCGCCCAGCGGGCCCTGCGCGAAGAAGAACGCGTCGTCGGCGGGATCGAGACGGGTGCCGATCCCGGGGTACTCCGCCGGATTGAGCAGGTAATTGGGCATGTACTTGAGGATCTGCGCGACGTTGACGTGCACGGTGCCCTCGAGCCGGGGCATCCACCCGATGTACCGGTTGGCCTGGTGGAAGTACGTCGTCTTCTCGTAGCCCTTCGCCGCGATCACGTCGAGCAGCAGGGTCACGACCTTCTCCCCCTCGGACGTGACCTTCGACTTCGTCATCGGGTTGAACAACAGGTACCGGCGGTCCTCGCGGCTGGCGCTGCGGAAGTAGTCGACGGACCGGTCGCTGAACAGCTTCATGGCGGCGAGCCGCGCGTAGGCGTCGACGAAGTTGGCACGCACGTGGCTGAAGTCGGTGACGGGGTGGCCGTAGAGGATCCGGTTGTTGGCGTGGGTGATCGCCTCGTAGAAGGCGTGCTCACCGATGCCGATGGCGCCGTGACAGAGGTTGAACTTGCCGACGTTGACGGTGTTCAGCGCGGCGGCGAAGGCGTCGGGGCCGGTGTGCAGGACGTCGGCGGCGGTCACCGGGTAGTCGTGCAGGGCGAAGGTCGAGACGAACATCTGCGAGTGGACGACGTTGTCGATCAGCTCGTAGGCGGGATGGGCGCTGTCGGCGGCGAAGAAGACGTAGCCCTCCGGCCCCTCCACGTCCGCGCGCCGGCCGAACACCGAGACCATCCCGGCGACGTTGCCGTTGCCGATGTAGTACTTGGTGCCCGAGGCGGTGAAGCCGCCGTCGCCCGTCGGGGTCAGGATCATGTCCGTGTCGTAGACGTCGGCGCCGTGCGCGCGCTCGGACAGCCCGAAGGCCATGACGCCGCCGTCGGCCAACTGTCGCGCGGCCTTGCGCTTGGCGTCCTCGTTGGCGCTCATCCAGATCGGGCCGAGGCCGAGGATGGTGACCTGCTCGGCGTACCAGTAGGACAGGCCGTAGAAGCCGAGGATCTCGCTGAGCGCGGCGTTGCGCGCCGCGTCCCAGCGGCGGTTCGGGTCGCCGTCGGCGTAGGCCGCGGGCGTGAGGAACGTGGCGAAGAGCTTCTCGCGCTTCTCGAACGCGAGGAAGTCCGTGACCCAGTCGGCGTCCAGGTCCGCCTGCAGGAGCCGCTGCTTCCCGTAGGACTCGAAGAAGTCGACGGTCGCCCGGAGCAGGCGGCGCGTCTCCTCATCGAAGTGCGCGTAGTCGGCCGTTTGCGGGTTCAGCAGGAAAGCGGACATGGGCTCACTGTAGCCCCGTGAGCGCCGCCCGCATCGCGGAAGCCTAGTAGCGGACCGCCGAGTTGTACGGGCCCGCGGCGTCGATCGGAACGACCTGCACCGGGACGCCGAAGGTCGAGGCGTGCACGACCTTTCCGTCGCCGACGTACATGCCGACGTGGGTGGCGGCGGAGTAGTAGACGATGATGTCGCCGGGCTGCAACTCGCCGCGGGAGACCTGGCGGCCGCCGTTGAGTTGCGCCTGCGAGGTGCGCGGCAGGGACTTGCCGGACTGCTGGTACGCCCAGACCATCAAGCCCGAGCAGTCGAACTGGCCGGGGCCGGTGCCGCCCCACGCATAGGGGCTGCCGACACGGGTCAGCGCGGCCCGCACGGCGGCGAGCTCGGCGGTGCTCCCCGGCGGGACCTTGCTGGGGTCGAACGGCGTCGGAGGACCGATCAGCGTCTGCCGCTGGGCGCCGGTGAGCCGGTCGTAGATCGCCTTGATCCGGGCGATCTCCTGCGCCAGCCGCGACTTCTTCTGCTTGAGATCGGCGGCCTTGCGCTCGGCCTCGGTGCGGGTGTCCTCGGCCGACTTGGCGGCGTCTGCGGCGCGGGTGGCCGCGGAATCGGCCGCGGCCTTCGACTTCTTGTAGGCGTCGACGGTGGCGACGACGTCGCGGTTGACGAAGTCGAGCGTCGACATCTGGTCGAGCATCTGCTGCGGCGAATCGCTGACGAGCAGCGCGTACGTGCGATTGGTGCGCGAGCCCTTGTAGTTGGCGACGACGACCGCATCGATCTGGGGCTGCAGCGCGGCCTTCCGCGCCTGGACCGCGGCGACCTCGCGCTTCGCCGCCACGAGCGTGGCGTCGGCCGCACGCTTGGCGGCGGTGGCCTTCTCGGCGTCCTCCTGCGCGGCCTTCGCGGCCTCGTTGGTGCCGGAGGCCTGCTCCGAGAGCGCCTCGTACTGCTTCAGCGCGGCGTCGGCGGTGTCGGGGTCCGCGGTCGCGCTACCGGTGACGGTCAGCCCGGCCACCAGGGCGACCACGGCCGACGCGGCGGAACCGCGCAGCACGAGCGAGCGGGAGGGGGAGGTCGATGACACGGCCGAGCTGGTCCTTCCAAGCTGGAGCACGATTGCGAACGCAATCACTGCCAGGTTACGTCAGTAACGACGAGCGGAGTAGACCGACATCTCGTTGAGCGGGCTCACCTTGACGGGGATGCCGTAGTTCACCGAGTGCACGACCTTGCCGTTGCCGATGTACAGCGCCGCATGGCTGCCGCCGTTGTAGATCACGATGTCGCCGGCCTGGAGGTCCGAGATCGGGATCGAGCGACCGCCGCCGAGCTGGCCGTAGCTGTCGCGCGGCACGGTGATGCCTGCCTGCTTCATGGACCAGTAGACGAGGCCCGAGCAGTCGAACGAGTTGGGGCCCGCCGAGCCGTACGAGTAGGGCAGGCCGGTGCGCGACAGCGCGGCCTGCACGACCTTGGCCTTCGCGCCGCCCGGCTGCGCGCCGGCGACGGTGGTGACGCCCGGCTTCGGGGCGATCGCGACGCCGCTGACGACGTTGGGCCGTGCCGCGGTGTTGCGGCTGGCGACGCTCTGCGCGGGCTTCGCGGCCGGCTTGGCCTTCCCGGCGGCGACGGCGGGCTTCACGCCCGGCGCGGGTGCGGGCTTCGCCTTGGGCGCGACCGGCGCCGGCGCCGCGGGGGCGGGCGCTGCGAAGGCGGCCGTGGGGGCCGCGAGCGTACCGATGGTCACGGCGCCCGCTGCGAGCGCACCGCGGGCGACGGTGGCACCCTTGCTGGGCTGCGGCTGAAGTCGGTGTTTCGCCACGAAGCGATTCTCCTAAGTTTCTTCCCGACCGCCGACCGAGTTAGCTGACGGGTTCGGGCGAGGAAGATGCCCTACCCCGGAGGTCGAGACCTCCGGCGATTCACCCCGGATAACACGTGTGGGTCCCCGGCGAGGCCTCGCGGCCTCTTAGGCGGTGACCTCGGGAGACGGGGCGGTTTTCGCTCCGGGCTCCTCCGCAAGGTCTCAGAAAGATTACGAAACGGAAACGCGCCTGTCTAGCCGGACGCGCCGGGGAACCACCCCGAGGCACCCCTGAACGACCCCCTATCCGGCACGTTTCGCCTGGTCAGGGACCACCCTGAGACGGGGCAACATTCCCTCGTTCGCGAAGGCCGCGATCGCGTCACTCAGGCCGGGTTCCGCCGTGACCGACGGGCCTCCGCGGCTCTCGGCGGCGCCCGGGACGGGCGGTGCGGCCATGACGACCGGGCCGAGGAGGAAGCCCACGGCGCAGTCGCCGCAGGCGCGGGGCTTGGCGGGGCAGGTGGAGCAGTCGACGTGCAGTGTCATGGCGTTGTCCCTGTCGTTGTCGGGGTCTCGATGCCGGCGACGCTAATGCCGCCCACCGACAACTTTCGAGTGCGCGTTCGGGCGGCGAAAACCTGTCGGTGGGGTGTTCTACGGTCTCGGCATGCAGCTCAGCCTGGACGATTGCGAGACGGGCATCGTCGACCCGCCCCTGCGGGAGGTGACGTTCGTCGTGGTCGACCTGGAGACCACGGGCGGCTCCCCCAAGGGTGGGGACGCGATCACCGAGATCGGCGCGGTCAAGGTGCGCGGCGGCGAGGTCCTGGGCGAGTTCGCGACGCTGGTGGACCCGGGCTGCGGGATCTCCCCGCACATCACCCATCTCACCGGCATCACCACGGCGATGGTCACCGGGGCACCGCGGATCGAGTCCGTCCTCCCCTCGTTCCTCGAGTTCGCGCACGGCGCCGTCCTGGTCGCGCACAACGCCCGGTTCGACCTCGGCTTCCTCAAGGCCGCCGCGGCCGCCACCGGCACCCCGTGGCCGAAGCCGGCGTCGCTGTGCACCGTGCAGCTGGCACGGCGCGTGCTCACTCGGGACGAGGCACCGTCGGTCAAGCTGAGCGAGCTCGCGCGCCTGTTCCGCACCGAGACCACCCCCACGCACCGCGCGCTCGACGACGCGCGGGCCACCGTCGAGGTGCTGCACGGGCTGATCGGCCGCGTGGGCAACCTGGGCATCCACACGCTCGGGGAGCTGCGCGGGCACCTCCCGTCGGTGACGCCGCAGCAGCGGGCCAAGCGCCACCTCGCGGATCCGCTGCCGGAACGGCCGGGCGTGTACCTGTTCCGCGGGCCGGGGAACGAGGTGCTGTACGTCGGCACGTCGGGGAACCTGCGGCGCCGGGTGCGCAGCTACTTCACGTCGGGCGAGACGCGGGGCCGGATCAAGGAGATGGTGGGCCTCGCGGAGCGGGTGGACCACGTGGAATGCGCGCACGCGCTCGAGGCGGCGGCGCGCGAACTGCGGCTCATCGCCGCGCACACTCCCCCGTACAACCGCCGGTCGAAGTACCCCAAGCGCGGCTGGTGGATCTGCCTCACCGCCGAGGCCTTCCCCCGGCTCGCCGTGAAGCGCTCCGCGCCGGCGGGGGCCGCGTGCATCGGGCCGGTGCGCTCGCGGACCGACGCCGCCGATCTCGCGGAGCTGCTCGCCGAGGCGTGCGGCCTCCGCACGTGCACCACCCGGCTGCGGGCCGGGGCGGTCCACACCTGCGCCCTGGGGCCCGACGGTGCGCGTCCCCTCGGCGGATGCCAGGCGTCCGTCGCGCTGCCCGAGCCCGCGGCCCTGTACCGGCCGCGGGCCGACCGGGCGGCCGCCGCGCTCACCGGTCGCTCCTCGGAGGTCTTCACGGCGCTGGAGGCGCGCCTGGCGACCCTCGCGGAACGGGAGTTCTTCGAGTCGGCGGCCCGCCTGCGCGATCGGACCGCGCAGCTGGTGGACGCGGTCGCCCGCTCGCACGCGCTGGTCGCCTTCGCGGACGTCCCCGAACTGTCGATCGCGCACCCCGACGGCGCCGGCGGGTGGGAACTGTCGATCGTGCGCCACGGCCGCCTCGCCGCGGCGGGCGTGGCGCCGCGCGGCGTGCCGCCGATGCCCGTCTTCGACCGGCTGCGCGCGGGCGCCGAGTCCGTGTACGCGGCGCACGGCGAGGCGTGCGCCGCGCCCGACGTGCCCGACACCCTCTTCCCCTCCGACACCCTGCACGGCGCCAGCCCCGAGGAGGCCGCGCTCCTGCGCCGCTGGGCACTGCGCCCGGGCACCCGCATCGTCGACGTGCAGGGGATGTGGGGCGAACCGGTGGCGGGCGCCGGGCGCTGGCTCGCGTGGGCCGGGCGGGCCTCCGAGGCGGGCCGCGACGCCCGTGCGGCGGCGGCGCATCCGCGCGGGCCCGCCAGGCAATACAGTGAGGAGGCCACGCACGCCGCGTGAGCGCCAGCGCCAGATCGACCGGAAGGCCCCGCAGTGATCACCGCGATCGTCCTCATCAACGCCGACGTGCACCGCATCCCCGAGACCGCGCAGGCCGTCGCGAACATCGAGGGCGTCACCGAGGTGTACTCGTGCGCCGGCGACATCGACCTCATCGCGAAGGTGCGCGTGCGCGAGCACGATCAGATCGCCGAGGTGGTCACCGAGAAGATCAACCGGATCGACGGCGTCGCGAGCACCTCCACCCACATCGCCTTCCGCGAGTACGCCTCGGCGGACGTCGACGCGGGCTTCGACATCGGGAACTGAGGGCTCATCCGCCGTTGATGATCTCCAGCAGCTCCGGCGGCGGAGTCACGTTCAGCGCGTCGTCGGAGATGCTGCTGATCTGCGTCACGGTGCCGTCGCGCCAGTAGTAGACGTTCGGCGACACCGGCCCCACCCCGTCGGAGTAACCGTTGGCCGCGAACACGGGCAGGAGCATGAGCCCGCCGAGCGCGGCCTCCGCGCTCGAGCAGGCGGCGAAGGCCAGCTGGTTGCGGAAGGGCACGGCGAACAGCACGCCTCCGCTCAGGTCGATGCCGGGCACCCAGCGCGACAGCAGGTCCGCCAGCAGCAACGCGCCGCTGGCGGTGTAGACGGATTCGCTGAGGGCGCACTGGAACCGGTGCCCGTCGTGTTCCACGGTCTCGACGCGGACCTCGGCCGTCTCGGTCAGCTCGCGCCACAGGTTCCGCCGCGCGCGGTCGTACCAGGGACCGAGTGGCGCCATCTCCCGCACGGAGCCGTCGCTGAGGATGCTGACCCGGTCCGGGTAGTCGACGGCGAGCAGCTCTGCCACGCCGGGCTGCCACTCGAGCGCGTAGTCGAAGCTCATCCGGCCGTCCGTCGCGGTGACGTCCCAGAGCCGCGCGATGATCCGTTCGCGCATCTGCGCCTCGTCCGGCTCCTCGTCCGGCGGGCGGAGCATCGCTGCGAAGTGCTCGCGGACGACTCCGTCCCACTCGGCGGGCCCGGCGCCGCGAACCTTGCGCATGAGGTTGTCGAGCCCGAACGTGCGGCCGTCGGCGGTCAGCACGTGATCGCCGCGGACCTCCGCCTCGAACCCCTTCTCCGCCAGCACGGTCCGCGACAGCGCGCGGAGCCGATCCGCATCGCGAATGGTCAGCAGCTCAAGGTACGGGTCCGGCTGATCGTCGACCGATTTCTTCCTCCCGAACAACCCCATGCCCCGAGAGTAGGCCCCACTCTCAGTAGCCGCTGTGGCTGACCTCCGCGGCCTCGACCTCGATGCCGAAGTCGACGGCCTGCTGCACGATCTTCTGGGCGCGGGCGAGGCGCGGGAGGTCGGAGCCGTCGGTGATCTTGCCGCCCGACTTCTCGAAGGCGTCGATGAAGCCGTGCGCCCACGCCACCTCCGACTCGCTCGGGCTGAGGCCGCTGTTGATGACGCCGGCGTGCTCCGGCGTGAGGCACAGCTTCCCGGACATGCCCATCTCCTTCGCCAGGGCGGTGCCGGTGGGCAGGTGCGCGATGTTGAGCGTCGGGCCGTCGATCGGCGCGGGCAGCCGCGCCGCCCGCGACGCGATCACCAGCTGCGACCGCGCGTAGGCCAGGGCGATCGGATCCTCGCCGACGGCGGTGTCGCGCTTGAAGTCGCCCGTGCCGAAGGCGATCCGGAAGGTCGACGGCGCGGAGGCGATCCGCGCGACGTTCTGCATCCCGCGGGCGGTCTCGACGAGCGCGAGGATCGGCGTACCGTCGGGCAGCCGGTCCGCGGTGTCGTCGAGGTGGCTCGACCCCTCGGACTTCGCGAGCATCACGCCCTCGAGCCCGGCGCACTGCTTGAGCGCGGCGCAGTCGGCGCTCCAGTACTCGCTCGCCGCATCGTTGATGCGCACCCACGCGCGATGGCCGGTCGACAGCCATTCGACGGTGTCCGCCCGCGCCTGCTCCTTGTCCTTCGCGGCGACGGCGTCCTCGAGGTCGATGATCACGGCGTCGGCCTCGCTGGCCTGCGCGACGGCGAACGACTCGGGATGGGAGGCCGGGACGAGCAGCCAGGAACGGGCGATCTGCGGGGAGACTGTGCGCTTACTCACGCCGACAAGGTTAGGCGGGCGGAACGCCGAATTCCACGGAATGGAATTTTGTGCGTTCTGTTCGCGGGCACCTACTCGGCGATGTCGGCGACGGTCGCGCCGTACGCCGCGATGAGCGCGTCCGCGTCCACGATCGCGCTGTGACCGTGTGCGCCGGCACCGAGCGCCACCGTCGCGCCGGCGATCCGCTCGTCGACGTACACCGGCCAGCCGCCCCGGGCCCCGACGGGCGTGATCGTGCCGCGCTCGTACCCCGTGGCCTCGAGGGCCTCGTCGGCGGGCGGCATCGCGAGCCGGTTCACGCCGACCACGGCGCGCAGCTTGGGCCACGCGATCGAGCGGTCGCCGGGGACGAGCGCGAACAGGTAGGCCCCCTCGCCCCTGCGCACGACGAGCGACTTCACCAGCTGCGACGGCGGCAGGTCCATGAGCGCGGCCGCCTCCTCGAGGCTCCGCGCCGCCGGGCGTTCGCGCACCGTCACCGTCAGGCCGCGGGCGGCGGCGTCGGCCCGCATCCGGTCCAGACCCGACTCGCTCACGCGCCCGCGATCTCCTGCGACAGCGCGATCCAGCGGTCGAGCAGCGCGGCCGCGGCGCCCGAGTCGACGGCCTCGGCGACGCGCGGCAGGTGCGCGGCGAGCGCGTCCTGCACGGGCTCCCCCGCGATCAGCCCCTCGTACGCGGCGACGGCGCCGGCCGAGTTGAGGAGCACGGCGTCGCGCACCGGGCCGGTCTCCCCGGCGAGGAAGGAGCGGGCGATCGCGGCGTTGACGGTCGCGTCGCCGCCCCGCAGGTCCTCCATCGCGACCCGGGCCAGCCCGAGCTCGCGGGGATCGACGGACTCGACGCCCACCCCGTCCTCCTGCACGCGCCAGACGGTGGAGGTCGACGTGGTGGTCAGCTCGTCGAGCCCGTCGTCGCCGCGGACGACGATCACGTGGTCCTGGCCGCCGCGGTCGGCGAACGCCTGCGCCACGACGGGCGCGAGGTCGGCGAACGCGCAGCCGATGAGCCCGGCGGAGGGCCTCCCCGGGTTGGTGAGCGGGCCGAGCACGTTGAAGACGGTCGGGATCCCGATCTCCTTGCGGGTGGCGCCGGCGAAGCGCAGGCCCGAGTGGAAGACGGAGGCTAGGCAGAAGCCGATGCCCAGTTCGGTGGTGGTGCGCGCGACGCCGTCGGCGCTCAGCCCGATCGCCACGCCGAGCGCCTCCAGGCAGTCCGCGCCGCCCGACTTCGACGACGCGGCCCGGTTGCCGTGCTTGAGCACGGGGACGCCGGCCGCGGCCACGACGATCGAGCTCATCGTGGAGATGTTGACCGAGTGCGAGCGGTCGCCGCCGGTGCCGACGATGTCGACGGCGCGGGCGTCGAAGGGCACCGGGGTCGTGAGCGAGAGCATCACGTCGGCCAGCGCGCGCACCTCGACCGGCGACGGGCCCTTCATCTTCATGGCGACGCCGAACGCGGAGATCTGCGACGGGGTCGCCCCGTCGCTCATGATCTCGGACATCGCCCACCGGGCCTGCTCCGCGCTGAGGTCGCGCTGAGAGGTGAGCTCGGTGAGAACCGTCGGCCAATCCATGGCCGCAACTGTAATCGGGGCGGTCAAGCAGGAATCTGGAGCACCTGCCACAGCACGGCGCTGCCGCCGTGCCGCGCGGTCACGCCCGCCATCCGCGAACGCTCCTGGGAGACGTGCAGCGCGTCCACCCTCTGCACCCGTGCGACGGCGACGGTCTCCATCCCGGGAAGGCCCGGCGCACCGTCGGCCGCGACCCGCTCGTAGCGATCCTGTCCGACGAGCCGCAGCACCTCGTCGACCTCCGCGGGCGGCACTTCGAGGACGTGCAGCAGCACGCTCTGCGCGTCCGGATCGAAGCCCTCCGCCGCGTCGAGGACCGACGACGAGGCGGCCGCGTCGTCGCCCGACTCGGCCACGGGAACCAAACCGGGGTGCCCGGGCGTTAACTCTTCGACGGTGCGCGTGGAGAGGTGGCCGAGCAACCGACCCAGCCGGGTCCGCTGTTCGGGTCTGCCGTTGAGGTCGTAGGGCAAGGTCCGCCTTATCTGCCGATGCCGATCCGGCCGTTGACGTGGTGTTTCGAGTGTACGAGCGGAGGGCGTCCAGCCTGCCCGCGATATTCGACGCGCCCAATCTGCGACCCGGGTAGGCATTCGATACTACGACCGGTCATACTTGCGAGGTGACTAGCGCCGCACCGACCTCAGCTACAGCCATCACCCAGCGCGTGCACTCACTCAACCGGCCCAACATGGTCAGCGTCGGGACCATCGTCTGGCTGTCGAGCGAGCTCATGTTCTTCGCCGGTCTCTTCGCCATGTACTTCGTGGCGCGAGCCGGAGCTGGGGAGAACGGATGGCCCCCCGCCGACACGAACATCAGCCTGGCCGCGGCCCTGCCGCCGACCATCGTGCTGATCGCCTCGTCGGTCACCTGCCAGCTGGGCGTCTTCGCCGCGGAGAAGGGCGACGTCTTCAAGTTCCGGATCTGGTACCTGATCTCGCTGATCATGGGCGCCGCGTTCATCGCGGGCCAGCTCAACGAGTACAAGACCCTGATCGGTGAGGGCCTCACGCTCAGCTCCTCGGTCTACGGCTCGGTGTTCTACATGGCCACCGGCTTCCACGGCCTGCACGTGATGGGCGGCCTCGTGGCCTTCGTCTTCATCCTGGCCCGCAGCCGCGCCTCGAAGTTCACGCCCGCCCAGGCGACCTCGGCGATCGTCGTCAGCTACTACTGGCACTTCGTCGACGTGGTGTGGATCGGCCTCTTCGCCGTCATTTACATCATTCGCTAAAGACGTTTATCTCAGTCGCCATCACAGAGGGATAGCAGATGAGTTCAGCCAACTTTGAGCCCGCCGAGGGAGGCGAGCCCGACGGTGCCGGGCGCGCGTCCGTCGCCTCGGCACAGAAGGCCCGGAAGCAGCGCAAGCTCCGCCGCAAATTCGCGAGCGCGGCGCTGCTGGTCGGCGGCCTCCTCGCCGCGGGCGGTGTCGCCACGATCGCCAGCCCGACCCCGCAGGTCGCGATCGCCGACGACTTCGACGCCGCGCAGGTGGAGAACGGTAAGCGCCTGTACGAGACCTCGTGCATCAGCTGCCACGGCGCCAGCCTCGAGGGCGTGAAGGACCGCGGTCCCAGCCTCGTCGGTGTCGGCGATTCGGCCGTGTACTTCCAGGTGCACTCGGGCCGCATGCCCGCGACGGTCAACTCGTCGCAGATCGTGCGCAAGCCCGCCAAGTTCGACGCGAAGCAGATCGACGCCATGGGCGCCTACATCCAGTCGATCGGCGGCGGCCCGTCGATCGTCTGGGAGTACAACCCGGACGGCTCGATCAAGCGCGACGAGAACGGCAACCGCGTCATCGCGCAGGAGTCGCTGCGCGGCAAGAACCTCGGCGCCGGCGCCGAGCTCTTCCGCCTCAACTGCGCCTCGTGCCACAACTTCACCGGCCGGGGCGGCGCCCTGTCCGGTGGCAAGTTCGCGCCCCCGCTGGATCCCGCCAACGAGCAGGAGATCTACGCCGCGATGCTGACCGGCCCGCAGAACATGCCCAAGTTCTCGGACCGTGCACTGTCGCCTGAAGAGAAGAAGAACATCATCGGCTTCATCAAGAACGTCGGCGAGACCCAGTCCCCCGGCGGCCACGGCCTCGGCGGTTTCGGTACCGCGTCCGAGGGCATGGTGATGTGGGTGACCGGGATGATCGCCGTCGTCGGCGCCGCGATGTGGGTTGGGAGCAGGAATTGACCGCCAAGCCGTTGAACAACGTCCCGTCGGACGACGAACTGGACAACCTGTCCCACGAGGAGCTGGTGAAGCTCGGTACCAACCTCGACGGTGTCGAGCTGGTCTACCGCGAGCCCCGCTGGCCCGTCCCCGGGACCCGCGCCGAGAAGCGCGCCGAGCGCACCGTCGCCCTGTGGTTCGTCCTGGCCGGCGTCTTCGGCGCCGCGCTCCTGGGTGTCTTCCTCTTCTGGCCGTGGAAGTACCAGGGCATCGACGACGCCCACTACTGGTGGTACACGCTGTACACGCCGATGCTGGGCATCACCTTCGGGCTGTCGCTGCTCTGCGTCTTCGCGGGCACCGTGCAGTTCACCAAGAAGTTCATCCCCGAGGAGATCGCCGTCCAGCAGCGGCATGACGCGGGCGGCTCGTCCAAGGTGGACAAGACCACCACGGCCGCGCTGTTCAAGGATGCGCTGGAGACCTCGACCCTCCCCCGCCGCAAGATGATCATGGCCTCGGCCGGATTCGGTGTCGGCGTGCTCGGCCTCGGTGCCGCGGCCGGCTTCATCGGCGGCCTCGTCAAGAACCCGTGGGCCAAGCGCGAGGCCTCGCCGCTGTGGCACACCGGCTGGTCGCCGTACTGGAACTCGCTCGAGAACGACTTCTCCAACGAGCTCAACCACGAGCCGGTCTTCCTGCGCAACGACGTGGGCGATCCCTACAAGGTCAAGCTCGTGAAGGCGGAGGACCTCGACGCCGGCGGCATGATGACGGTGTTCCCGTGGCGCGTCTCGGACGGCTTCGGCGAGACCGAGGAGTCGCGCCTCAAGCTGCTCCACGGCCTCAAGGGCATCCGCAACCCCGTCATGCTGATCCGCCTGCGCCCCGAGGACGCCGTCCGCGCGATCAAGCGTGAGGGCCAGGAGAGCTTCAACTACGGCGACTACTGGGCCTACACCAAGGTCTGCAGCCACTTCGGCTGCCCCACGTCGCTGTACGAGCAGCAGACCAACCGCATCCTCTGCCCCTGCCACCAGTCGCAGTTCAACGCGCTCGAGTACGGCAAGCCGGTCTTCGGCCCCGCCGCCCGCGCGCTCGCGCAGCTGCCGATCTCGGTCAACGAGCAGGGCTACATGGTCGCCAACGGCGACTTCATCGAACAGGTCGGACCGGCCTTCTGGGAGGCGACGCACTGATGACCACACTCGGAGATCGGATCGGCCACCAGGCCAACGATCTGGATTCGCGGTACCACTTCGCGCCCGGGATCCGTCGCCAGATCAACAAGGTCTTCCCCACGCACTGGTCGTTCATGCTGGGCGAGATCGCGCTGTACAGCTTCGTGATCCTGCTGCTGTCGGGCGTGTACCTCACCCTGTTCTTCGACCCGTCGCTGTCGGAGGTCCACTACGAGGGCGCCTACGAGCCGCTGCACGGCGTCGCGATGTCGCGCGCCTACGCCACCACCCTGGACATCTCGTTCGAGGTGCGCGGCGGCCTGTTCGTCCGCCAGATCCACCACTGGGCCGCCCTGATGTTCGCCGCGTCGATCATCATCCACATGGCCCGCATCTTCTTCACCGGTGCGTTCCGCCGCCCGCGTGAGGCCAACTGGGTCATCGGCTGCGCGCTGCTGATGCTCGCGATGTTCGAGGGCTTCTTCGGCTACTCGATCCCGGACGACCTGCTCTCGGGCACCGGCGTCCGCGCCGCGATGTCCGGCATCGTCGTCGGCCTCCCCGTGGTCGGCACCTGGGTCCACTGGGCCCTGTTCGGCGGGGACTTCCCCGGCGAGCTGCTGATCCCGCGCCTGTACGTGCTGCACATCCTGCTGTTCCCGGGCATCATCCTGGCGCTCATCGCGGGCCACCTGGCCCTCGTCTGGTACCAGAAGCACACCCAGTTCGCAGGTCCCGGCCGCACCGAGGAGAACGTGGTGGGTGTCCGCATCCTCCCCGTCTTCGCGGTCAAGACCGGCGCGTACTTCGCCGCCACCTTCGGCATCCTCGCCCTCATGGCGGGCATCTTCACGATCAACCCCGTGTGGACGATCGGCCCCTACGATCCGGCGAAGGTCTCCGCGGGTGTCCAGCCCGACGTCTACATGATGTGGACGGACGGCCTGGCCCGTCTGTGGCCGGCGTGGGAGCTCTACTTCTGGGGCCACACCGTCCCGGGCGCCGCGTTCGTGGCGATCATCATCGGCGTGATCGTGGGCCTGATGTTCGGTTACCCGTGGATCGAGAAGAAGCTCACCGGCGACGATGCGCACCACAACATCCTGCAGCGTCCCCGCGACGTGCCGGTGCGTACCGCGATCGGCGCCATGGCCCTCGCGTTCTACATCGTTCTCACGCTGTCCTGTGTGAACGACGTCATCGCGCTGAAGTTCCACATCTCGCTCAACGCGATGACGTGGATCGGCCGCATCGGCCTGGTCGTGCTGCCGCCGGTCGCCTACTGGCTGACCTACCGGTTCTGCATCGGCCTGCAGCGCGCCGACCGCGCGGTGCTGGAGCACGGCATCGAGACCGGCGTCATCGTGCGTCGCCCGAACGGTGAGTTCATCGAGCTCCACCAGCCGCTCGGCCCGATCGACGACCACGGCCACGCCGTGCCGCTCCCCTACGAGGGCGCGGTCGTCCCGACCAAGGCCAACCAGCTCGGCGCCGCCGGCCAGCCCGGCACGGGCTCGTTCCTGCGGGCCGACTCGCCCGAGGAGCAGCGCGACAACGCCGCCCGCGACCACGCGAACGAGGTCAAGGCGCTCGAGGCCCTCAAGAAGGTCCAGGACAACGGCGGCAAGATCGACGTCGAGTAGGTCCTGACAACGCCACTGCGGCCCCTCCCCCACGCGGGGGAGGGGCCGCAGTCGTTTCCGGGGGCCCGGCGCGCACAATGGACGCCGTGAGTACCTGCGAGATCCCGGTCGTGCCGGCGATCCATCCCGCCGTCCTCCGTCGGCACAGCCCGATGGCGTTCGAGCCCGGGGCGGAGATCAGCGACGACGCGCTCGACACGATCCTGGATGCCGGCCGCCTCGCGCCCTCCGCGGGCAATTCGCAGCCGTGGGCGTTCGTCGTGGGCCGCCACGGCGATGCCGTGCACGCGCGCATCGTGCGCCATCTCGCCGGGAGCTCCGCCCGGTGGGCGCCGGACGCCTCCGCGATCGTCGTGAACCTCGCCCGGGTGCTCGTCGAGGACACGGACTGGGAGTACTCGGAGTTCTCCCGCTACGACCTCGGCCAGGCCGTCGCGCACATGACGCTGCAGGCCCTGTCGATCGGCATCGACGCCCACCAGTTCCGGGCCTTCGACCGCGAAGCCGTCGCCGCCGAGTTCGCGGTGCCGCGGGAGTGGGAGGTCACGTCGATGACGGCGTTCGGGGTCGCGGCGCACGCGGCGGGCACCGTCGCCGGGGTCGCACGTGAGCGGCGCAGCCGGGGCGACGTGACCTGGACGCGCGTCCGCGCCGACGAACCCCGGTGATTCAGGCCAGGCGCAGTCGCAGCAGGTAGCTGTTCTCCCCCACCGGAGCGCCGGGCTCGCCGAGGCAGACCTCGTGCCACGCACCGTCGACGGCCGCCAGGCTCTGCTCGCGCAGCTGCACGGCGAAGGCCTTCGCGGTCGGGAGCAGCGCGGCGGACCACCGGCCGTCGACGCGGGTCTGCAGGTACGACGCTGCCGGCAGGTCCAGGCAGCGCACGCGGGCGAGGCTCAGGCCCTTGCTGACCTCGAGCTGTTCGAGCACGTCGCCCACCTCGGCCTCGTCGATCCACGCGGGCCGGCGCAGGAGCAGTGTCCAGCGGGCCGTGTCGGTGTCGTGGGGCGCCACCTCGCCGCGGAGGCGCTCGAGCGGGGGCATCCGGAAGTCGCTGCGGTCGGCGTCGTCGGCGCCCGGGGTGCCGCGCCGGTAGAGGGCCTTGTTGCGCACCTTCACACCGTAGGCGGCCGCGTAGAGGGCCTCGGCGGCCGCGCGGAAGTCCTCGGAGGTGCGGGGGCTGCCGACGGTGTCGACGGCCAGATACGCGCGCTCAGGGGCGACGACCACACCGATGTGCCCGACGGTGCCGTACGCCCCTCCGCCGTACGCCTCGGGCTCCGCCTCGGAGAAGTCGTACTTCGTCTTCTGCGGAGCGACGGTCCCTCCCCTGCCGCGCACCTCGTCGGCGGTGAGTTTGCGTACGGACAGCCCGGCCCTGGCCTGCGTCATGGGTGCATGCAATCAGGCCGAGACGACCCGCAGGAGACGCCGCGGTGAACACCGCCGAACGAGCGACGCCCGCCCCGGTGAACTGAGTTTCTCAGAACCGGGGCGGGCGTCGCTGAAGACCGTGTCCTAGTGCTTCTCGGGACCCTTGTGGTACTCGAAGACGAGGCCCCACGCGGCGCCGACGACGAGCAGGCCGCCGAAGAACCACAGCCAGTAGAGCTGCAGGGCGACGGAGATGCCGACCACGGCGACCGAGGCCGAGAGCAGGATGGGCCACCACGAGTGCGGGCTGAAGAAGCCCAGCTCGCCGGCACCGTCGGACACCTCGGCGTCCTCGTAGTCCTCGGGGCGGGTGTCGACGCGGTTGGACACGAACCGGAAGTACGTGCCGATGATCAGCGTCAGGCCGCCCGTGAGGAACATGCCGGTGACGCCGACCCACTCGACGGCGCCGTAGCCGTAGCCGGGGCCCCAGATCGCGGTCGCGACGGTGTACAGGATGCCCGCGAGGAAGAAGAACGCGGTGAGGAACTCGAAGAGTTTCGCTTCGACCTTCATGGGTCAGTTCGCTCCTTCTGCGTTGACGGGCGCGGTGCTGTTGCCCGACGGGGTGCGGCCGGTGCGGCGGGTGTCGAACGGGAACGTGCTGGTGGAGACGCCCACCTCGCCGATCGACTCGAGCGCGGCGACGTTGTCCTTGCCGCCCTGACGCGCCTCGATGTACTTCTTGAAGTTCTCCGGCGTCACGGCGCGGATCTCGAAGTTCATCATGGAGTGGTAGTCGCCGCACATCTCGGCGCAGCGGCCGACGAAGGCGCCGGGCCGGTCGATGCTGGACACCTGGAACTTGTTCTGGGTGTGGTTCTGCACCGGGTTCGGCATGACGTCGCGCTTGAAGGCGAACTGCGGGACGTAGAAGGAGTGCACGACGTCGGCCGAGGCCAGATCGAACTGGACGCGGGTGTCGGTCGGCAGCACCAGCACGGGGATCTCGGCGGACGAGCCCTGCACCTCGACGGTGCTGAACTTCAGGTAGTCGCGGATCTCCTGGAAACGGCCGTGGTTCGGGCCGCGCTCGGGCTGCACCTCGATGTGGCCGTGCTCCTTCATCTTCGCAGCCTCTTCGTTGAGCTTCGCGATGTCGGGCTGCTTGCCGTACGGGTTCTCCCGCTCGAGCTTGATCTTGTTGCCGTCGAGGGTGACCTCGCGGTACGCGAAACGCCAGTTCCACTGGAAGGCGGTGACGTCGACCGTCACGCCGGGGTTGTCCTCGATCTTCTCGACCTTGGTCTGCACGACCACGGTGAAGTAGAAGAGGACCGCGATGATGAGGAACGGGATCGCGGTGTACAGCAGCTCCAGCGGCACGTTGTACGCGGTCTGCCGGGGGAAATCGGGCGAGTCCGCCTTGCGCCGGTGGAACGTGATGGTCCAGAACGTGAGGGCCCAGACGAGGACACCCATGATGAGGGCGGCGACGACGGACCAGCTCCACAGCTCAGTCATGTCACGGGCCTCGGGGGTCACACCCTCGGGCCAACCGAAACGCATCACCTCGTCGGCCGAGCAGCCCGCCAGAGCGAACATGCCAGCGACGAGCCCGGCGGCCAGAACCAGGCGCTTACGCCAGGACGCGGCCCCACCGTGGGCGTTACTTCCGGGTGCCAATGTCGCGCCTTCCTGCTGAAACACGGTCAGTGCTACGGGGCCCGATCCGGACCGTCTCCCCGTCCGGGAACTCACGGCCGGGGCTGCACGTTCCCCTTGTACTACGCAGCGTAGACCAACGGGACGGGGTACACGTTGCGGGGTCGGCAAATGGCGCGTCGTTTCGCGTGCCCGGGTTACGGGCCTGCGGCGTTCCGGCGGAAGGGGCCCGTTCCGGCATACTGGTCAACCGTGTGTGGCCTCCTGGGATTCCTGTCCGCCGATCAGCACGCGGGCGACGTCGTCGACGCGGTGACCGCCGCCGGCCGGTGCATGCGGCACCGCGGCCCGGACGAGTTCGGCGGGTCGTGGCACGACGACGACCTGGCGCTGAGCTTCAACCGGCTCGCCTTCATCGACATCGAGCACGCCCATCAGCCGCTGCGCTGGGGCCCGCCGGAGAGCCCGGACCGGTACGCACTGACGTTCAACGGCGAGATCTACAACTACCTCGAGCTGCGGCAGCGCCTGACCGACGAGTTCGGCGCCGAGTTCCGCACCGAGGGCGACGGCGAGTCGATCGTCGCCGGGTTCCACCACTGGGGCATCGACGGGGTGCTGGGGCAGCTGCGCGGCATGTTCGCCTTCGCGATCTGGGACACCGAGAAGCGGGAGCTGACGCTCGCGCGCGACCAGTTCGGCATCAAGCCCCTCTACGTCGCGACGGGCTCGAAGGGCACCGTCTTCTCGTCCGAGAAGAAGTCGGTGCTCGCCCTGGCGGACGAGGCGGGGCTGAAGCCGGGCCTCGACGCTCGCGCCGTGCAGCACTACACGGTCCTGCAGTACGTGCCCGAGCCCGAGTCGCTGCACCTGGGCATCCGCCGCCTCGAGTCGGGCTGCTACGCCACCCTCTCCCCCGGCGGCGAGGTCGTCGGCCGGCGCTACTTCGAGCCGCGCTTCCCCGTGAAGCCCGTCACCGGCGGCCTCGAGTCGGCCGAGGCGAAGGCCGTCTACCGCGACATCGCCGACGCACTGCGCGACTCGGTGAAGATGCACATGCGCGCCGACGTGACCGTCGGATCGTTCCTCTCCGGCGGCATCGACTCGACGGCCGTCGCGGCGCTGGCGATCCAGCACAACCCCGACCTGATCACGATCACCACAGGTTTCCAGCGCGAGGGCTACAGCGAGGTCGACGTGGCCGCCGAGTCCGCCGAGGCGATCGGCGCCCGGCACGTGGTGAAGACGGTCTCGCCCGAGGAGTTCCGCGACGCGATCCCCGCTATCGTCTGGTACCTCGACGATCCGGTGGCCGACCCGTCGCTCGTGCCCCTCTACTACCTCGCGCGCGAGGCCCGCAAGCACGTCAAGGTCGTGCTGTCGGGCGAGGGCGCCGACGAGCTGTTCGGCGGCTACACCATCTACAAGGAGCCGCTCTCGCTCGCGCCGTTCGACAAGCTGCCCGCGTGGGCGCGACGCACGGCCGGGAGGATCGGCGATCGCATGCCCGAGGGCAAGCGCGGTAAGTCGCTGCTGCAGCGCGGCTCGCTGCCACTCGAGGAGCGGTACTACGGCAACGCCCGGTCGTTCAACGACGCCCAGCTCGACTACGTACTGCGCGACTTCCGGCCGGAGTGGACGCACACCGACGTGACCGCCCCGATCTACGCCAAGACCCGCGGCTGGGGCCCCGTCGAGCGGATGCAGCACCTGGACCAGTTCACCTGGCTGCGCGGCGACATCCTGGTCAAGGCCGACAAGATGACGATGGCCAACTCGCTGGAGCTGCGCGTGCCGTTCCTGGACAAGGAGGTCTTCCGCGTCGCGGAGACGCTGCCCGCTGATCTCAAGCTGGCCGGCGGCACGTCGAAGTACGCGCTGCGTCGCGCGCTCGAGGAGATCATCCCGCCGCACGTGCTGCACCGGAAGAAGCTCGGCTTCCCGGTGCCGCTGCGGCACTGGCTGGCCGGCCCGGAGCTCTACGACTGGGCGCGGAACGTCATCGAGGAGTCGCAGACCGACGAGTGGATCGACCGGCGCGCGGTCCTGGCCATGCTCGACGAGCACAAGGCGAAGGCCCCCGAGGGCTGGCCGGGCGGCACCGACCACTCCCGGCGGCTCTGGACCGTGCTGGTGTTCATGGTCTGGCACGGCATCTTCGTCGAGGACCGCATCCATCCCGCCATCGAGGAGCCGGTCTACCCGGTCCGCCTCTAGGCCGCCGCCACGTCGCCTCAGGCGGCCGCCGTCGCGCCCGTACGGTCCGACGGTGCGCCGTCGGCGAGCGCCCGGAGCACGGCGACGTGCACGACCGGGACGACGAATTCGACGACGAGCATGGCGATGTAGAAGGGCGTGGGCGCGCCGGACGTGATCCACGCGAGCACCCGGCCGATCGCGCCGACGAAGAACAGCAGGCCCAGGAGGTTGATCTCCCGGGCCCGGCCGAGCACGTCGCGCGAGGCCCAGACGAAGGCCGCGCCGTACGCCGCGAAGAGCACGTTGAAGACCCGCAGGTCGGAGTCCATCGTCGCGTTCACCTCGCCGCCACCGATGTAGGTGACCTGACCGAACAGGAAGTGCGCGAGGGCGATCCCGATCACGACGACGCCGAAGACCACGAGCCACGCACGGAAGATCCGCTGCATTCCGCCTCCTATTTTACATGTGTCGAATAAGACGCTACGCCGCGATCCGCACACCATCAAGGGCGATCGCGCGCCTACAGTGGCCTCCGTGCCCACCCGCCGACGCCTGACTCCCGACCAGCGCCGGGACGCGCTGCTCGACGCCGGCGAGGAACTCTTCCGCGAGCGCGGCGTCGACGACGTCTCGATGCAGGACATCGCCGAGCACGCGGGCGTGACCCGCGCACTGCTCTACCACTACTTCCGCACGAAGGCCGAGCTGTTCGGGGGCATCTGGTCGCGCGCACACGAGCGGGTGCGTACGAGCCCGCCATCCGCGGCGCCGACGGTCCGCGCCTGGGCCGAGCGCCTGCTCCGCGACTACCTCGACTTCTACGCCGCGCACCTATCGCTGGTGATCATCGCGAATCGCAGTTCCGTCGCGAGCGATCCGGCGGTGCGCGGCCCCGTCGACGATTCCTTCGCCGCGATCAGTCGCGCCCTGCTCGATGCCGCGGGCGCCGGCGGCGCGCAGCGCGCGGCCGCCGAGGTCGCCTTCGCCGGCTGGATCGCCTTCGTGCGCGAGACCTCGCTCGCCACGTTCCTGGACGGACGCATCGAGCCGGAGGAGAACGTCGCGCTGTGCCTGGCCGCCCTCGACGCCACCGTCGGCCGCCACGCCGACCTCAGCGCCCCGGCGCGGCACTGAGAGTCAGCGCAGCAGCGCGATCCACATCGCCGCGTAGTGGCAGAGCGCCGCGACGACGGTGGCGACGTGGAAGAACTCGTGGTGCCCGAAGACGCCGGGCCAAGGGTTCGGCCAGCGGGTCGCGTAGAGCACCGCTCCCCCGCTGTAGAGCACGCCGCCGACGGCGAGCAGGATCGACGCGGTCCAGCCCGCGCCGCGCACCAGGTCTCCCGCGACGGCGACGACCACCCAGCCGAGCGCGATGTACAGCGGCACACCGACCCAGCGCGGCGCGTGCGGCCACAGCAGCTTGAGCGCCACCCCGGCCAGGGCTCCGCCCCAGACCACCGCGAGCACCCACCGCGCGACGGACGAGGGCAGCGCCAGGACCGCGATGGGCGTGTAGCTGCCCGCGATGAAGACGAAGATCATGCAGTGGTCGGCGCGCTTCATCCAGATGCGCTGCGCTTCGGTCCACGCCCCGCGGTGGTACGCGGCGCTCACGCCGAACACCCCGAACACGGTGATCGCGTACACCAGCAGGGCGAACCCGGCGGCCGCCGACTGCAGGAAGCCCGCCACCACGAGCGGGATGCCCAACAGCACGGCGCCGAGCGCTCCGAACTGGTGGATCACGCCCCGCAGGCGCGGCTTGGCCTCGGGGACACCGGCGATCGTCATGAACCTACGATACCGTAGGTTACTCGCCGGTAATCAGATATGTGACCTACAGCGCAGCGAGGATCTCGGCCGCCGTCTCGGCGCCGTACGCCTCGGTGAGCCGCTCGCGGGCGTCCTCGACGTCGTAGTCCCAGGCCTGCGGCCCGACGGTCTCGAGCACCTTCACGGCGACGTACGAGCCGAGCTGCCCGGAGCGCTCGTAGGACAGGCCCGCGTCGAGCCCGACGAGGAAGCCGGCGCGGAAGGCGTCGCCGACGCCCGTCGGGTCGACGCGGCCGCGGTCGGGCACCACGTCGACGTGGATCCGCTGGGCGACGCCCTCGGCGCCGTTGACGACGATCTCCGCGCCCTTCTCGGCGAGGGTGGTCACGCGGACCTCGACCATCTCGGTGAGCCGCTCGGCGCTCACGCCGGTCTTCTGCTGGAGCAGGTTCCACTCGTATTCGTTCGTGAACAGGAACTTCGCGCCCTCCACCAGCGCGCGAGCCTCCTCGCCGTTCAGGCGCGCGAGCTGCTGCGACGGGTCCGCCGCGAAGGGGATGCCGGCCTCGCGGCACTGCGCGCTGTGCAGCGTCATCGCGGCGGGATCGTTCGCGCCGATCACGACGAGATCGAGGCCACCGACGGTGGCGGCGACGTCGGCGATCGCGATCTCGCGCGACTCGGCCATGGCGCCCGAGTAGAAGGACGCGATCTGCGCCATCTCGGAATCGGTGGTGCACTGGAAGCGCGCGGTGTGCGCGGTCTGCGAGACCCGGACCGCGCGGGTGTCGACGCCCGCGTCCTCGAGCCACGCGCGGTAGCCCTCGTCGAAGTCGGCGCCGACCGCGCCGACGAGAACGGGCCGCCGACCGAGCCGGGCCATGCCGAAGCTGATGTTCGCTCCGACCCCGCCGCGCTGCAGCACGAGCTCCTCCACCAGGAAGCTCAGGGAGACGTGAGCGAGGTGTTCGGCGAGCAACTGCTCGGAGAACTTCCCCTCGAAACGCATCAGATGATCGGTGGCGATGGAACCGGAAACGGCGATCGACACGACGAAACCCTCCCGTGGTCGGCGACGGACGAATCCAGTCAGCCTAACCGCGAGAGGGCTCCGGACGCTTCGCGGGCGTCAGTCGTGCGTCAGTTGAACGAGTCGCCGCAGGCGCACGAGCCGGTGGCGTTCGGGTTGTCGATGGTGAAACCCTGCTTCTCGATCGAGTCGACGAAGTCGATCTTCGCGCCGATCAGGAACGGCACGCTCATCCGGTCGACGGACAGCTTGACGCCGCCGAACTCGGACATCACGTCACCGTCGAGCGACCGGTCGTCGAAGTACAGCTGGTACCGGAGGCCCGCGCAACCACCCGGCTGCACCTCGATGCGCAGGGCCAGGTCATCACGACCCTCCTGGTCCAGCAGCGCCTTCGCCTTCGAGGCGGCGGCCTCGGTCAGCACCACACCGGTGGTTTCGCTCTCAGCAGTAGTCATAGGTTCTCCTCACAGACGCACGTCGGTGTCTGGTTCAACGGTACTCCCCCGCCCCGCATTCCCGGGAGTCACCGTCACCCGCGTCGTCGTGCACCCGGCGGGATCGAATACCCTGGACGGCGTGAAACTCCCCTGGCAGAAGGCCGACGATTCGACCTCCGAGGCGGCGGAGTCCGCGGCCGCCGACACCGTCGACGAGACCGCCGCGGACCCGACCGCCAAGCCCGCGCAGACGGCGGGCAAGGGCCGCCCCACGCCCAGCCGCCGCGAGGCCCAGGGCCGCAAGCGCGGCCCCGTCGCTCCCGCTCCGATGACGCGGGCCGAGGCCCGCGCGCGGAAGAAGGAGCTGCGCAACTCCATGAGCAAGGAGGAGCGCAAGGCCGCGGCCGCCCAGCGCCGCACGCAGGCCAACGAGCGCCGCGAGCTCATGATGGAGGGCGACGAGCGCTACCTGCCGGCCCGCGACAAGGGCCCCGTCAAGGCCTACGTGCGCGACCTGGTCGACGCGAAGCGCCACATCTCCACCATGTTCATCCCGTTCGCCGTCGCCGTGATGGTGTTCATGTTCGTCACGGTCAACCGGCCGGAACTCGCGGGCATCCCGATGCTGATCCTGCTGGTCATGGTCGCCGTCATGGCGATCGAGGGCATCCTCACCGGCCGCCGCGTCAACAACCGGGTCCGCGAGCGCTGGCCGGACACGACAGAGACGGGCTTCCGCCTCGGCTGGTACGCCTTCATGCGTTCCACGCAGCTGCGGCGCATGCGCATCCCGCGGCCGCAGGTCAAGCCGGGCGACGCGGTCTAGCCCGTGGCGCTCACCCTCGTTCTCGGCGGGGTCCGCTCCGGCAAGTCCGCCCGCGCCGAGCAGCTGATCGCCGGATCCGGCGCCCTCGTCCGGTACGTCGCCACGGCGCCGCGGCCCGACGGTGACCCCGACCTCGCCGCGCGCGTCGCCGCGCACCGCGACCGGCGCCCGGCGTCGTGGTCCACCGTGGAGACGCAGGACCTGCGCGCGGTGCTGGCCGAGGGCTCGGTGCCCACGCTGATCGACGACCTCGGCGGCTGGCTCGCCGCCCGGCTCGACGCGGCCGGGTGGGAGACCCCCGAGAACGTGCAGCCCGACCTCGACGGCCTCGTGGCCGCCGCAGCGGCGTACGCGGGCGAACTGGTCATCGTCAGCCCCGAGGTGGGCCTGTCGCTCGTCCCCGAGACCCACGCGGGCCGGGTTTTCCAGGACCTACTGGGCACGCTCAACGGCCGGCTCGCGGCGATCGCCGATCGGGCCGAGCTCGTCGTCGCCGGCATCCCCGTCGCCCTCTCCGGCGCGGCGGCCACCGGCACCGTGTCCGACGGTGCGCCTGCCGCGAGCCTGGTCAAGCCCGTGCCAGAGGTTCCCGCGGCCCCGCCGATCGTGCTCCCGCCGTTCGAGCCGGGTGCCGACCCCCTGGCGTTCCCGCAGCTCTCCCCTCCGGATCCGTTCGTGGGGCGCGAGGCCCGCGACCGCCAGCTGGAGCTCACCAAGCCCGCCGGGTCGCTGGGCCGGCTGGAGCAGCTCGGCGAGTGGATCGCCGCGTGCCAGGGCGTGTGCCCGCCGCAGCAGTTCGAGCGCGCGCGCATCGTGGTCTTCGCCGGCGATCACGGGGTGGCCGCGGGCGGCGTCTCGGCATACCCGCCGGAGGTCACGGCGCAGATGGTGGCGAACTTCGCCGCGGACGGCGCCGCGATCAACGTGCTGGCCGCGCAGGCCGGCGCGACGGTCCGCATCGAGGACATCGCCGTCGCCGGCGACACCCGCGAGGACCTGAGCCGCAACAAGATCCGCCGCTCGTCGGGCGACATCGCGGTCACCGACGCGATGACCGACGAGGAGACGATCGCCGCGATCGCGGCGGGCCGCCGCATCGCCGACGAGGAGGTCGACTCCGGAGCGGACCTGCTCATCGCCGGCGACATGGGCATCGGCAACACGACCCCCGCCGCGGTGCTGGTCGGCGCGCTCACCGAGACGGAGCCCGTCCTCGTCGTGGGCCGCGGCACCGGCATCGACGACAACGCCTGGATGCGCAAGGCCGCCGCGATCCGCGACGGCATGTACCGCGCCCGCCCGCATACCGGCAACCCGAAGGCGCTGCTGCGCAGCGTCGCCGGGGCCGACCTCGCCGCAATGGCCGGGTTCCTCGCGCAGGCCGCCGTGCGCCGCACCCCGGTGATCCTCGACGGGGTCGTGGTGACCGCTGCGGCCCTGGTCGCGAACGACCTCGCCCCCGGCGCCGTGAGCTGGTGGGTCGCCGGGCACAGGAGCCCCGAGCCCGCGCACGCCCTCGCGCTGCGCCGCCTCGATCTCGAGCCCCTCCTGGACCTGGGCCTGCGCCTCGGCGAGGGCAGCGGCGCCGCACTCGCACTGCCGCTGATCCGCTCGGCCGTGGCGGTCCTCGGCGAGATGGCGACCTTCGACGCCGCCGGCGTCTCCGGGAAGGCCGCCGACTGACGTGCGGCACCTCGCCGCCACCGTCGCCTGGATGACGGTGCTGCCCGTGCCCGGCTCCCTGCAGCCGAGCCCGGTCACGCGGGCCGACGGTGCCCGCATCATCGCCCGCGTGCCGCTCGCGGGCGCGATCGTCGGTGCGGTCGTGGTCGCCGTCGCGTGGGCGGCGCACGCCGCAGCCCTTCCGACGGTGCTCGTCGGCGCCCTGGCCGCCGCCGCTGCCGCGCTGCTGACGCGCGGCATGCACCTCGACGGGTTCGCGGATTGCGTGGACGGCCTGGGCAGCTACGGCCCGCCCGAGCGTGCGCGGGAGATCATGCGCCAGGGCACCGTCGGCCCGTTCGGCGCCGCCGCGCTCGCCCTGTTGCTGATCGCGGAGTCCGCCGCTATGGGCGCCCTCGCGGACCGCGAGGCCTGGCTCGCGATCGGCGTCGCCGTCGGCGCCGCCCGGGTGGCCGCGGTGCTCGGTTGCCGGCGCGGGTGGTCACCGTCGAACCCCGACGGTTTCGGGGCCCTGACGGCTGGCACCCAAGGCCTTGCGACGCAGGGATTCTGGGCCGTGGCCGCGCTGGCCGCAGCCGTCCCGGCGGTGCCCGGACGCCCGTGGCAGGGCCCGCTCGCCGTCGCGGTGGGGCTGCTCGTCGCGGCCCTCGCGATGCGGCACTGCGTGCGCCGGTTCGGCGGGATGAGCGGCGACGTCCTGGGTTTCGGCATCGAACTGGCCGCCGTGGTCGCGCTGATCGGCCTCTGCGCGGCCTGATCCCCTGAACGACGTCCTGTGCGATGGCAACCGGGCCGCAAGCCTCCGCCAAGGACGGTGAGCCAGGCTCACGACATGACGTACGACGACGCCGGATGGCATTCCGACACCATCGCCGAGCTGGGCCTGCCCGAGGAGGCGGCGGCCACGCACATCGGCATGTTCTACGCGTGGGCCCGCGCCCGCGGGCTGGCGAGCGGCACGCACCTGGAGCACGGCGTCGACGGCGAGGTGCCCGACGAGTCCCTTCCTCTGCTCGACGAGCGCACCCTCACCCCCGGCGCGTACCTGGACGAGTACCTCGACGGCCAGCTCGACCCGAGCTTCTTCACCGCTGAGGGCTGCGCGTTCGTCGAGGCGGAATACGACGCCTACCTCGAGGCCTACGAACGGATCCCCGCGGTCACCTCGGGCGAGAACATGTACGCCGCGCCCGACACCTGGCTGCTCTACAACGCGGTGGAGCCGGTGCTCGACGAGCTGTACGCGGCGTGGCGGGATCGGCGCTGAACACCACTCCCTCTGCGGCGAGGGGCTCGACAACTAGCGTTGTCAGGAGTAGACACGGAGTTGTGACGACCCTGGACACCCCGAGGCCCATCCCCGCCCGCCACCCCGAACGCCCCCGGCGCGTACCGCCGGGGATCCGGATGGTGAGCGCGGCCCTGCGCCTCCCGGAGCCCACGGACGCCGAGTTCCGGCGGTTCGGTGAGTTGCTCACGGTCGGCGACGCGGTGATGGACGAGCTGGTCGAGTGGATCTACCAGGACCGCGAGACGCGCAAGCCGATGTTCGACCGTGCCCTGAACGAGGGCATCGCATCGGTGCCCGAGGCGCCGGCGGAGCTCCGGGAGTTCTTCGAGGACATGGAGACCGCCCCGGACTGGGTCGATTGGGACAAGATCCTGCTCGGCGGCCAGCTCATGCGCAGCGGCGGCGCGGACGGCTTCTCGATCGCGCGCGACGTCGCGCTCATGGGCGGCTACCTCTTCTCCGGCTTCAACCAGACCCTGCTGCGGACGGGCGCGCTCGAGAAGGGCTCGAACAAGCGGTTCGCGGAGACCTCGCAGTGGGCGCTCGACGTGATCGTCCCCGAGGGCCTGCGCCCGGGCGGGCCGGGCTACCGGTCCACGCTGCACGTGCGGTTCATCCACTCGATGGTGCGCCGGCACGTCCTGGCGCTCCCCGACTGGGACTTCGAGACCTACGGCCTGCCGATCAACCAGACCGACATGGCGGCGACTCTGGTGGGGGCACTCATCGCGCCCGTCGCGACCGGCGTCGGCATCGGCCTGGTGGCGAATCCCCGCGAGTACGAGGCGGCCGCGCACCTCACGCGGTACGTCGGCCGGCTCATGGGCGTGCACGACGACTTCCTGCCGCACAGCTTCCGCGACAGCCTGCGGATCCTGTTCCAGACGTCGCGGGCGCTGTCCACGCCCGACGAGACGAGCAGGGCCCTCGCACAGCCGATGGCCGACGACCCCATGCTCTGGGAGTTCGGGCCGCTCACCGGGTTGCGGCGCCGGATCGCCCGCTCGCAACACCTGTCCATCGCCACCGCCTACCTGGGCACTGCTGCGATGAAGGAACTCGGCGTCCCGTCGACCCTCCCCTGGTACCCGGCCCTACGGATCCCGTTCCACCTGGTCGAGTCCGCGATCAACCAGCTCCCCGGCGGCCGCGAGCGGGCCGCCCGCCGCGGCGATGTGAGCCAGGCCAAGTTCATGCGCACCCTCAACGTCGAGGCCGCCGTCGGCCACTCGGCGCACCACGTCACCACCTAGCCGACATCTTTCGAAGCGTTCTGCGACGTCCACCACCGATTCCATCGCAGAACGCTTCGAAAGATGTTCCGGCGGAGTGCTCCTGCGACGCACCGCGGCCCGCACCGAATCCGGTGCGGGCCGCGGCTGCGTGTGCGCGAGGCGTCAGCTCAGCGTGGTCATCCAGCCGTGGGTGTCCGGGACGGTGCCGCGCTGGATACCGGTGAGGGTCTCGCGCAGGGCCATGGTGATCTCGCCGGGCTGTCCGTCGCCGATGGTGAAGTCCTCCTCGGAGCCCTTGACGCGACCGACGGGCGTGATGACGGCCGCGGTGCCGCACGCGAAGACCTCGGTGATCGTGCCGGAGGCGACGCCCTCCTTGAGCTCGTCGACGGTGATCCGCCGCTCCTCGGTCTCGAAGCCGGCGTCGCGGGCGAGCTGCAGCAACGAACTCCGAGTCACGCCGGGCAGCAGTGAACCGGACAGCTCCGGGGTGACGATCCGGGCCGAAGAGCCGGAACCGAGGACGAAGAAGAGGTTCATGCCGCCCATCTCCTCGATCGCCTCGTGCTCGATGGCGTCGAGCCACACGACCTGGTCGCAGCCCTGCTGCGCGGCCTGGGCCTGCGCGACGAGCGAGGCGGCGTAGTTGCCGCCGCACTTGGCGAAGCCGGTGCCGCCGGGGGCGGCGCGCACGTACTCGCGCGAGAGCCACACCGAGACGGGCTTCACGCCGCCCGCGAAGTAGGCGCCGGCGGGCGAGGCGATCACCAGGAAGCGGTAGCTGTTCGACGGCTTGACGCCGAGGGTCTCCTCGTCGGCGAAGATGAACGGCCGGAAGTACAGGGCCTCCTCGCCGCCGGCCGCGGGCACCCATTCGCCGTCCACGGCCACGAGTTCCTTGAGCGAGGCGACGAAGACGTCCTCGGGCAGCGGCGGGATCGCGAGCCGCTCGGCGGAGCGCTGGAAGCGCGCGGCGTTGGCCTCGGGCCGGAAGGTGGCGACGGAACCGTCGGGCTGGCGGTACGCCTTCAGACCCTCGAAGATCTCCTGCGCGTAGTGCAGCACCGACGCCGACGGCTCCATCGGGATGGGGCCGTAGGGCAGCACCTCGGGCGCGTGCCAGCCCTTCTCCTCGTTCCAGCGGAGCGAGATCATGTGGTCGGTGAAGTACCTGCCGAATCCCGGGTTCGCCAGGATCTCGGAGCGCTCAGCCGCAGAGCGGGGGTGGTCGTTGCGGGTGAGGGCGAAGGCCGTGCCAGTTGTCATGGGACAAGATTCTACGACCCGCGCGCGCAGGCGCGGGCCGTACCAATCAGTAGGAACCCCGAGTATTTTTCCGGGGACCTCTCGGAGCTACTTGGTGTTCGCCTCGACGAAGGGCGGGAGGGTCACCTCGCACTCGATCGCGCGGCCGCGCACGTCCACGCTCACCGGCGTCCCCTTCTCGACACCCGCCGCGGAATCGATGAGCGCCAGGGCGATTCCGGCCTTGAGGCTCGGGCTGAAGGTGCCCGACGTGGTGGTGCCGATCGGCGCACCGTCGGCGGAGAGCACCGTGAGGTCGGCGCGCAGCACGCCCTTGCCGGTCGCGCGGAGGCCCCAGAGCCTGCGGGCCGGACCGGCCTCCTTCTCCGCCACGAGGGCGTCGCGGCCGACGAACTCGGGCTTCTTCCAGCCGACGGCCCAGCCGGCGCGCGCCTGGACCGGGGTGATGTCGACGGTGAGCTCGTGCCCGTGCAGCGGGTAGCCCATCTCGGTGCGCAGGGTGTCGCGGGCGCCGAGGCCGGCGGGCTGGCCGTCGCGGGAGGTGATCTCGGGCAGCAACGCGCGGAAGACGGTCTCGGCGTCGCCCCACGCGGGGATCAGCTCGTAGCCGTGCTCGCCGGTGTACCCGGTGCGGCAGACGCGTACGGGGGTGCCGTTCAGGGAGGCGTCCTCGTACGCCATGTACTCCATGTCGGTGGGCAGCCCGACGGCCTGCAGCACCTCCGCCGACTTCGGACCCTGCACGGCGAGCACGGCGTAGTCGCGGTGCTGGTCGGTCACGGTGATGCCCTCCGGCGCGCGCTCGCACAGGTGCGCGACCACGGCGGCGGTGTTCGCGGCGTTGGGCACGAGGAAGAGCTCGTCGTCGGAGACGTAGTAGACGATGAGGTCGTCGATCACGCCGCCGGATTCGTTGGTGCACAGGGTGTACTGGGCCTTGCCGGGGTGGATCTTGCCGAGGTCGGCGGTGAGCACGCGGTTGACGAAGTCCTTGGCGCCCGGCCCGGCGACGGTGGCCTTGCCGAGGTGGCTGACGTCGAAGATGCCCACGGCCTCGCGGACGGCGGTGTGCTCGCCGACGGTGCCCGCGTACTTGACGGGCATCGACCAGCCACCGAACGGCGCGAACGCCGCCCCCAGCTCGGTGTGCACGGCGTTCAGGGGGCCTTCGATCAGCGTCTCACTCATGCCCGGCACTCTAGTCCAGGGCCGCGCTGCCGGATCGGCCCAACAGCCGCATCCCCTGGTAGATCACGATCGCGGCGACGGAGCCGAGCGCGATGCCGGTGAAGGTGACGTCGCCGACGGACCACGTGAAGTCGGCGATGCCGATGATGAGCGGCACCGCGGCGGTCAGCTGGTTGATGGGCTTGCTGAAGTCCACGCGCGCCTCCACCCAGATCCGCACGCCGAGGATGCCGACGAGGCCGTAGAGCGCCGTCGTGATGCCGCCGAGCACGCCGGGCGGGATCGACGCGATCACCGCGCCGACCTTCGGCGACATGCCCAGCAGGATCGCGGCGACGCCGGCCACCCAGTACGCGGCCGTCGAGTACACGCGGGTCGCGGCCATCACGCCGATGTTCTCCGCGTAGGTCGTGGTGGCGGAGCCTCCGCCCGCGCCCGCGAGCACCGTCGCGAGGCCGTCCGAGGCGAGGGCGCGCCCCATCACGGGGTCGTAGTCCTCGCCCGTCATCTGCGCGACGGACCGCACGTGCCCGACGTTCTCCGCCACGAGCACGAGGACCACGGGCAGGAACATCGGCAGCACCGCCCAGGAGAACGACGGGGCGTGGAACTCCGGGAAGCCGACCCACGACGCCGCGGAGACCTTCGAGAAATCGACCTCGCCGCGGATCCACGCGACCACGTACCCGATGAGCACCGAGGTGAAGATCGCGAGGCGTCCGAGCATGCCCTTGAACAGGGCGAGGGAGAGGATCAGGCAGACCAGCGTGATCGTGGCCGTCACGGCGGCCTTCTCGTAGTTCGCCTTCGCCGCGGGCGCCAGGTTGAGGCCGATCAGCGCGACGATCGCACCCGTGACCACCGGCGGCATCAGCTTCTCGATCCACGCGGTGCCGACGAGGTGCACCACGCCGCCCACCAGGATCAGCAGCGCGCCCACGGCGACGATGCCGCCCAGTGCGCTTCCCATCCCCTGCGAGGCGGTCGCCGCGGTGATCGGCGAGATCACCGCGAAGCTCGACCCGAGGTAGCTGGGCAGCCGGTTGCCGGTGATGAGCAGGAACAGCAGGGTGCCCACGCCCGAGAAGAGGAGCGTCGTCGCCGGCGGGAACCCCGTGAGCACCGGCACCAGGAACGTGGAACCGAACATCGCCACGACGTGCTGCACGCCGATGCCGAACGTCTTGGGCCAGCTCAGCCGCTCGCCGGGCCCCACCACGCCGGCGCCGTCAGTGGTCGGCGTCCAGCCGAATGTCTTCATGGCGGGAAATCATGCACGAGTCAGCGGCCGAGCACAGCGTCCAGGTGGTCGTTGGCGAAGACGCGGTCCGGGTCGAGCTCGTCGCGCACGGCCAGGAACTCGTCGAACCGGGGGTACGCGCCGCGGAAGAACTCGGCGGTGCGGGTGTGCATCTTGCCCCAGTGCGGTCGGCCGCCGTGCTCGATCATGATCCGCTCGACCTCGGCGAAGTAGTCGCTGGGCCTGTCGCGGACGTAGCGGTGCGCGGCGATGTAGCCGGACTGCCGTCCCGAGGCCGTCGACAGCATGAGGTCGTCGGCGGCGGCGACGCGGACCTCGATCGGGAAGGTGAGATTCCAGTCGTGCTTCTCGGTCGCGGCCTTGAGCGCGGCGAACGCCGGCATCGTGTTCTCCAGGGGCACGGCCCATTCCGTCTCGCGGAAGCGCACGGAACGGTCGGTGGTGAGCACGTTCGTGGAGTAGTCGATCTCGGTGTGCTCGGAGAGCATCGACGTGGCGAGCGAGACCAGCCGCGGGGTGAGCGACGGGACCGCGCGGCCCACCTCGCACACGGCCATCAGCGCGCCGGTCCCGACGACCTTGTCGTCGACGAACCGCCGCACCCCGCCGATCGGCTTGCGCTTGTGATCGCCGGGGCGGCGGATCTGCGACTTGGTGAGCGTGCCGTCGGTCCCCGGGAACCAGAAGAACTCGAAGTGGTCGACGCCGCGTACCCGCTCGACGAAGCCGTCGACCGTCTCCGCCAGCGACATCGGCGCCTCGGTGGCCTCGAGCACGAAGCGGTCCACGCACTGCAGCGTGACCTCGACGAGGATTCCCAGCGCGCCGAGCCCGAGGGCCACGGCCTGCAGCCGGGGGTCGTCCTCGCCGACGGTGACCACCTCCCCCGTCCCGGAGACCAGGGTCGCCCCGACCACCTGGGTGGCGATGCCGCCGAAGCCCAGGCCGGTGCCGTGCGTGCCGGTCGAGATCGCCCCGGCGACGGTCTGCCGGTCGATGTCGCCGAGGTTCGCCATGGCGAGCCCGTAGGGCTCGAGCAGCGCGGGCACGTCGTAGAGCCGGGTGCCGGCGCGCAGCGTCACCCGCTTCGCGTCCACGTCGACGGTCACGAGCCCGCCCTGGTGGTCGGGCGCGAGCGCCACGTCGCGCGGCGCGGAGATCGCCGTGAACGAGTGCCCCGCGCCGAGGGCCTTGACGGTGCCGCCGCGCTCGCGCGCCCGCTCGACGGTGCGCACCACGTCCTCGATCTTCGCGGGCCGCGAGACGTAGGACGGGAACGCGGACGCGGTGCGCCCCCAGTTCCGCCACTCGCCCACGGTGCCGGTCAATTGGTCCAGGCCCGGGATCCACTTGTTCACAGGAAGCACTTCCCCTCACCGCGGTAGGTCGGGACCGTGGCGTGCACGGCACCGTCGGACACGATCACCAGGTCGTCGGCGTGCTCGGCGGGTTCCCCGGCCTTGGTGTGCCGGAACCAGACCCGATCGCCGAGCGAGATGCGCTCGGCCCGCTCGCCGGTGAGCGGCGTCTGCACCTCGCCGGCGCCCTCGCGGCCGGTCAGCTTCAGTCCCTCGGGCCAGACGGGCCGCGGCAGGCGATCGGAGCCCGCGGCGCCGGAGGCGATCCAGCCGCCGCCGTGGCAGGTCACGGTGTCCGGCGCGGGGCGGCGCACCACGGCCAGGCCGAAGCCCATCGCGGGCGCCGGGCGGAAGTGGGAGTAGCCGTCGAAGAGGTGCGGTCCGTAGAGGCCGCTGCCGGCGGCGATGTCGGTGATGTTCGGGTCCTCCGCGTTGCGCTCGAGGGAGCCGGTGCCGCCGCCGTTGACGAACTCGAGGTCGGCGATGCGGCGCAGGTCGGTGAGGATCTCCCGGCGGCGCGTGACCAGCTCGTCCCAGGAGGTCCGCTGCATGGTGCGCAGCAGCGCACCGGCTCCGGGCCGGCGGATGCTCAGATCGCCGACGCCGGCGATCTGCGCGTCGTAGGTCATCACGCCGACCAGCCGGAAACCCTTGCGCCCCGCCACCGTCGCCGCCAGGACCGAGGCCTCGCCGCGGGTGCGGACCGGGGACCGGCGCGCGCCGATGGCCCCCAGGGCGGGGGCGTGGTACGAGGCGTCGACGTCGATGCAGACCCGCAGTTCGGGGCGCCGGCTCGGCGGGACCGCGGCGTCGATGAGGTCGAGCTGCTCGGCGTCATCGATCATCAGGGTCACGCGCATCGCGGCGGCCGGGTCCGCGGCCAGCGCGGCGATCGCCCCGAGATCGGCGCTCGGGTAGGCGACGAGGACGTCGGTGCAGCCGGGGCGGGCGGCGCCGTCGTGGTCGACGCCGTCGACCGCGAGCCAGGTGGCCTCCGCGACGTCGTAGGCGAGGACACCCGCGTAGCCGGGCACGCGCAGCAGTGCGTCGAGCACGGGCCGGGAACGGATCGACTTGGAGGCCACACGGATCGGCTTGCCCGCCGCGCGGCGCAGCATGTCGGCGACGTTGAAGCGCAGGGCGTCCAGGTCCGCGGCGAGGATGGGGGCGTCCAGCCCGTGGGTCGCGGCGTCGATCGTCGCCCAGTAGGAGGCGGGGTCGATCTCCCACTGCCGGTCGAGGGACGACGGTGCCGCCGCCAGGTCCAGTGCGCCCGCTCCGGTCGTGGTCTCGCCCGTGCCGTTCCCCGTCATGAGCACCGATGGTACGTGCGCAGGGGCACCTCAGCGCGGCGTGACCGCAGATCCCCCCTCGTCCGTCCGGATCTCCCCGGACGCCCGGACCTGGGCGGGAGTGCTCCCGGTCCACTGCGCGAAGGCGCGCCGGAAGTCGCGGGCGTCGGCGAAGCCGACCGCCGCCGCCACCGAGCGCACGGGCATGCCGGTCGTGCGCAGCAGCGTCTCGGCACGCTCGCGCCGGACCCGCGCGTGGATCGAGCGGAAGGACTCGCCGGCGTCCGCGAGGTGCCGGCGCAGGGTCCGTTCGCTGGTGTTCAGCTGCCGGGCCAACGCGGCCATCGTGTACGGGCGACGCAGGTCGGCCCGGAGCAGTTGTTCGACGGCCCACACGTGGTCGAGGTCGCGCGCTTCCCCGCTCGCCCCGGCGATCGCGCGGCACGCCGCGAGCGCCGCCGCGTGCACGGCGGGCTCCCGCCGGGGCAGCGGCCTGCCGAGCAGGCTCCGCGGTACCGTCAGCACCCCGGCGGGGGCGCCGAAGCGGACGGCGCACCCGAAGTGGTCGGAGTACTCGTCGGCGTACGCGGGGGCGGCGAAGGGCAGCTCGACGGCGGTCGGCGACCACTGCTCGTCACCGAGGGCCGAGCGCAGCAGCGTGACGACGCTGAGCAGCGTCTCCTCGCAGAGGAAGGGCAGCACGTCCGGGTCCGCCGAGCGCGGCACCACGGTGAGGCGGACGGCGTCGCCGTCGGCGTCCACCGCGAAGTCGACGAGGCTGCCCGCGGCCTGGTGGTACTGCAGGCCGGCGGCGACGGCGCCCTCGACGTCGTCCGCGGTCTGCACCGCGACGCCGAGCATCCCGAACGACTGCAGCAGCGGCCGGGCACCGGCCCGGAGCCCGAGCGGGCGGTCGGGCAGCGCGCGGACCGCCTCGGCGAGGAATCGCATCGCCTGCGGGAACGCCAGTTCCAGGTCGGCGGAGGCGTCGATGCGGCGGATGCCCGCGCGGTCCGCCCAGACGGCCACCGGATGCCCCTCCCGGCCCAGCGCCTCGAGCAGGTGGGCGACCACGGGCGCGGGCATCGGGGCCGCGTAGTCCGCGGCCCCGGGCGGCGGCGCGCCCCACAGTCCCAGGCGTAACATCCGTACAGGCAAGCACACCCGCCGCCCCGACGAGAGGAAACCCCTTGAGCACGCCGTTCACCGGACCCGCCATCACGCTGACCGACGACCTCGCGGCGGCCACCGACGCGCTCGTCGTGGGCGTGTACTCCGCAGCGGGCGACGGGGCGTCGATCACGCTCGACGGCGGCGTGCCGGAGGCGGCGCGCGGCCCGGTCGCCGAGGCGCTGGCGCTCCTCGGCGCCGAGGGCAAGGCCGGCGAGGCCGTCCGGATCGCCACCCCGGCCGGGTCCGGCCTGGGCGCGACGACGGTGCTGGGCGTGGGCCTGGGCGCCGAGGAGTCGGTGACCCCGGAGGCCGTGCGGCGCGCGGCCGGCGTCGCGGCCCGCGCGCTCGAGGGCGTCGCCGCGGCGGCCACCACCCTCTCCTCGATCGATCTGGCGGCCGCCGTCGAGGGCGCGATCCTCGGCGCGTACCGGTTCGCCGAGTTCCGCACCACCTCGGCGCCGAAGAAGGCGACGCTCGGCGCGCTCGCGCTGCTCTCGGCACCCGCGTCCGAGGCGCTCGCGGAGGAGGTGCGCGGCACCGTCGAGCAGGCCCGCCTGACGGCCGGCGCGGTGGCGCTGGCGCGCGACTTCGTCAACACCCCGCCGAACGTCCTCTCCCCCGGCGAGTTCGCCGACCGCGCGCAGCGCCTGGGCACCGACGCCGGCCTCGAAGTGGAGGTCTTCGACGAGGAGTACCTCGACGCGAACGGCTACGGCGGCATCGTCGGGGTCGGCAAGGGCAGCTCCCGCCCGCCGCGCCTCGTGCGGCTGCGCCACGTCTCGGGGGTCGACGGTGCCAAGCACGTCGCGCTGGTCGGCAAGGGCATAACCTTCGACACCGGCGGCATCTCCATCAAGCCGGCCGCGGGCATGGAGCAGATGACCTCGGACATGGGCGGCGCCGCGGCCGTCATCGCCACCGTGATCCTGGCCGCGCAGCTGGGCCTGCCGGTGGACGTGACCGCGACGGTGCCGATGGCCGAGAACATGCCCTCGCACACCGCGCAGCGCCCCGGCGACGTGCTCACCCAGTACCCCGGCGCCGGCAAGGGCGGCATCACCGTCGAGGTCATCAACACCGACGCCGAGGGCCGTCTCATCCTGGCCGACGCGATGGTCCGCGCCTGCGAGGACGAGCCCGACTACCTCATCGACACCGCGACCCTCACGGGCGCGCAGATGGTGGCGCTCGGCACCCGCACCCCGGGCGTGATGGGCACCGACGACTTCCGGGACCGCGTGGCGGAGCTCTCCCGCTCCGTCGGCGAGAACGGCTGGGCGATGCCCTTCCCCGAGGAGCTGCGCGCCGACATCAACTCGCGCGTCGCGGATCTGGCGAACGTGAGCCCGAACCGGTGGGGCGGCATGCTCACCGCGGGCGTGTACCTCAAGGAGTTCGTGGCCGACGGGGTGCAGTGGGCGCACATCGACGTCGCCGGTCCGGCGTTCAACACCGGCGGCCCCTTCGGCTACATCACCAAGGGTGGTACGGGCGTCCCGGTCCGCACGATGCTCGCGGTGCTCCGCGACATCGCGCAGCGCGGCTGACGTCCCGCCCCCTGGGAGTTACCGGCGAGTAAGCCCCCAACCGCCGCGCGGACCCGACCCCTGAGGGTAGGGTCAGGTGTCGGTGGAGGCCACCAGCCGAAACCCGCGTTCAGCTCGTATCACAGCAGATAACCGAACCTGAGGAGTCAGAGGAAATGGCCTTCTCCGTCCAGATGCCGGCACTCGGCGAGAGCGTCACCGAAGGCACCGTCACCCGGTGGCTCAAGCAGGAGGGCGACACGATCACCGTCGACGAGCCCCTGCTCGAGGTCTCGACCGACAAGGTCGACACCGAGATCCCGGCCCCGGCTTCGGGTGTGCTGCTGAAGATCCTGGCGCAGGAGGACGACGTCGTCGAGGTCGGTGGCGATCTCGCCACCATCGGCGAGGCGGGCGAGTCCGCCCCCGCGGAGTCCGCGCCTGCGCCCGCCGCCGAGCCCGAGCCGGCCCCCGCTGCCGCCGCTCCGGCCGAGCCCGCCGCACCGGCCGCCCCCGCGGCTCCGGCAGCGCCCGCGGCGCCTGCGGCTCCGGCCGCGCCCGCGTCGGGGACCGAGGTGAAGATGCCCGAGCTGGGCGAGTCCGTCACCGAGGGCACCGTCACGCGCTGGCTCAAGAGCGTCGGCGACGAGATCGCCGTCGACGAGCCGCTGCTCGAGGTGTCCACCGACAAGGTCGACACGGAGATCCCGTCGCCCGTCGCCGGCACGCTGCTGGAGATCAAGGCGAACGAGGACGACGTCATCGCCGTCGGCGGCGTGCTCGCGGTCGTCGGCTCCGGCGCCCCCGCGGCACCGGCCGCGCCCGCCGCCCCGGCACCGGCCCCCGAGCCCGCTCCGGCACCCGAGCCCGCTCCGGCCGCCCCCGCGGCCCCGGCTCCCGCGCCGACCCCCGCTCCCGCCGCGGCCGCTCCTGCGGCCCCGGCTGCTCCGGCCGCCCCCGCGGCGCCCGCCCCGGCCGCGTCGGCGTCGGATTCGACGCCGTACGTCACCCCGCTGGTGCGCAAGCTGGCTGCGGAGAACAACGTGGACCTGAACGCGGTCAAGGGCACCGGCGTCGGTGGCCGCATCCGCAAGCAGGACGTCCTCGCCGCGGCCGAGGCCGCCAAGGCCCCCGCTGCTCCGGCCGCTGCCGCCGCCCCCGCGGCCGCCGCGCCGGCGGCACCGTCGGCCCCGAAGGGTGCCCGCCCCGAGCTGGCGGCCCTCCGCGGCACCTCGCAGAAGACCAACCGCATCCGCCAGATCACTGCGAAGGTGACCCGGGAGTCGCTGCAGGGTTCCGCGCAGCTCACCCAGGTCTTCGAGGTCGATTTCAGCAAGATCGTGGCGCTGCGCGCGCAGGCGAAGGCCGCGTTCAAGGCGAACGAGGGCGTGAACCTCACGTACCTGCCCTTCATCGCGAAGGCGGTCATCGAGGCGCTCAAGGTGCACCCGAACGTCAACGCGTCGATCAGCGACGATTTCAAGGAGATCACCTACCACGGCGTGGTGAACCTGGGCATCGCCGTCGACACCCCGCAGGGCCTGCTCTCGCCGGTGATCAAGAACGCCGACGACCTGTCGCTGGCCGGCCTGGCCCGCGCGATCGTGGACCTCGCGGAGCGCACCCGCAACAGCGGCCTCAAGCCCGACGAGCTCTCCGGTGGCACCTTCACCATCACCAACATCGGTAGCGAGGGCGCGCTCTTCGACACCCCGATCCTGGTCCCGCCGCAGGCGGCGATGCTGGGTACCGGCGCGATCGTCAAGCGTCCGGTCGTGGTCAAGGACGCCGCGGGCACCGAGTCCATCGGCATCCACCCGATGGCCTTCCTCCCGCTCACCTACGATCACCGCCTCATCGACGGTGCCGACGCGGGCCGCTTCCTCACGACGGTCAAGCACCGTCTCGAGGAGGGCGCGTTCGAGGCGGATCTGGGCCTGTAAACACCGGAACCACCCGATCTCATGGAACGACGGGTCGCCCTCGCCGGATCGTCGGGGCTCATCGGCACTGCGGTGTCACGAGCGCTGACGCGGCGGGGCGACACCGTCGTTCCGCTCGTTCGGGGTGATTCCGCGCGCGGCCTCCCCTGGGATCCGGCGCGTGGCGAGGTCCCCGACCTCGCCGGCTTCGACGCGGTGATCGTGCTCAACGGTTCCCCGCTCGCCGGCCACCGCTGGACGGGCGCGGTCAAGCAGGAGTTGCGCGACTCCCGCATCGAGTCCACCGCGGCGCTCGCCGAGGCGGCCGCGCGCGACGGCGTGCCGGTGTTCCTGGGCGCGAGCGCCATCGGCGTCTACGGCGACGCGGGCGAGACCGAGTGCCTCGACGGAACCGGCGGCACGCCGCCGGGATCCGGCTTCCTCGCGAGCCTCTGCGTCGAGTGGGAGGCCGCCGCCGCTCCGGCCCGCGCCGGGGGCGTGACGGTGGCGCACCTGCGCTTCGGGCACGTCCTCTCCGCCGCCGGCGGGCTGCTCCCGGTGCTCCGCCGGGTCTACCGGCTGGGTTTGGGCGGCCGGCTCGGCAGCGGGCACCAGTGGATGTCGTGGATCTCGCGCGACGACGCCGCCCGGGCCGTCCTGCACGTGCTCGACGGTGCCCTCGCCCGCACGATCGTGGGTCCCGTCAACGTCGTCGCGCCGGCGCCGGTGCGGCAGCAGGCCTTCAGCGAGGCTCTGGGCCGTACGGTGAGCCGTCCGGCGCGGTGGGTGGTGCCGCGGTTCGCCCTGCGCGCCGTGGTCGGCGAGATCGCCGACGAGGGCCTCCTCTCGTCGCAGCGCGTCGTGCCGCGGGTCCTGCACGAGACGGGGTTCCGGTTCGCGCACACCACTCTTCCCGCCGCCCTCGCCGCGGCGATGGCGGACGGGGCGTAGCGTCGAGGGCATGCCCGCACGCTCCGCCCGCGCCGATTCCGACCCGATCCTGGTCGAGGACCTCGGCACCATCGGTTACCAGGAGGCCTTCGACCTCCAGCACGACCTCGCGAACCAGCGCGCCGACGGTGCCATCGGCGACCGGCTGCTCCTCCTCGAGCACCCGCCCACGTTCACCGCGGGCAAGCGCACCGAGCCGCAGGACCTGCCGACGGACGGCAGCACCGTCATCGACGTCGACCGCGGCGGCAAGATCACGTGGCACGGCCCGGGCCAGCTGGTCGGCTACCCGATCATCAAGCTGGGCTCCGCGATGGACGTCGTCGACTACGTCCGCCGGATCGAGCAGGCGCTCATCGAGGTCTGCCGGGGCCTCGGGCTCCCGGTCGGCCGGGTCGAGGGCCGCTCGGGCGTCTGGTTCCCCGCCGACGGTGCGCGACCCGAGCGCAAGGTGGCCGCCATCGGCATCCGCGTGGCGCGCGGCGTGACCCTGCACGGCTTCGCCCTCAACTGCGACAACACGCTCGGCGGCTTCGACGCGATCATCCCCTGCGGCATCCCCGACGCGGGCGTGACCACGCTGAGCTCCGAGCTGGGCCGCGACGTCACCGTCGGCGAGGTGCGCGACGCCGTCGTCGACGCCGTCCAGCGCGCGCTCGACGGCGACCTCCCCGTCACGGACGAGACACTGCACCAGACGTCGGCGCCGACCGCACGCTGAGGCCGCACCGGGCTCAGTACGGGGGCGGCTCGTCGTCGGAGTGGGCCCGTTCAGGTGGTCGACGGTGCGTCGGCCCCTCGGGAAGCACGGCGGCGCGTTCGGCGCGGATCTCGGCGCGGACCTGCGCACGGTGCGCGCGCAGCACACACCGCAGGCGTTCCTCGATGATGCTGATGCCTGCACCCGACGGCGACCTGCCCGGCGGAGGCTCCGGAGGACGCGGGTTCCGCAGGCGCTGCGCGGCGTCGCGGTGGCGTTGGCGGATCTGTTCGCGGCGTCGATGTTCGCGCTGCAACTTGGTCGGCCCGTTCCGAACCCGATACCTCGGATCGGGCAGGTCCGGCGCTGTCCACGACACCCGCTTCAGGTCCGGGAACAGCGCCAGGACGACGCCGGCCGGATCGACGATGATGTGCTCGCCGTCCGGGTTGATCCACAGGATCCGACCATCCGGTAGGCGTGCGTCGATCCACCCTCCCGCCGTCTTGAGCTGGTGATGCTTCTTGCACAGCGGCTGCAGATTGTTCGCGGCGGTCCGCCCGCCGCGGGCGGGGTCGACGTGGTCGTACTCGCGGGAATGATCGATCTCGCAACGCCGCGCCGGGCGGGTGCACAGCGGGAACACGCACCGCGGGTGGAGGATCGTGAGGTAGCGGACGAGGTCCGCGGTCAACCGGTAGTCCGCGCTACCTCGAGCCCTGACGAGCGCATCACCCGCGATCTCAGCAGTATCCGGGTCATCGACATCTGAAGCGTCCGGATCTGCAGCGAGGTCGTCGCCACGATCGGCAGCATCGGCGCTATCGGCTGTGCCGGAATCGGCGGTGACGTCCGACTCGGACGCGCTGGTGCCCGCGGTATCGATCCGCTCGCCGAACTCGCGGACCACCGCGTCCTCCCGTCCGGCGAGATCGCGGGCGTGCGCGGCGGTGATCGGCCCGTAGCCGCTCAGGTACCCCGATTCGTCGTTCTCCGGATCGGCGAGGGTGCGTTCGTTGACAACCACGTGCACCAGGGCGCGGTACCGGACGATCACTCCGTCCTCGACACCCTCCTCCACCGCCCGCGGCTCGGTCTTCTCGCACACCCCGCAGTCACAGCCCAACGTCACGTACCCGCGCAGCAGCATCATCAGCCCATCCGCGCGACGCTGCGACACCGCCCGCGAATCCTGATCACACACCGTGCCGATGATGTCATCGACCCGCCGCTCGAACTCCGCGACATCCTCCGCCGGCAGCAGGGCGAACGCCGACGCCAACCCGTCCTCCTCCGGCCGGAAGATCACCGTCCGATCATCCCGGGACCGTTCTCGCCGCCTGATCGCCGCCTCCGGATCGATCCGCGCCACCAGCAGATCCGCGAACTCCCGCAACGCCGGGATCGCCAGCAGCTCCCGCGCATCGGCCTCCAAGCGGTCGGCGAGGGCACCGTCGAACTCGCGGACCTGCGCGCGGCCGAGTGCCCGCGACCGGGCGAGCGCCTCGCGCCCGCCCGGCACGGAGAGGACCCCTGCGGCGATCAACCCGAACACCCGCGGCAGGCGCTCGACGAACCCCACCGCTTCCTCCACCGCGCGGTCCGCCGCCGACGCCCCGACCCTCAGCACCACTGACACCTGCGCCTGGAGCTCCGTCTCCCGCAACCGCAGATCCCGCTGACGGGCCCGCAGATCGGAGATCTCCGCATCCGCGGGCAACCCCAGCAGTTCCGCCTCAGCGTCCGCGTACATCGTGCGATACAGGCAGTACAACGCCGCGACGCGACGGCAGTACGCCGCGTTCTCCGCACAGCGCTGTTCGAATGCCAGCTTCGACAGCCGATCCCGATAGCCGTGCACAGCCGCCAGCCCCTCGGGAATCATCTCCCCAGGTAGATCGCGAATCACGCCCGGCAGGTCCATGCCTTCATGCTACACCTGTTCGAAGCCCATCGCGTCAGATCGAACAACGAGATCGGGGCACGCCGGAGCGACCGATCACGCCCGATCGGCGGGATCCTCCGGCGCGCCGTCCCGGACCGCTTTCGCCCACGCCTTGGCCCACAGTTCCAGCGGCCCCAGGGCGATCAGGAGGGCCTTGCCCTGGTAGCTGAGGCGGTAGGCGCCATCGGACGTCTGCGCCACGATGTGCGCCGCCGAGAGCTCGGAGAGCCGCTGCGAGAGCGTGCTCGACGAGATGCCCTCGATCTCGTTGCGCAGGTCGGAGAACCGCGACTTACCGAAGCGCAGCTCCCACACGATTCGCAGCGCCCACCGCCGGCCGAAGAGGTCGAGCGCGGCCATCATCGGCCGCCCGGAGTCCGAACCGCGGACCGGTCGCCCGGGTAGCGGGCGGTCGACCTCGCCCTCGTTGTGACGCATGTCACTCCCCCTGCCGCTCTGCGGCGGAACCCACACCGCGACGCACTAGGCGCGCCTCGCCGATAGAGATACGGTTCACACCTATCAGTCCAGTTCGATTTTTGGACCACGGCCGGATCTCCTCCGGCGGACCGGAAGGTGACCGTGATCGACGCCCATAGTAATTCCGCAGCGAAGCAGCCCTTCTTCGCGCGGCTCGGCCGACTCTGCGTGCGCTACGCGGCCTGGATCCTGCTGTTCTGGGTCGGCGTGGCCGGCATCCTCAACGTCGCGGTGCCGCAACTCGAGGTCACGGTCCACAAGCACTCGGCACCGTTCATCCCGGGCGACCTGCCCGGCGTCGACGGGCTGCGCGCCATGGCCGAGGAGTTCGGCACCCCGTCGTCCACGGCGCAGGGCAACGTCATCGTCGCCGCCGAGGGGAGGATCGGCCCCGAGCAGGAGCAGTACTACCGCGCTCTCACCAGCGCGCTCGAGGCCGACAAGGAGCACGTCGCCTACGTCATCGACACCTTCGGTAAGCCGGCCGCCCGCGAGGTGGGCCTGAGCCCCGACGGTAGGGCGATCAACCTGCTCGTCGCCGAGGTCGGCGACATCGGTTCCACGCGGGCGCAATCGAGCACCGAGGCGATCCGGGAGACCATCCGTTCGATCCCGGCGCCGGCGGGCACCACCGTCGAGTTCACGGGCACGGCACCGACGCTGTCGGACCTGTTCACCGCGATCGACGCGTCGCTGCTCGTCATCACCGCGGTCTCCGTGGTGCTCATCATGGCGCTGCTGCTCGTCACCTACCGGTCGATCGGCGCGGCGATGGTCCCGCTGCTGACCATCGGCCTCTCGCTCGCCGTCGCGCGGCCCATCGTCTCGTTGCTCGGCGAACACGAGGTGATCCCCGTGTCCAACTTCTCCATCGCGATCATGACCGCGATGGTGCTGGGCGCGGCCACCGACTACGCGATCTTCGCCGTCGCGGGGTACCACGAGGCGCGGCGCGCGGGGATCCCGTCCGACGAGGCCGCGGTCGCCGCGTCGACGCGCGTCGGGCGCATCATCGTCGCCTCGGCCCTCACCATCGCCGTGGCGAGCGGCGCGATGATCTTCTGCAAGGTCGGCATCTTCGTCACCGCCGGCCTGCCGACCACGATCTCGATCATCGTGACCTGCCTCATCGCCCTCACGCTGCCGCCGGCCCTGCTGCGCTACCTCGGCGCGCGGGGCTGGGTGGAGCCCCGCCCGGGCACCGAGAAGCGCTGGCGCCGCACCGGCGCGAAGGTGATGCGCCGCGCGGTGCCGCTCTCGGCGGCCGCGCTCGTGGTCCTCCTCGCCGCCGCGGCGGTGCTGCCGAGCATGGTGATCGGCTTCGACGAGAACCGGATGCAGCTGCGGGCCACCGACTCCCGCAACGGCTACGAGACGGTCATGGAGCACTGGGGCGTCAACGAGGCGGTGCCCGAGTTCCTGCTCATCCGCGCCGACCACGACATGCGCAACACCCACGACCTCGCCGCGCTCGAATCCATCGCGATCGGGGTGTCGAACCTGCCGCAGGTGGCCTACGTCCGGTCGATCACCCGGCCCGACGGGAAGCCGATCCCCGAGTCGGCCGTCGGCTACCAGACGCAGCAGGTCGCGAACGGCCTGGGCGACGCGAACCGCCAGCTCAAGGACGCCTCGCCGCAGCTCAAGGCGCTCGCTTCCGGCGTGGACCAGCTCAATACCGGCGCGGGCGAGGCGTCCCGCCGGGTACCGGAGCTCGTCGCGGGCACCCAGCGCGTCACCGGGCTGGCGTCCGGCGTGCTCGACGCCCTGACCTCCGCCCAGCAGGCGCTCGCCACCGCGAGCGGCGGCACCGTCGACGTGAACGCCGCGACCGCCCTGCTGCGCAGCGCCGTCGCCACCCTGACCACCGCCGCCGACGCCGTCCGGACCGCGCAGCGGCAGAACGCCGGGATCGGCGAGGTGTTCGGCCCCCTGGTCGGCCCCGCCTCCCCCGCCTGTGCCGCCGACGCGAACTGCACCGCCGCGCGCCGGGCCTTCGCCGAGCTCGACCGCGCCACGTCCGGGCGGGCCTCGACGGCGGTCCGCGCGGCCACCGTCGTGCTGCCCGCGGGGACGACGGACCGCGCGGCGACCGCGCTCTCCCAGGCCGACGACGCGCTGGCCCGGCTGCAGGGGCTCCTCAAGGGCCTCGGGGGCCTCAGCCCCGAGCAGGTCAAGGCGCAGCTCGCGGAGTTGAACGCGGGCGTCTCCCAGCTCTCCACGGGCCTGTCCCAGCTCAGCGCGGGCCTCGGGCAGGTCAAGACGGGCACCGATCAGGTGGTCGAGATGACGGGCCGCCTCCAGGAGGGCCTCGGCACCGCCACGGACTACCTCACCGGGCTCAGCGCCGGCACGACCGACGGCCCGGGCCGCGGCTTCTACCTGCCCGCCCAGGGACTGCAGTCGGATCGCTTCGTCGACGGCTCGCGGGTGCTCATGTCGCCCGACGGCCGGTCCGCCCGCATGCTCGTGGTGTGGGGCATCAACCCGTACTCGGACGAGGCGCTCAACACGGCCGCGTCGATCCCCGACGCCGCGCGGGCGGCGGCGCACGGCACCGTGCTCGAGTCCGCGACGATGGACGGCTTCGGCCTGGCCTCGATCTCGGCGCAGATGCGCGAGCAGGTGCTGCGGGACTTCCTGCTCTTCGGGCTGGTCGCGGTGATCGGCGTCTTCCTGGTGCTGCTGGTGCTGCTCCGGGCGGTGATCGCGGCGGCGCTCATGGTCGCCACGGTGGTGCTGTCCTTCGCCGCCGCCGCGGGTGCGTCGGTGCTGCTCTGGCAGCACGGCCTGGGGATCCCCGTCGACTGGTCGGTGCTGCCGATCGCCTTCATGGCGCTGGTCGCGGTGGGCGCGGACTACAGCATGCTGTTCGCGGACCGGATCCGCGAGGAGGCCGCCGGGGATTCGACGGTGCGCGGCGTGCTCCGCGCGTTCGGCACCACCGGCAGCGTGATCACCACCGCCGGACTGGTCTTCGCCATCACGATGTTCGCGCTGATGAGCGGCAGCGTGATCAACCTGCTGCAGATCGGCTCGACCATCGGCATCGGCCTGCTGATCGACATCGTCGTGGTGCGGACCGTCTTCGTGCCGGCGGCGATCACCGCGCTCGGCGACCGCGTGTGGTGGCCGTCGAAGCCGTGACGGCCGCGTCCCGGGTCCGCTGGGCCCGGGACGGCGCGGCGCCGAGGCGGACGGAGGCGAAGGACAGGAGCGACGCGGCCACGGCGAACCCGGTGGCCGCGGCGGCGAACACCGGGCCGCCCACGGCGACCGCGCCCAGCACCGAGGTGCCCGCGGCGATACCGGCGTTGGTGCACGCGTTGTTCCAGCCGAGCACCGCGGCGCGGTTGTCGGGATCGACGGAGGAGAGGTAGGTCTGCTGGGCCGAGAAGAAGGCGCCGCCGCCCGCGCACCACACCGCGATCGCCGCGATGGCGACCGCCGGGACCGTCGCCGTCGTGGCGACCGCCACCCCCGCGGCGACCACCAGTGCCGCGCCCGCCGGCACCCACGCCGGGTGCACACCGGGCCGGGCCAGGCGGTCGACGAGCGCCCCCGTCGCCACGGAGCCCGTCATCGAGCCGATGCCCACGACGAGCCCGATCAGGCCCAGCGCGGTGAGGCCGTAGCCGAACCGCTGCGACAGGAGCACGCCCACATAGGTGTACGCGCCGAGCCGGCCGGCCTGGAGCAGGAGCGACGACGTGAACGCCAGCGCGATCCGGCGGTCCCGCCACGGCGCGAACAGGCCGCCCCGGTCCGGGCCCGGCGCGGTCGGCCCGGCGGACGGCAGCCGCAGCGCGGTCACCGCGGCTACCACCAGCATCGGCACGCCGATCAGCAGGTACGGCGCGCGCCAGCCGAGTCCGTGCGCGAGGAGCGCTCCCAGCGGGACGCCGAGGACCTGCCCGCCCGCGTAGGCGGCCGCGCCCAGCGAGACGGCCCGTCCGCGCTGTGCGGGCGCGGCGTACTCGGCGAGGTAGGCCCAGATCGACGGTGCGCCGAGGGCCGCGCCGAGCCCCGACAGCGCCCGCGCCGCGACGAGGAGCCCCAGCGACGGCGCGACGTAGCTCAGGACGTCCGCCACGGCGAAGACCGCCATCCCGACGGCGATCGCGTGCCGGCGCGCGAGGCGGTCCGAGAGCCGGCCGAACAGCGGCCCGGTGACGGCGTAGCAGAGGACGTACGCGGTGACGACGTTGCCCGCGGCGCCGGTCGACGCACCGAACGACCGCGCGATGTCCGGCAGCAGCGGAGCGACGAGATTCATCTCGGCGCCCATGAGGAAGAACACCAGGTAGAGCACGCCGAACGTGCCCCACGGGGTCCTCCCCTGCACCATCGCCACACCTTCCGTCCGAGCCAGATTAGATGATCGAAGGATCGCGGTCGATCGGGCGTGACCCGCGCCACCGGCGGGCCGCGGGACCGGGCGTAGCATGGACCGGGTGAGTACCCCGGAGAACCCCCGCAAGCTACTCCGCCTCGAGGTCCGTAACGCACAGACCCCGATCGAGCGCAAGCCGAACTGGATCCGCACGCGCGCGAAGATGGGCCCTGAATTCACCGAGCTCAAGGGCCTCGTCAAGCGTGAGGGCCTCCACACGGTGTGCGAGGAGGCGGGCTGCCCCAACATCTACGAGTGCTGGGAGGACCGCGAGGCCACCTTCCTCATCGGCGGCGAGCAGTGCACCCGCCGCTGTGACTTCTGCCAGATCGACACGGGCAAACCGGCGGAACTGGACCGCGACGAGCCGCGCCGCGTGGCCGAGTCGGTGCAGGCGATGGGCCTGCGCTACTCCACCATCACGGGCGTCGCGCGCGACGACCTGCCCGACGAGGGCGTCTGGCTGTACGCCGAGACCGTGCGCCAGATCCACAAGCTGAACCCGAACACGGGCGTCGAGAACCTGATCCCCGACTTCCACGCCAAGCCGGAGCTGCTCGCGGAGGTCTTCGAGTCGCGCCCCGAGGTGCTGGCCCACAACCTGGAGACGGTGCCGCGCATCTTCAAGCGCATCCGCCCGGCGTTCCGCTACGACCGGTCGCTCGACGTGATCCGCCAGGCCCGCGACTTCGGCCTCGTCACCAAGTCGAACCTCATCCTCGGCATGGGCGAGACCCCCGAAGAGGTGACGGAGGCGATGCGCGACCTGCACGACGCGGGCTGCGACATCATCACCATCACCCAGTACCTGCGCCCGTCGCCGCGGCACCACCCCGTGGAGCGGTGGGTCAAGCCCGAGGAGTTCGTCGAGCACACGCAGGCCGCCGAGGAGATGGGCTTCGCGGGCGTCATGGCCGGTCCGCTGGTGCGCTCGTCGTACCGCGCGGGCAAGCTCTACGCGAAGGCGATGGCGCACCACGGTCGGCCGATCCCGGCCAACATGGCGCACCTCACCGCGGAGGGCGACGCCGCGCAGGAGGCCACGTCGGTGTTGAGCCGCATGGCCGCCGCCGCGAAGTAGAACATTAAGCTGGGAGACATGGCACAGGACAAGGCAGCGGCCGACAAGCTCAAGGCACAGAAGGCCGAGGCGAAGCGGGCACGGCGGGCCGCTTCGAAGGAACGCCGCAAGCAGATGTGGCAGGCGTTCCAGATGCAGCGCAAGGAAGACAAGGCGCTGGTGCCGATCATGGTCGGCGTCTTCGTCGTCGCGGTCGCGCTGTCGATCGGTCTCGGCGTCCTCATCGGCCAGCCGTGGTGGATGTTCCTCATCCTCGGCGTGCTGCTCGGCGCGCTCGGCGCGTTCATCGTGTTCACGCGCCGCCTCGAGCGCAGCGTGTACACGAAGAACGAGGGACAGGTCGGCGCCGCCGGCTGGGCGCTCGACAACATGCGCGGTTCGTGGCGCGTGACGCAGGCCGTCGCCCGCACCACCCACGCCGACGCCGTGCACCGCGTGATCGGCAAGCCCGGCGTGATCCTCGTGGCCGAGGGCAACGAGGGCCGCATCAAGGGCCTGCTCGCGCAGGAGAAGAAGAAGACGGCGCGCGTCGTGGGCCAGACGCCGATCTACGAGTTCACCGTGGGCAACGAGGAGGGGCAGGTCCCGCTGCGGAAGCTGCAGCGCTCGCTGAACAAGCTCCCGTCGAACATCAACGGCAAGAAGATCGACGAGCTGGAGGGCCGGCTCGCCGCCCTGTCCAACCGGAGCGGCGGCGCGCAGATGCCGCGCGGCCCGCTGCCGCAGGGTGCCAAGATGCGCAGCGTGCAGCGCACCGTCCGGCGCAAGACCGGCTCCAACTGATCCCGCCCTCGGGGCCCGCTACGGCGGGCCCTGAGTCGTCTCGGCGGGCCCTGAGTCGTCTCGGCGGGCCCTGAGTCGTCTCGGCGGGACGTCGAGCTCGTTCTCAGCGGGCCTTGACGAGGATCGTTCCGGTGGCGCGATCGTGCATGCCGCGGCCGTCCACGTCCTGGATCAGCGGCGGCACGATGAACACGATGAGCAGGTTGCGCGCGAGCGCGCGGACGAGACCGACGCGCATCTGCGCGTTCTCGATCCGGGCGACGCGCAGGCCGGCGAAGTACTGGCCCGGCGTGAAGCCGAACAGGGTCACCGACAGCACGCCCACGGCGAACCAGATGCCCAGCGCGAGCGTGTCGAAGGCGGTCGGCTCCCCCGCGAAGACGCGGCTCGGGCCCACGATCGCCACCGCGATCAGCGCGGACGGCACCCAGTCGAGGAACAGCCCCAGCACGCGGCGGCCCGAGCCGGCGGCGGACCCGGCACCGTCGCGCGGCAGCCCCAGCGCCTGCCCGCGGTACTCCCCGTGGGAGCCCTCCGGCAGGGCCGCGGAGGCTCCGGACAGCCATGATCCCGTTTCTCGACGCATGGCTCCCAGGGTACGTGGGGTCCGATTCGGCGGCCTCCCGGACCACCCTCGATGTGTAACACCGTTGAAACATTGCGTTAGTTCTCGGGCAACACCTCGTCCATAACGTTCATTCTCGTAACCTCGGTGGTGGTGCGAACGGTACGACCGCGACCGTCACCGCCGGACGACGAAGGAGCCAGTAACAGGTGTTCACTACCAAAGAGGAACTTCTCGACTACCTGAAGAAGGAGAACGTCGAGTACGTCGACATCCGCTTCTGCGATCTGCCCGGCACGATGCAGCACTTCAGCATCCCCGCCGAGGCGTTCGACGAGAGCGTCTTCGAGGACGGCCTGGCGTTCGACGGTTCGTCGATCCGCGGCTTCCAGTCGATCGACGAGTCCGACATGATGCTGCTGCCCGACGTCACCACGGCGCGCATCGATCCCTTCCGTGCCGCGAAGACCATGAACATCTCGTTCTTCGTCCACGACCCGTTCACCCGTGAGGCGTACACCCGCGACCCGCGCAACATCGCGCGCAAGGCCGAGGAGTACCTGCTCAGCACCGGCATCGCCGACACCTGCTTCTTCGGTGCCGAGGCCGAGTTCTACATCTTCGACTCGGTGTCCTACGACTCGACCATCAACGGCTCGTTCTACGAGGTCGACTCGGTCTCCGGCTCCTGGAACACCGGCCGCCCGATCGAGGAGGACGGCTCCCCCAACCGCGGCTACAAGGTCCGCAACAAGGGCGGCTACTTCCCCGTCGCGCCGTACGACCACTACGTGGACCTGCGCGACAAGATCTCCACCAACCTCAAGAACGCCGGCTTCACGCTCGAGCGCGGCCACCACGAGGTCGGCACCGGCGGCCAGGCCGAGATCAACTACAAGTTCGACACGCTGCTCCACGCGGCCGACGACGTCCAGCTGTTCAAGTACATCGTCAAGAACACCGCGTGGCAGGAGGGCAAGACCGTCACGTTCATGCCGAAGCCGCTGTTCGGTGACAACGGCTCGGGCATGCACGCCCACCAGTCGCTGTGGAAGGACGGCAAGCCGCTGTTCTACGACGAGGCCGGCTACGGCGGTCTGTCGGACATCGCGCGCTGGTACATCGGCGGCATCCTGCACCACGCCCCGTCGCTGCTCGCCTTCACGAACCCGACGATCAACTCGTACAAGCGCCTCGTGCCGGGCTACGAGGCCCCGATCAACCTGGTGTACAGCCAGCGCAACCGCTCGGCGTGTGTGCGCATCCCGATCACGGGCAACAACCCGAAGGCCAAGCGCATCGAGTTCCGCTGCCCCGACTCCTCGGGCAACCCGTACCTGGCCTTCGCCGCCATGATGATGGCCGGCCTGGACGGCGTGAAGAACAAGATCGAGCCGCACGCCCCCGTCGACAAGGACCTCTACGAGCTGCCGCCCGAGGAGGCCAAGGGCATCCCGCAGGCCCCCACCCAGCTCTCGGACGTGATCGACCGCCTCGAGGAGGACCACGAGTACCTCACCGCCGGTGGCGTGTTCACCGAGGACCTCATCGAGGAGTGGATCTCCTACAAGCGCGAGAAGGAGATCGCCCCGGTGAACCTCCGCCCGCACCCGTACGAGTTCGAGCTCTACTACGACGTGTGATCCGTAGCGCCGCGATCTGATTCGGCCCCGCACCTGCTTCCCGGGTGCGGGGCCGTTTCACGTCCTCCTGGCCCGACGGTGCGCTCCCCCGTCAGGTCCCCGGTCGGGCAGGGCGTCGCGCACGCGTGCGACCGTGACGGGCAGCGAACCCGATGCATCGATCCGGACGGCGGTCGGCCGCAACGCGCGCAGCGGCTCCAGCGATGCCACCAACGCATCGGCGTCCGCCGCGCCGACCAGACGATTGTTGACCGCGTGCTCGGGGCGGTCGGGGGCCGCCGCCCGCGCCTCCAGTCTGGCCGCGAGTTCCGCGGCGTCCAGGTCGAGGACGATCTCGGCGAAGCGTGCACCGCATCGGTCCGCGAGTCGTTCCAGTGCCTCGATGAACGGCGTCCGTGCGAGGTACTGCCCCAGCACCACATCGAGGCCCGCTCGCAAGTGCACCTCAGCGGCGTCGAGGGCCTGCTCCCGGGCGCGGATCCCCGACTCGATCGGGGCCCTGTCCCAGTCGGGTAGGGCGTGCTTGAGCCGGTCGACGTCGATCATGACCATCGCCGGGTCCTCGTCGGCAAGCGCAGCGGCGATCGACGACTTGCCCGAGCCGGGAGCGCCGTTGATCAGAATCAGCCGAGTCGAATGCACCCCGCCGAGCGTAACCTCGGTGGAGAACGGGAGGCGATGATGTTCGAGACCGAACTCAAGGGGAACGACGTGGTCGACCGTTCCGGCGCCGGTTCCGGCCCGGCGCGCCCGCGGGTGAGCACCACGCTGCCCGACGGCGAGGTGCTCGTCATCCCCACTGCGGACATGTCCAGGCAGCACGACGCCAAGAATCTCGGCCGCAGTTCCGCCCGCCCGGATTCCTCCTAGCCTCGCCCACCCCTCGGGTACAGCGTCTCGGCGAGCGCGGCCTTCCGCGCGACGTTGGCCCGACGGTCCGCCTCCGGGAATCCTCCGGCATCGGGCCGGGCGGGGAGCGGTGCGGCGTCGTCCACGACGGTCCACCGCGACCCGGCGTCGATGAGCGAGCCGTGCTTGATGTCGTAGTACTCCCGCTTGGGCACCACCGCGACGCCGCTGTCGCCCGCGGCGGCGGCGAGGAGGTGCGGGTGGAACCGCGAGCTGATCCACGTGCGCCCCTCGCCGACGGGCAGGCCCGTGCGCCAGACGTCGAGGAACGGGATGATCCGCGCACCGTCGATCCTGTCCCCCAACAGCTTCGGGACGGTGTAGTCGTGGCCCGGTATGCCCTCGACGACGGTCACCCGGTCGCCGGGCACGTCCCACGCGTCGAGCACGTCGCGGGCGAGGGCGGCCAGCGCGGGCGCGCCGGACAGGCCGCCGCGGACGAAGCCCTCGGACAGGTCCTCCTGCATGCACAGCACCACCTCGCCGGGCAGCGCGGGGACCGCGGGCGCCCGGCCGAAACCGCGCCCGATTCCCGGCCGGCCGGCCGCGGTGTCGAGCCCGAGCCACACGTCGTCGCCCGTGAACGAAGCGCCGGGCACGCCCCGCAGCGCTTCGAAGGACGGGCGGTCCCGCACGTCGAAGACCGCGAAGGCCGCCGCGTCGCCGAGGAACCGCTCGAGGTCGGCGGCCTCGGGCAGCGGGAGGAGCCCGAGTCCGGATGCGTACGCGGGCGTGCCGGTGCGCCGGGCGACGGCGGCCACCGCCGAGATCACCGGGAACCACTGGGGCCATTGCCGGTTCACGTAGCCGCCGCCGATGACGTGGATACTGGCGGCGCGCAGCAGGTGGTCGACGCCCTCCGCCAGCCCCGGCGCGATCCGCATATCGGTCGCGGCGCCCGCGACCCAGTCCTGGGCGGCCGTCCCCGACCGCAGATCGGGGTTCTCGTCGGCGGCGCGGGCGAGCCGCCACAGCGTGTCCACGAACACGGCGCGCGGGTGGTCGCCGGCGAAGAGCAACGCCGCCTCTCCCACGTGCGCGACGTCGACCACGACGGTGGCGGTGGGCCGGACCCGCGCCAGGTGCCGGAGCCAGATCCGCAGCACCAGTTCGTCGCCCAGGTTGGGGTGTCCGGCGACGCCGATGAGGTAGACGATCTCGCCGCGCCCGAGCCCGCCGAGCAGCCGCTCCGCGGCCCCCACGGCGCGTCGCGCGGCACCGTCGAGGCGGGCGATCCGCGCCAGCTCCGCCACCGTCCCACGCGTTCCCACGGCCACACGCTACCCAACGCGCGTCCGGCATTCGCTCTGCCGAGCCTGGGACCTCACTGTGAACCTCCGGCGACGCGGTAGGTTCGAGTCCATGCGTGCCTCCCGCCCGACCCTCGCCGTCGTCGCCGCCGTCCTCGCGGCGGGGGCGCTCACCGCCTGCAGCACGCCGGAGGCCTCCGCGGCCTGCCCGACGGGCGCGCCCAGCACGGCGAACTCGCCCGACTGGACCTACCAGGGCCAGACGGGGTCGATCGTGGTCACCGGGCCGACCGACACCGCGTCGCCGCAGATCACCGTCGAGAAGCCCTTCTCCGTGGCGCAGACCCACGTCCAGGCCTTCAACCCGCCCGGCGACGGCGCCGTGGTGGGCGAGGCGGCGACGGTCTCCGTCTGCTACCTGGGCGTGAACGGCCGGACCGGCGAGCGCTTCGACAGCACCTACGACCGCGGCAAGCCCGCCTCCTTCTCCCTGGACGGCGTGATCCCCGGCTTCAAGAAGGCCATCGCCGGGCAGAAGGTCGGCACCTCGGTGGGCGTGGCCATCGCGCCGATGGACGGCTACGTCACCGGCCAGCCCTCCGCCGGCATCCAGGCCGGAGACACGCTGATCTTCGCGATCAAGATCCTCTCCGCCTCGTAGCCGCCAGGCCCGCGAGGCCGCGCCGCCGCGGATTCAGGGATCGCCCTGATGCGCTGCGACGACCGCGCCGCAAGACTGGGATCACCCGATCCCCAGGAGGCGTCATGCGCGTACTGTCCGTCGTCGTCGGAGCCGTCGTGCTCCTCCCCCTCGCGGCGGTCGCCGTGATCCTCGCGGGCATCCGGTTCCGGATCCGCCCGATCCTCGACCTCGTCCGCCGCATCAACCGGGACTTCACCAATCCCCGGTCGATGGGTGACGCCGAGTCCCCCGACTCCACCCGCACCGTCGTGCGGCACGTGGGCCGCCGCAGCGGCAAGTCCTACGAGACCCCCGTGGACGCCTTCGACACCGACCGCGGCACCCTGCTCATCGCCCTGCCGTACGGGCCCGACACGGACTGGGTCCGCAACATCCGCGCGGCGGGCACCGTCGACCTCCTGCGCCGGGGTGCGACGATGACGGCGTCGGAGCCCCGCGTGGTCGCGACCGCCGCGGTGCTGGGTGAGATCCCGGTCGGCGCGCAGCGCACGCTGCGACTGTTCAACGTCGAGAACTGCCTGGAGCTCCGCGTGGCCTGAGCCGGCCCGGACGACGCCGCGCTCAGCCCACGCGGGCGAGCACCGCGCGATGGTCCGCGCCCGGCACCTCGTGCCCGGACACGGAGGCGGCGCCGAGCCCGCGCAGCAGGACGTGGTCGATGCCGACCACCGGCGGGTAGGCCTTGTCCGTCGGGTAGGTCGGCAGCCACCCGGCGCCCGCGAGCTGTCCCGCGTCGCGGTAGCCGCCCGTGAGCAGGCTGCGGAAGCGCACGTGATCGTAGGTGGCGTTGTAGTCGCCCAGGGCGACGACGGGCCTCCCCTCGGGCACGCCCTGCAGGAGGGCCCCGATCCGGCGCAGTTCGGAGTCCCAGGTACCGGCGTCCAGGGGCGGCACGGGATGGAGCGCGAAGAGCTGCACGTCGCCCCGGCCGGGGACGGTGGCGACGGCGGTCAGCGCGTTCATGACGAAGCCGGGGACGACGCCGGTGCTCGTGAGGGGGTGGCGGCTGTAGAGCGCCGTGCCGTCGGCGAGGGCCGCCGACCGCACGAACGAGTGCGGCAGGTCGGTGGCGATGCTCGACGCTCCGATCCGCTGGGCCGCCTCGTCCGTCACCTCGAGGACGGCGAGCACGTCGACGCGGTTGTCGCGCACCAGCTTCGCGAGCGCATCCGTATCGCCCGCACCCACTTGGATGTTCGCGGTCAGCACGGTCAGCGCCTGGCCAGTGGGCGCCGGCTCGCCGCGCCACAGGGGCGCCTGCACCCAGATCCCCGCCGCGGCCACCGCCACTGCCAGCACCAGGCGCAGCAGTGCGCGGACGTACAGCAGGCACACCACGGCGAGAGCGATGCACGCCACCAACAGCACCGGCGAGACCGCGGCGGCCGCGACCGTGATGCGGTCGGTGCCGGGCCAGAAGTGCAGGACGAGAGCCAGGATCGCGCCCAGCAGGGCCGCGGTGCCGACGATGCTCGCCGCCGTCCGGAAGAAGAACCTCATGCGGACATCCTGCCCGCTGCGGCGCTATTCGCCCCAGAAGACCCGGTCGACCACGGCGCGCCCGCGGCGGGTCGTGCGCAGGTAGTCGTCGAGGAAGTCCAGCGAGGTGCCGCGCCAGCCGGCCACGTAGGCCACGTTGGAGAGCACCGCGCCCGGCCCCGGCAGCTGGTCGACGGGCTTGCCGCGCACCAGGAACAGGGCATTACGGGCGCGGGTGGCGGTGAGCCAGGCCGCCCGCAGCAGCTCGACGTCGGCCGCCGGGAGCAGCTCGTTCTCCTCGATGGCGTCGAGCGACTCGAGGGTGGAGGTGTTGCGCAGCGCGGGCACCGCGCTGGCGTGCCGCAGCTGCTCGAGCTGCACCGTCCACTCCACGTCGGAGAGGCCGCCGCGGCCGAGCTTGGTGTGCGTCGCCGGGTCCGCGCCTCGGGGCAGCCGTTCCGAATCGACGCGGGCCTTGATGCGACGCAGCTCGTTGACCGTCGTGGGCGAGACGCCGCCCTCGGGGTACCGCGTCTCGTCGACCAGGTGCAGGAACTCGCGGGCGATGTCCTCGTCGCCGGCCACGTGCGTGGCGCGCAGGAGCGCCTGCACCTCCCACGGCTGCGCCCACTGCTGGTAGTAGGCGCGGTAGGCGGCCAGCGTCCGAACGACGGGGCCGTTGCGGCCCTCGGGGCGCAGGCCCGTGTCGACCTCCAGGCCGGGGTCCACCGACGGTGCGCCGAGCCGCGTCCGCACGGCGTCGGCCACCTGGTTGGCCCAGCGCACGGCGTCGGAGTCCTCGTAGCCCTCGTTCGGCGCGCAGACGAACAGCACGTCGGCGTCGGAGCCGTAACCGATCTCGTGGCCGCCGAGCCGGCCCATGCCGATCACGGCGATCCGCGCAGGCGCGCCGGCCGGATAGGCGCTGCGGCTGGACTCGCGCTCGACCACCGACGTCGCGACCTCGGATACCAGCGCGGCGTCGAGGGCCGCGCCCCACACCGACGACAGGGCCGCGCAGACCTCGGGCACCGTCATCATGCCGAGGATGTCGGCCGAGGCGACGCGGGCGATCTCGCTGCGCCGCATGGCCCGCGCCACGGCGATCGCGCGGTCCCGGTGGTGAGCCCGGCTGACCGCGGCGAGCATCCCGTTGTACACCTCGCGCGGCGAGGGCTCGATGAGCTTGGGGCCGGTGGCGCCGTCCGAGTAGAGGCGGATCACCTCGGGCGAGCGGGCCAGCAGCTCGGCCACGAAGGTCGAGGAGCCGAGCACCGTCATGAGCCGCTGCGCGACGACCGACTCGTCGCGCAGGACCCGCAGGTACCACTCCACATCGCGCAGGTCCTCGGAGAGCTTGCGGTAGTTCAGCAGGCCCGCATCGGGATTCGGGGTCTCACTGAGCCATTCGAGCAGGGTCGGCAGCAGGATCGTCTGGATCCGGCCGCGCCGCGACGAGTCGGCCATCGCCTTGAGGTGCGCCAGCGCGTGCTGCGGCTGGAGGAAGCCGAGGGCGGCGAGTCGCGCGACGATCGCGTCGTCGCTCAGGCTCACCGCGTCCGCGTCGAGGTTCGCGATCGAGTCCAGCAGCGGCCGGTAGAAGAGCTTGGTGTGCAGCCGGCGCACCCGCGCGGATTGCCGCTTGAGCTCGGCCCGCAGCACGCCGGCGGCGTCGCGGTCTCCGTCGGGCCGGATGTGGGCGGCACGCGCGAGCCAGCGCCACGCCTCTTCGTGGTCGGACGGCGGCAGCAGGTGGGTGCGTTCCATGCGGCGCAGCTGCAGCCGGTGCTCCAGCGTGCGGAGGAACTCGTACGACGCGGTGAAGTTCGCGCCGTCGTCGCGGCCGACGTAGCCGCCGACGGTGAGCGCCTCCAGCGCGTCGACGGTGCTCCGCTCGCGCAGCGTCTCGTCGGTGCGGCCGTGCACGAGTTGCAGGAGCTGGACGGCGAACTCGACGTCGCGCAGGCCGCCGCGCCCCAGCTTGAGCTCGCGCTCGCGGAGGTCGGGGGCGATGTTCTCCTCGACCCGGCGGCGCATCTCCTGCACGTCCTGCACGAAGTCCTCGCGCTCGGCGGCCTCCCACACCATCGGGCTCAGGGCGCCGAGGTACTCGTGGCCCAGCTCCAGGTCGCCGGTCTGCGGCCGGGCCTTGAGCAGCGCCTGGAACTCCCAGGTCTTCGCCCACCGCTTGTAGTACGCCACATGCGATTCCAACGTGCGGGTGAGGCTGCCGGCCTTGCCCTCCGGCCGCAGCGCGGCGTCGACGTCGAAGAAGGCGGCGGAGCCGATCCGCATCATCTCGCCCGCGAGTCGGGCCGAGGCGCCGTCGGCGGGCTCGGCCACGAAGATCACGTCCACATCGGAGACGTAGTTCAGCTCCCGGGCGCCGCACTTGCCCATGGCGACCACGGCGAGCCGGCCCTGCGGGTCGGAGTCGGGATGCACGGTGGCGACCGCGACCGACAGAGCGGCGGTGAGCGCCGCGTCGGCGAGGTCGGCGAGGTGGGCGCCCACGAGGGAGAAGGGCAGCGTGGGCTCGTTCTCCACCAGCTCGGCGAGGTCGCGGGCGGCGAGCACCATCACCAGGTCGCGGTAGCCGTCCCGCAGCGCCGCGATCGCTGCGCCGCCGGTGATCGCCGCGCGGTAGAGCAGGTCGTCGTCGCGGCGCCCCGGCACCTTCACGGCGTCGACCGTGGCGAGCATCGCGGTGATCAGGTCGTCACGCGAGCGCAGCGGCGCGGTGTCCCGCAGCAGCCGCCACGAGGCGGGATGGCTGATGAGGTGGTCGCCGAGCGCATCGGAGGCGCCGAGGAGACCGAAGAGCCGGCCGCGGAAGGTCTTGTCGCCACGGATCAGTTCGGCGATCTCCGGCCAGTCGTCGCCCGCGGATTCCCGCAGGCGCACGAGGGCGCGCAGCGTCCAGTCCGGGTCGGCGGCGCGGGAGAGCGCCCAGAGGACGTCAGCGCACTCGGCGTTCGCCCATCCCAGGGATTCGAGGTTCTGTTCGGCGTTGGAGTCCAGGAGGCCCAACCGGCCCGCGCTCGGGCGGCGGACCTCGCGGTTCGTGGGCGGCACCGTCGGCCCCGTCCTACAGCGAGAGGAAGCGGTCGAGCTCGAACGGGGTGACCACCGCGCGGTAGTCGTTCCACTCGGACCACTTGTTGCGTAGGAAGTACTCGAAGACGTGCTCCCCCAGCGTCTCCGCGACCAATTCGCTCTTCTCCATGAGCACGAGGGCGTCGTCGAGGCTGGCGGGCAGGTCCTTGAAGCCCATGGAACGGCGCTCGCGGGCGGTCATCTGCCGCACGTCGTCCTCGGCGGCCTCGGGCAGCTCGTAGCCGCCCTTGATGCCCTCGAGCCCGGCGGCGCAGAGGACCGCGAACGCCAGGTACGGGTTGCACGCCGAATCGGGCGAGCGCACCTCGATGCGGCGGCTGCTCGCCTTGTTCGGGGTGTACAGCGGCACGCGGACCATGGCGGAGCGGTTCGCGGCGCCCCACGTGGCGGCCGTGGGCGCCTCGTCGCCGGTCACCAGGCGCTTGTAGGAGTTCACCCACTGATTGGTGACGGCGGAGATCTCGGGCGCGTGGTGCAGGATGCCCGCGATGAAGGCCTTGCCGGTGGACGAGAGCTGCAACTCGTCGTCGGGGTCGTGGAAGGCGTTGGAGTCGCCCTCGAACAGGCTCATGTGGGTGTGCATGCCCGAGCCCGGGTGGGCCGAGAAGGGCTTCGGCATGAAGGAGGCCTTCACGCCCTCGGTCATCGCGACTTCCTTGACCAGGTAGCGGAAGGTCATCACGTTATCCGCCATGGAGAGCGCGTCCGCGTACCGCAGGTCGATCTCCTGCTGGCCGGGGCCCGCCTCGTGGTGGCTGAACTCGACGGAGATCCCCATCGCCTCGAGGGCCTCGATCGCCTTGCGCCGGAAGTTCGGCGCCGACTCGTGCACGGCCTGGTCGAAGTAGCCGCCGTTGTCGGCGGGGATCGGCATGCCGTGCGGCCCGGACTCCTTCTTCAGGAGGTAGAACTCGATCTCCGGGTGCACGTAGCAGGAGAAGCCGAGATCGGCGGCGCGGTTGAGCTGGCGCCGCAGCACGTGCCGGCTGTCGCCCCAGGACGGCGTCCCGTCGGGCATCGCGATGTCGCAGAACATGCGGACGGAGTGCATCTCCCCGTCGCCGCTGGTCCAGGGCAGCACCTGGAAGGTCGACGGGTCGGGCTTGGCGACGGTGTCCGCCTCCGAGACGCGGGAGAAGCCCTCGATCGAGCTGCCGTCGAAGCCGATCCCCTCGGTGAACGCGCCCTCCAGCTCCGCGGGGGCGATCGCCACGGACTTGAGGAAGCCGAGGACGTCGGTGAACCACAGCCGCACGAAGCGGATGTCCCGTTCCTCGATGGTGCGAAGCACGAACTCCTGCTGCCGGTCCATGGGATCGACCCTAAGCGAGGAGGTGTTAACGGCGTGTTACAACCCGCGAAGGTCGTGGGCCGGTGAACGCCTCCCCCGGGTTCCGGCCGATTCGCACCTGCGAAGGCGATACCGAGTAGCGTGCCGGGCGTGGATGCACCGTTCGCGCGCCTCACCGTCGCCGCCGCCGCGGCCTGCGCCGTCCCCCTCGCCGGGTGCGGCGCATCGACGGAGGCGCCCGCCACGTCCAGCGCGAGCGGCACCATCGACGCCTGCCCCGCCGCGGCGCCTGCCGCGGACGCGAAGGCGATCACGCTGAACGGCGTCGCGGGCCGTGCCCTCGTCGTGCCGCCGACCGCACACGCGGCGCCGCGCATCACCGTCGACGCGCCCTACCGGGTGGACCGGTCCCAGACGGTCGTCGCCGAGGCGGGTTCGGGCGCGCTGCTGACCGAGAAGTCCGTGGTCACCGTCTGCTACCAGAGCGTGAACGGCCGGACGGGCGCGGTCTTCGACGACGCCTTCGCCCGCTCGACCTCGGCCGAGATCGCCCTGCCCGACGTGGTGACGGGCTTCCGGACCGCGCTCGTCGGGCAGCGGTCCGGCGCGACGGTGGTCACGGCCGTCACCGCGGCCGACGGGTACCCCAAGGGCGAGCCGCGGGCGGGCGTCGACCCGGGCGACACCCTGATCTTCGCGATCCGCGTCCTGGCGGCGAACTAGGTCACGCCGTGCAGCGCAGGCCCTCGGCCGGGGTCTTGAGGTCGCGCAGGTAGGCCGTCACCGCGTCGTCGACGCAGGCGTTGCCCTCCAGGGACACGGTGTGCTGGCTGCCCTCGAAGCTGATCAGGGAGGCATCGAGCTGTCGCGCGAGATTCACCCCGTTCTCGTACGGCGTCGCCGGATCGTGCGTGGTGGAGACGACGACCAGCTTCGGGGCGCCGACGGCGCTCGCCTCGTGCGGTTTGAGCGTGGGCGCCGCGGCCCAGAAGGCGCACGTCCCCTTCGCCGAGCGTCCGGTACCGCGACCGTCGTCGAGGAAGGGCGCGGCCTTGCGGATCTCGGTGTCGAGGCGGGACAGGTCGGCGGGGTCGGTCACGGCGGGGCCGTCGACGCAGTTGATGGCGGTGTTGGCGTCCATCATCGGCGAGTAACGGCCCAGCTCGTCGCGGTTGAGGTACAGGTCGGCGATGCGCTGCAGCAGGGAACCGTCGCCCCGCTGGAGTCCGGTGAGGCCGCGCCGCAGGGGTTCCCACAGCTGTTGCGCGTACATGGCCTGGATCGTGGCCGTGGTGGCGTCGCTGTAGCTCAGCTGCCGGCCGCCCGAGCCGCGGACCGTCTTGTCGATGAGCGGCCTGGTCAGCTGCTGGTACCGTTCCGTCGCCTTCGACGGGTCCGTGCCGACCGGGCAGGTCGGATACTTCGCGCAGTCCTTGGCCCAGTCGTCGAAGACGGTCTGGAAGCCGGCCATCTGCTGCACGCTCGAGGTGATCGAGTCCAGCGCGGGGTCGACGGCACCGTCGAGCACCATGGCCCGGACGCGGTCCGGGAAGGTCTCCGCGTAGACGGCGCCGATGAGCGTGCCGTAGCTGTAGCCGAGGTAGGTGAGCTTCGCGTCGCCGAGCACGGCGCGCAGCACGTCCAGGTCGCGGACGGTGTCGGCGGTCCCGACGTTCGCGAGGAACGTCTTGCCCATCTTCTGCGCGCAGAGGTCGGCCTGGGACTTGTTGAACGCCTCCTGCTTCGCGATCCCCGCGGGCGAGTTGTCGTAGGCCAGGGTGGACAGGCGGTTCTCGTCGCGCTGCTTGTCGCTGAAGCACTTCACGGCGGGCGAGCTCGCGCCCACGCCGCGCGGGTCCCAGCCCACCAGGTCGAAGCTGCGGGCGATCTCGAACTTGTCGGCCTCCATGGACTTGCCCGCGACCTGCTGCACGCCGGAGCCGCCCGGGCCGCCGGGGTTCATGAGGAGTGAGCCCCGGCGTTGCCCCGTGGCCTTGACCCGCGCGACGGCGAGCTTCGTCTCCCCCGCCGACGGATCGTCGTAGTCGATCGGCACCGTGAGCTGCGCGCACTCGAGCTTCGTCTTGTCGTACTCGGTGATGTCGTCGGCCTTGGCGACCGCGGCGCACGAGCCCCAGGCGAGCTGCTGCCCGTAGTACTTCTGGAGCGGCGCGGGGACGCCCGCCGCCGACGTCGCGGTGGAGGTGGCCGTGCTGGGAGCGGCGGATCCGCCCGCCGGTTCCGCGGTCCCGCCGATCTGGACCGAACATCCTGCGAGCGCCGCCGCGGAGAGGACCGCGAGCGCGGTCAGGAGGGGCTTGCCTGCCTTCATCCTTCCGATCCTGCCACGCGGCGCTCCCTCTTCCGGGGACGCTAGGGTTGAGCCATGACGCCCCTTCGTGTCGCGGCGTGCCAGATCAACCCCGTCGTGGGTGACCTGGACGCGAATGTCGCTCGGATCACCGCCGCAGCCCGGGACGCCGCGCAGCGCGGCGCGCAGGTCGCCGTGTTCGGCGAGATGGCCCTCACGGGCTACCCGGTGGAGGACCTGCTGTTGCGCCGGTCCTTCGCCGTCGACTCCCGCGAGGCCGTGCACGAGCTCGCCCGTTCCCTCGACGCGGCGGGCTGCGGCGACCTCGTCGTGGTGGTCGGTTTCCTGGACCGCGACCCGGACGCCCCGGAGACCAGCACCAACCCCACCGGCGGCGCCCGCAACGCCGCGGGCGTGCTGCACGGCGGCGAGCTCGTCGCCCGGTACGACAAGCACTTCCTGCCCAACTACGGCGTCTTCGACGAGAAGCGCTGGTTCACCCCGGGCGACCGGCTCGTGGTGCTCGACGTCGACGGGGTCCGCCTCGGCCTCGCGATCTGCGAGGACGTCTGGTGGCCCGACGGTCCCGTGGCCGGGCTGGGCGAGCTCGGCGTCGACGCGGTCCTGTGCCTCAACGCCAGCCCCTTCGAGGCGGGCAAGCCCGCGCAGCGCCGCGAGGTCGTCGCCGCCCGCGTCGCCGAGGGCGGCGCGCCGATGATCTACGTCAACCTGGTCGGTGGGCAGGACGAGCTCGTCTTCGACGGGGACTCGTTCGTCTTCCGGCCCGACGCCGGGGCGCTGACGCCGGGGCCGCAGTTCATCGAGTTCACACAGTTCGCCGACATCGCGCCGCTGGGCCGCGAACGGGCCCGCGCCGTCGATGGGTGGCAGGTCGAGGAGGTCGCCCTCCCCGCGCGGCCGACCGACCTGGTGCCGATCGTCACCGGTTGGACGGATCTCGACGAGCTCGCACAGATCTGGGCGGCCCTGGTCACCGGGACGCGGGACTACGTCCACAAGGTCGGCGGGCGCACCGTCGGGCTGGGCATGTCCGGCGGCATCGACTCGGCCCTGGTCGCGGTGATCGCCGCCGACGCGGTGGGCGCCGACAACGTGTACGGCGTGGGCATGCCGTCCAAGTACAGCTCGGACCACTCCAAGGACGACGCCGCGGATCAGGCGCAGCGCATGGGGATCTACTTCCGGTTCGAGCCGATCGAGCACATGGTGGAGGCCTTCGTCGGCCAGCTGCACCTGTCCGGCCTGGCGGAGGAGAACATCCAGGCCCGCTGCCGCGGCATGACGCTGATGTCGCTGTCGAACCTCGACGGCCACCTCGTGCTCGCCACGGGCAACAAGAGCGAACTGGCCGTGGGCTATTCGACGATCTACGGCGACGCGGTGGGCGCCTACGCCCCCATCCGCGACGTCGAGAAGTCGCTCGTCTGGGAGCTGGCGCGGTGGCGCAACAAGGTCGCCGTCGAGCGCGGCGAGACGCCGCCGATCCCCGAGAACTCGATCACGAAGGAGCCGTCGGCGGAACTGCGCCCCGGCCAGAAGGACAGCGATTCGCTGCCCGACTACGAGATCCTCGACGACATCCTGCGCCGCTACGTCGAGCAGGACCAGGGCGTCGCCGAGATCGCGGCGGAGGGGAACAACGGCGCGGGCTACGACCCCGACCTGATCCGCAAGGTCGCGCGCCTCGTCGACCGCGCCGAGTACAAGCGCCGCCAATACCCGCTGGGCCCGAAGATCACGCCCAAGGCCTTCGGCCGCGACCGCCGGATGCCGATCACGAACCGCTGGCACGACCCGGCCTGAAGACTGCCCGGACCGGAGATTCCGGCTGGGACTGTTGAGATGGAGTGACGAGATGAGCGAGACCCCGTTGTACGGAAGCGGATCCGCCGCGGACGGCGAGACCGCCGCGAAACCCCCGCGCAAGAAGGTACGGATCCACCACCTGGCCGACCTCAAGGAGCGCGGCGAGAAGTGGGCCATGCTCACGAGCTACGACTACATGACCGCGTCGATCTTCGACGAGGCCGGCGTCACCGCCCTGCTCATCGGCGACAGCGCAGCGAACACCGTGTACGGGTTCGACTCCACGCTGCCGATGGAGCTGGACGTGATGGCGGCGATGGTGGCGGCGGTGCGCCGCGGCACGAAGTACGCACTCGTGGTGGCGGACATGCCCTTCGCGAGCTACGAGGAGTCCCCCGAGCAGGCCTACCGCAGCGCCGCGAAATTGATGAAGGCCGGCGCCGAGGCGGTCAAGCTCGAGGGCGGCGTCCACATGGCGCCCACCATCGAGTTCCTGCAGCGCCGCGGCATCCCGGTGATGGCGCACATCGGCTTCACCCCGCAGTCGGTGAACTCGCTGGGCGGCAACCGCGTCCAGGGCCGCGGCGACGAGGCGGCCGACAAGATCCGCCTCGACGCGAAGGCCGTCGACGCCGCGGGCGCCTTCTCGGTCGTGCTGGAGATGGTGCCCTCGGACGTGGCCGCACAGGTCACCAAGGAGATCGCCATCCCGACGATCGGGATCGGCGCCGGCAACCAGTGCGACGGCCAGGTACTGGTGTGGCAGGACTTCTCCGGCCTCAACCGCGGCCGCACGGCGCGCTTCGTCAAGAAGTACGCGAACATCGGCGACGAGCTGCTGCGCGGCGCCCAGGAGTACGTGGCGGAGGTCGCCTCGGGCGAGTTCCCCGGACCGGAGCACGGATTCTGATGCGCGAGTTCTACCCCGAGATCGAGGCCTACAGCACCGAACTGCTGGACGTGGGCGACGGGCAGCTGCTGTACGTCGAACAGAGCGGCAACCCCGACGGCAAGCCGGTGGTGTTCATCCACGGCGGACCCGGCGGCGGCACCTCCCCGGATTGCCGGCGGTTCTTCGACCCGGCGGCCTACCGGATCGTCGTGTTCGACCAGCGCGGATGCGGTCAGTCCAAGCCGCACATCGCCGATCCCCCCTCGGGCGAGGGCGATTCGCTGGCGGACCGGCTCGCGGTGAACACCACCGCGCACCTCATCGCCGACATCGAGCGGATCCGGGAGCACCTCGGCATCGACCGGTGGCAGGTCTTCGGCGGGTCGTGGGGCTCCACGCTGGGCCTGGCCTACGCGCAGACCCACCCGGCGCGGGTGACGGAGCTGGTGCTGCGCGGCATCTTCCTGCTGCGCCGCAGCGAGCTGGACTGGTACTACAACGAGGGCGCCTCCCACGTCTACCCGGACAACTGGGAGGACTACCTGGCCCCGCTCGACGAGGCGGACCGGGCACCGTCGGCCGACAAGATCGCGGCCTACCACCGGCTCCTGCACGCGGACGATCAGGAGGTGGCGCTCACCGCGGCGAAGGCCTGGTCGAAGTGGGAGCGCAGCACCAGCCACCTCATCAACACCGCCGAGAGCTCGGCCGACGCGGACGACCCGCGGTTCGCGATCCCGTTCGCGCAGATCGAGAACCACTACTTCGTCAACGGCGGCTTCCTCGACGAGGCGCAGCTGCTGCGGGACATCGACCGCATCGCCGGCATCCCCGGCGTGATCGTGCAGGGGCGCTACGACGTGGTCTGCCCCGCCCGCAGCGCCTGGGACCTGCACCGCGCCTGGCCCACCGCCGACCTGGTGATCGTGCCGGACGCCGGACACTCGGCGTTCGAGCCGGGCATCCGATCGGCCCTCATCGAGGCCACCGACCGCTTCGCGAAGGACTGAGCATGGCCGAGCAGCGTGAGATCGAGACGAAGTACGAGGTCGGGCCGGAGACGGCGGCGCCCTCGCTGGCCGCCGTGCCCGGCGTCGACCACGTCTCGACCGACGAGGTCTTCCACCTGGTGGCGGTGTACTACGACACCGATGCCCTGGACCTCGCCGCGAACCGGATCACGCTGCGCCGCCGTACGGGCGGCAAGGACGACGGGTGGCACCTCAAGCTGCCCGACGGTGCCGACCGCCGCGAGGTGACGGTGCCGCTGGGCGACGAGGCGGACGCACCCGAGGGCGCGTCGGCCGAGGTGCCCGAGGAGCTGGTGGAGCGCGTCCGCGCCGTCGTGCGCGGGCGCGCCCTCGCCCCCATCGCGATCGTCGAGAACGAGCGGCACACGACGTACTGCCACGCGGTCGACGGGGAGCTCCTCGGCGAATTCGTCGACGACCACGTGCACTCGGTGTCACTGCTGCCCGACGGGCCCGAGAAGCAGTGGCGCGAGTGGGAGTTCGAGGTGCCGGACACCCCGCTGGGCCGCAAGACCGCGGTCGCCGTGGACAAGGCACTGCGCGCGGCGGGCGGCGCCGAGCCGGACGCGGCGTCGAAGTTGGCGCGCGCGATCGACGCCGAGGTCGCGCGCGGCGCCGTCGACCTGCCGAAGAAGATCGGGCACGCGACGGCCGGGCAACTGCTGACCGCGGCCCTCGCCGCGTATCGCGACAAGCTCCTCCGCGAGGACCCGCGCGTGCGAGCCCGCGCTGACGACTCCGTGCACCAGATGCGCATCGCGACCCGCCAGCTGCGGAGCGTGCTCACCGAGTTCTCCGGATTCTTCGAGGGGCCGGCCCGGGCCGCGCTGAGCTCGGAGCTCAAGCTCCTCGCGTCCGTCCTCGGCGCCGTGCGCGACGCCGAGGTGCTGGCGCAGCGGTTCGCGGCCTTCGACGCGGACGGCGAGCTGGGTGGGGCCGGCGCGGCCCTCGCGCAGCGGCAGCACGCCGCCGAGGCGCGCGGCTGGACGCGCGTGGACCTCGCGCTGACCTCGGACCGGTACTTCGTGCTGCTGGACGCGATCGACGCCTTCATCGCCGACCCGCCGCTGCGCGAGCGGGCGGACAGGCCCGCCCTGAAGAGCCTGGCGCCGCTGCTGGACAAGCGGATCCGCTCCTTCGCCCGGCAGTCGATGGTGCTGCTCGCCGACCCCGCGTGCACCGACCACGACGTGCACGCCATCCGCAAGCACGCGAAGCGCCTGCGCTACGCCTCCGCCGTGGTCGACCCCGTGGTGCGCGGCGACCTGCGCTCCGAGGTCAAGTCGCTGTCGAAGGTGCAGACGCGGCTCGGCGAGTTCCAGGACGCGACGATCGCGCGCGACGCGGTGGCCGATCTGGCCGCCGAGACGACCGACCCCGCGATCGCCTTCCGCCTGGGCCGGCTCGACGCCGTCGAGGAGCTGCGCGCCGCGCAGGCGCGCGCGAGCCTGCCGGGGATGCTGCGCGGCCTGCGCTGACCCGGGCCGCCTCGCCGCCCGTCAGAGCCCGGCGATGCCCGCGAGCCGGCCGCCGATGTCGGCGCCCGAGTACGAGTCGTGCGAGTTCGGGACCGTCTTCGCGAGGTCGCCGGTCCAGTGGCACACCGGGTCGCCCGAGGTGCAGATGCTCAGGGTGCGGCCGCCGATGCGCGGGGCCAGCGGTGCCGGGTTCGCGCCGCTGATCATCGCCGACGCCTGCGCCATGCCCTGGGAGCGCGGTGCCGAGCCGAGGTACCGGGTGGTGTCGTTCGGGGTGCGGTCCGGGTCCGCGATGAGGGCCGCCGCGGTCAGCTGCTTCCGGTCCCCCAGGCGCTGCAGCGCGCGGTGCACGGCGGACGCGCCCTGCGAGTAGCCGGCGAGCACGATCTTCGTCGACGGGCAGGCCTTGAGGACGATCTCGACGTCGCCCTGGGTGTTCGCGGCGCCCGTGTTCATGCTGGCGAGGAAGCCGCCGAACTGGTCCACCCGGGTGGGCACGGCGGCCGCCGGGTAGTAGATCGGGCGGATCGCGACCGTCTTGCCCGCGGCGCGGGCGCGCCCGGCGAAGGCCTGCGCGGCGGAGTTCACGGTGGATCCGAGGCCTCCGGCGGAGTGCCCCTCACCGGAACCGGCGGCCCCGATGAAGGTGTAGTCGGCGCACTCCGGGGCCGCGGTGGCGGGCGCTGCGAGGGCGGGGACGAGGGGTGCGAGCAGGGCGGCGAGAGCGGGAATGAGGACGAGGCGACGGCTCATGGCCTCACGCTAGCGCCTTCTCGTACGCGAAGGACACCTTTCGGGACGCAACGTCCGCCGTCTCGAGGCGCACCGTCACGCGGCTGCCCTCGGGCGGCCCGCCGGTGCAGGGCGCGATCACGGCGGGCTCGTCGAGGAGCACCTGGTCGGCGCGCATCGTCACGGCGGCGAACTCCTCGCCCACGCGACCCGCGAGGATCACGGCCTCGGTGAGGTCGATGCAGGCCCGGTCGACCTTGTTCGCCAGGGTGTTGGTGCGGATCATGGTCTCGGCGACGTCGTCGAGCGCGCCGCGGGCCCAGTCCGGGATCGGCGAGCCCGCGCACGCGGCGAGGCACACCTCGGTGGCGTACCGGTCGGCGAGGCGGCGCAGCGGCGCCGTGACGTGGGCGTACGGCGCGCCGACGCCGGCGTGGCCGCGGTCGGCGGGTGGCTCCGGAGCGGCGGCCGTGCCGAAGGGGGCGTAGCCCGAGCCGCGCAGCAGCCGGGCGGCGTCGGTCATCACGGCCAGCCCGGGCGGGGTCGTGACGTCGAGACCGGCGAGGAAATCGCCGACGGTGACCCCGGCAGGCCAGTCCTGCCCGAGCGCGGCAGCGGTGCGCCGCAGGTCGGCGACGGCGTCCTCCGGGGCGGCGGGGAGCGTGCGCAGCAGCCCGACTCCCGCCCGCAGCATGATGTCGGCCGCGCACACGCCCGTGAGCAGGGAGATCTGCGCATTGTGGGCGTCGAAGTCGGTGCGCGGTTCGATCCGGACGGTCCAGCCGTCGGGCCCCTCGACGGCCTCCTGTGCCGGGAGTCGCAGGTCGATGGCGCCGTGTGCGCGGCCCCACGCCGCCCGCAGCGCCCCGACCTCGGGCAGGAGCGCGATGCTCGGGTGCACGCGGCCGGCGTCGAAGTCGGCCTGGACTCCCGCGTAGTCGAGCTGGGCCCGGGAGCGGACCAGGGCGCGACGCACGGAGGCGGAGGTGACCTCGCCGGCGGCGTCCAGGTGGATCTCCCACAGCGCGGCCGCCCGGTCCTGCTCCGGCAGCAGCGATCCGGCGCCCTCGGAGAGCGGCCGCGGGTGCAGCGGCACGGAGCCGTCCGGCAGGTACATCGTCTGACCGCGACGGCGGGTCTCCGCCTCGAGCGCTCCCCCGGGGGCCACGAGCGCGCCGACGTCGGCGATCGCGTACCGCACGAGGTAGCCGCCGCCCTCGGCGGCGATGTGCACCGCCTGGTCCAGGTCCTTGGCGCCCGGCGGATCGATCGTCACGAATTCGATGTCGCGACGGTCCTCGCGGCCCTCCGCGCACCGGTCGGCGCTCGCCCGCGCCTCGGCCAGTACGTCCGCCGGGAAGTCCTCGACGAGCTCGAACTCGGTGCGGACGGCCCCGAAGTCGACGGCGCTCGACGGGACGGGGCCGCGCATCGGGATCCCGGTCACGCCTACTCCGCCAGCGCCTCGACGCTCATGGCCGCAGCGGTGCGGTCCCCCGCCACCAGCCAGGCGTACACGACGTCGCCCTCGCGGTGCGCGAGCAGCCGCGGCGCGTCCTCGAGCTGCAGCGCCGAGTTGTGCTCGACGATGCCGCGCAGGGGCAGCCGCTCCCGCAGGTCCGGGTACGTGGAGAGCACCTCCTCCAGCGCGGTCCAGTACACGGCGTTGTTGACGTGCTGGATGATGTCGAGGTCGGCGGCGCGCAGCAGGAAGGGCACCTCGACCGCGTCCGGGTGCGGCTTCGGATCGAGCCACTGCTTCCACCGGAGGACGCCGGGCTCGGCGGCGGCGCCGAAGGTGCTGAGGAAGGTCTCGCTCAGCGCCGACGGGGTGAGCGTGTCGATGTTGAAGTTGATCCAGAAGGCCTCGGTCTCGACCCGGGTGCCCTTCTGCCCGTCGATGCCGATGCGCACGTTGCACCAGCGCGAGCCCATCTTGGAGCCCCAGCGCTCGACGGTGAGGATGTCGGGCTGCTCGCCGCCCTCGAGGATCTCGATGACGGTGCGCCGCACCACCCAGTACGGGTGGATGTCCTCGTAGTCGACGTGGCGCAGGTGGTCCTGCCCCGTGTCCTGGAGGTAGCGGGCCACCCCGTCGAATTTGAGGCGGCGGTCGGGGCTGACGGCGTCACCCCGCACGGACCGCTGCGCCGTGTAGATGGCGCCGCTGTCCAGCAGCTCGCGGCGACGCTCGGGCTCGGTGATGCGCGGGGGCAGGGGATCTCCGATCACCCGCCCGAGCCTAGTCGACGGTGCGCTTGTTGAACGCCCGCACGGCCAGCGGGGCGAACACGGCCGTGAGCAGGATCGACCAGATCACGGTCGCGAGCACGGGATGCTGCAGCGACCAGGGCGCCCCGTCGCGCAGCGGCAGGTCGTTGCCCCACAGCTCGCGCATGGCCTGGACCAGCGACGAGACCGGGTTCCACTCCGCGATCGCCCGCAACCACGGCGCCATTCCCGCGGTGGGGACGAAGGCGTTGGAGAGGAAGGTGATCGGGAACATGGTGGCGAACATGAAGCCGTTCACGGCCTCGATGGACTGCATCATGCAGCCGACGAGGATGCCGAACCAGATCATGGCGAAGCCGAACACGAGTAGCACGACGAAGCCCAGCACCGCGTCCACCGGGTTCGTCCGGATGCGCCAGCCGATCGCGAGGCCCGTCAGGCACATGACGACGATGCCGATCGACGAGTGCAACAGGCTCGCGATACTCCGGCCGATGAGCACGGAGGCCCGGCTGATCGGCAACGACCGGAAGCGGTCGATGACGCCCTTCTCGAGGTCGGTGGTGAGACCGCCGGCCACGACGAAGCAGGTGAAGACCATCGTCTGCCCCAGGATGCCGGGCAGCAGGTACTCGCGGTAGGAGACGCCCTCGGTGGGGATCGCGGAGCCGAAGACGAACGCGAACAGCACCGTGAACATGATCGGCTGGATCGTCACGTCCGAGAGCATCTCGGGCATGCGCTTGGTGTGGATCATGCTGCGGCGAACCATGATCCAGGACTGCTGCCACAGGCTGGTCTGATGCGTCTCGACGCCGCCCACGCCGGCGGCCTCGGTGGTGGTGGCGGTCATGCGGAGGCCTCCTCGGCGGTGCTGGCGTCGGCTTCGGTGCGGTGCCCGGTCAGGGAGAGGAAGACGTCGTCGAGGCTGGGGCGGGAGAGGCCGAGGTCGTCGACCTTGATACCGCTCTCCCCCAACAACGCGCCGGCCCGGTTCAGATCGTCCAGCCCGTTGGCCGGGCTGCTCACCTGGCGTGCGCCCTCGTCGACGAAGACCTCGCTGCCGAGTTGCGCCAGGATGTCGCGGGCGCGGGGCAGATCCGCCGCGTCGGACACCGTCAGCACCAGGCTGGCGGCGCCGGCGCGCTCCTTGAGCTGCAGCGGGGTGCCCTGCGCGATGATCCGCCCCTTGTCGATGACGATGATCTCGTCGGCCAGTTGATCTGCCTCCTCGAGGTACTGCGTGGTGAGCAGTAGCGTGGTGCCGTGCGCCACCAGCGTGCGCAGGACGTCCCACAGCTCCGAGCGGGCGCGCGGATCGAGGCCCGTTGTGGGCTCGTCGAGGAACAGCACGGGCGGCGCGGTGAGCAGGCTGACGGCCAGATCGAGCCGGCGACGCATGCCGCCCGAGTACGCCTTGACCTGCTTGTCGGCCGCCGCGGTGAGCGAGAACTGCTCGAGCAGATCCGCGCTGCGGCGCTTGAGGGCGGCGCGCGGGATGCCGTACAGGCCGCCGATCATCGCGAGGTTCTCGCGGCCGGTGAGGATCTCGTCCACCGTGGCGGCCTGGCCGGTGAGGCCCATGTTGCGGCGCACCTCGATGGGGTTCTCCCGCACGTCGTACCCCGCGATGCGGGCCGTGCCCTCGGTGGGCGGCGACAGCGTGGTCATCATGCGCACCGTGGTCGTCTTGCCCGCGCCGTTGGGACCAAGCAGGCCGAGTACGGAGCCCCGAGGGACCTGGAAACTCACCCCGTCCACCGCCGTGAAATCACCGAACCGTTTCACCAGGCCGATGGCTTCGATCGCCCAGTCACCGCTGTCACCGCGTGTCATGGATCACACGGTAGTGGGGACGACCGACAAGTTTCTATCGCTTTTGTACGTGGGCGCGCGCCCGTTCGAGGAGCGCGACGACCTCCGGGCCCGTGGCCGGATTCACCACCGAGACCCACCCCAGCTTGGCGTACAGCGGGTGCGGGATCACGGCACCGTCGGCGGCGTAGTCCCACTCGCCCGCGCGGGCGGCGTGCTCCGCGGGCGGGTAACCGATCAGCTCGGTGAACGCCTCGCGCCCGACGTTGGCGTTGAGCCGGAAGGCGCCGGGCCGGTCCAGGTCGGACTGATCGTCGTCGGGGTAGTTCTTGGTGACGACCGTGAGGTACGGCATGACGCCGGGCTCGCCGTCCGGCGTGGAGTAGACGAAGGTGTCGCCCCAGGCGATCTCGGGGACGGGCGTCTTCCCGTCGGCGGCGATCGCGCCCGGCGCGATGGTGTCGACGGTGGAGTCGGGCAGGGTGTGCAGGAGGGCGATGACTGCGTCGCGGGCGCTCGAGTCGGTCACGTCTGCACGCTACTCGCCGGCGCGCTGCACCGTCAGGACGCTCTCCGACTCGCGCTCGGCGCGATAGGCCGCCGCGCCGCCGTTGACGCCGAACAGCCGCTTGCTCCACACGAGCCACGCGACGGCGGCGACGTTGATCACCAGGGCACCGGCGCGCAGTGCGGTCACCTTCTCGGTGATCTCGTAGATCTCCAGCGGAAGGAACGCGGACGTGGCTACCACCGCGAAGTACTCGCCCCAGCGCTTTCCCAGCCACAGCCCCACCGCCTCGACGACCTCGATCACCGCGTACGCGACGAGGCCGGCGGCGATCCACGCGAGTGTCGTGCCCGACAGACCGAGCGCCGTGTCCACGGTGTGCACGATCTTCGAGTCGCCCACATTGAAGCCCAGCTGGCTGAGCAGCGGCAGCTTCGACTGGAACACCTCGCGCAGATGCTCGTGATCGCCGCGGAACTGCCACACGACGACGCCGGCGGCCGCGAAGACGATCCCGCGCAGCAGCCTTTCGACCGCGAGGAAACGCATGATCAGTTCGTCGCGCAGTGCCCGCCCGCGCGGGACCGACGGTGCGTGCGCCGCCGGGCCGGAATCGTGCGGCGCGCCGACCACGAAGTCGTCGCAGCGCAGGCAGCGCCAGGCCTCGCCCTCGGGCGTGTCCGTCCGGACCCGGGCGCGGAGGTCCGGCTCGTCGGGGGCGTAGGTGACGTGGCCGCGGAGACCGCAGGACAGCACGGAGAGGTCCATCCGACCAGGTTAGGCCCCAGCGCGGCACGACGTCGGGGCGGACGAGCTGACGTGTAAGCCGGATCCTGTCCCCCGCCGCATCGCTGCGGCGGGGTGGCGACCATCCATCTGGACACACCGTTGCCGGGTGCCTCAAGCGGTCCACCCGCGCGCTCGGGCGAGCAGCCCTCGTACACGCGCGCAGCGCCACCGTGCGGTGGCGCCTTCGACCTTGCTCCGGGTGGGGTTTACCGAGCCGCGACGGTCACCCGCCGCGCTGGTGCGCTCTTACCGCACCGTTTCACCCTTACCCGGGCCGGAGCCCGGGCGGTCTGTTCTCTGTGGCACTGTCCCGCGGGTCACCCCGGGTTGCCGTTAGCAACCACCCTGCCCTGTGGAGTCCGGACTTTCCTCGACCCGGGCGTACTGGTCACCCAGCCGTTCCCGATGCCGCGGCCGCCCGGTCAGCTCGTCCGCGCGGTACAGAGTACCCGCCGCCGGAGCGCGGTGAGTCGACGCCGCCTACAGGCCGGACGTCCGGTTGACCTGCCGCACCGAAGCGCCGCCGTCCGGGTAGAAGTCGGCGATCGAGATCGAGGCCAGGTCCAGGTGCAGCCGATACAGCAACTGCGGCCCGACGTCGAGGGCGATGCGCAGCGCGGTCTTGATCGGGGTGACGTGGGAGACCAGGAGCACGGTCCGTCCGGCGTGCTCGGCGGTGACGCGCACCAGCAGCGCCGCGACGCGGGCGTGCACCTCGTCGAAGCTCTCCCCACCGGGGGCGGCCACCGCGGTGTCGCCGAGCCAGCGGGCGTGCAGCTCGGGATCCCGCTCTCGGGCCTCGCCGAACGAGAGCCCCTCCCAGTCGCCGAAGTCCGTCTCGATCAGGTCGTCGTCCACCTCGACGGTGAGCCCCCGGCCCGCGGCCACGGCGTCGGCGGTCTGTCGCGCGCGGTCCAGCGGCGATGAGAGGATCGCGTCGATCGGCGTGAGCCGGAGCAGTGCCGCGGCCTCGGCCGCCTGCTCCCGGCCGAGGTCGGTGAGCGACGGATTGCCGCGGCCCGAGTACAGCCGCTGCACCGACGCCGGTGTCTGGCCGTGCCGCAACAGGATCACCCGGGTCGGCTCGTGCGCGGAGGTGGTCCACCCCCCGCGCTGCGCTCCCGTCACTCCTCGGGCTTCGGCTGCGGCAGGCCGGACTCGTTGGTCCGCACCAGGATCGCGCCGCATTCGTCGCAGTGCACCACGAGATCGGCGGGCTTGCGGTTGACGGAATCGAGGAAGCCCCGGTCGAGCTCGAGGCGGCAGGCCCCGCACCGTCGGGCCTGCAGGAGCCCCGCCCCGGCACCCGAGTTCTTCCGGCACCTCTCGTACTCGGCGTACAGGTCCGCCGGGAGCTTCCCGACGACGTCCTCGCGGGTGGTGGTCGTGCGGTTGCGCGCGACGTCGATGTCCTTGACGGTCTCCTCGCGGCGGCGCTGCGCGGCGGCGATCTCGTCGTTCGTCGCGTTGACGGTGGCCTCGGCGCGCTGCTGGTCGAGCTCGACCGCCTCACGCTTCTCCATGAGTTCGAGTTCCTCGTCCTCCAGGACGGACTGGCGCCGCTCGAGGCCGCGCAGCTCGTGCTCGATCTCGGTGAGCTGCTTGGCCGGGACGGCTCCGGAGGCCAGCAGCTCGCGGTCCTTCTGCTCGCGGAGGCGGGTCTGCTCGACCTCCTTCTCGAGCTTGCTGATGTCGCGGTCCAGGTCCTCGACCAGGATCGACACCCGCACCGACTCGTCGCGCTCGGTGGTCGCGCGCTTCTCGAGCTCGGCGATCTCGGCGTCCTCGGGCAGGTGGGTGGCGCGGTGGGCCAGGCGGGAGATCTCCGCGTCGACCTCGGCGAGGTCCAGCAGGATGCGTTGGGCGGCCGGATCAGCGTTCATCTGCGCCACTCTACGCATCCGCCGTCGGCGCGGACCGCACCGTGAACGGATCCGTGGGGGCGTCGTGCACGGCCACGTCGAGGTAGGGCCACAGCAACTCGGCGACGGTGGCACACCACGGGAACTCGGTCCCCCAGTGCCCGGCGTCGACGACCGCAGGGCCGCCGGCGCGCAGGTGCTCGTCGACGGGGTGGTGCCGCAGGTCACCGGTGACGTACGCGTCCACGCCGAGCCGCGCGACGGCGCCGAGCAGGGAGTCCCCCGCCCCGCCGCAGACGGCGACGGTGCGGATCAGTGCGTCGGGATCCCCCGCGGCACGCGCCGGCGCGCCGAGCGCGGTCGCGACGTGGGCGGTGAACGCCGCCAACGACATCGGCTCGGGCAGCGCGCCGACGCGGCCGAGGCCCCACCCCGCTCACCGCCGGCGAGCTCGACGATGTCGTGCGCGGGCTCCTCGTAGGGGTGGGCGTCGCGCAGCGCGCGGGCGACCCGCTCGCGGTGGCCGCGCGCGGCGACGAGTTCGATCCGCGTCTCGTCGAGCGTCGTGAGTTCGCGGGCGCTGCCGATCGCGGGGTTCGCGTCGTCGCCGGGCCGGAACTGGCCGACACCGTCGACCCGCCAGGCGCACTCGGAGTAGTCCCCGACCTCGCCGGCCCCGGCCTCGAACATCGCGGCGAGCACCTCGTCGGCGTGGGCCGGCGGAACCATGACGCCCCAGCGGTCGAGCGCCGACGGCGCGTCGAGATGTTCGACGGGGCCCGTGACCTCCAGGCCGAGGGCCGCGGCGAGGGCGTCGTTGACGCCGCCGCGAGCGCGGTCGGCGTTGGTGTGCGCGGTGAACAGGGCGCAGCCGCCGCGGATGAGCCGGTGGATCAGCGCGCCCTTCGGCGTGCTCGCCGCGACCGTGTCGACGCCGCGCAGCAGGAGCGGATGGTGCGCGATGACGAGCTGTGCGCCGCGGGCGAGCGCCGCGTCGACCACGTCGGCGGTGACGTCCACGCACACCAGGACGTGCGTGACCTCGGATTCCGGGTCGCCGCACACCAGCCCGACGCTGTCCCACCCCTCCGCGAGTCGGGGCGGGTACGCCTGATCGAGCATCTCGATGACCTCTGCCAGCAACATGCCTGTCAGCGTAGAACCGTCGGAGGTCTCCGGTATGAACTCGACATGCACGCGTTCATGGACGAGACGAAGGACTCAGGTCTCATCGCCGTGGCCGTCGTCGTCGATCCGTCCGCGATTCCGACGATGCGTAACCGGTGATACACGAAACCCCGCTCACCAACCGTCCGGATGGCTGCGGGGCCGCTGCCCACGGGCTAGTGCCCGGGCGTGAACACAGCATAGCTCGCGCAGCGGTCGGCCACCAGCGATCTCGAGGCCTCCCCGCCGTCGGGCAAGATGGAGGGGTGAGTACTCCGCTGCATGTCACGTTCGTGTGCACCGGCAACATCTGCCGTTCGCCGATCGCCAAGATCGTTTACGAGCAGGCCGTCGCCGACGCCGGGCTGGGCGACGTGGTGCGGGTCACCAGTGCCGGGACCGACGGCTGGCACGAGGGCGGTGCCGCGGACCGCCGCGCGCGGGACGTGCTCGCCGAAGCCGGGTACCCCACGCAGCACACTGCCGCCGAGCTCACGGACGACCACCTCGCGGCCGACCTGGTCGTCGCGCTGCATCGCTCCCACGTCGCGCCGCTGCGGCGGCGCGGCGTCCCCGCCGACCGGATCCGGCTGCTCCGCAGTTTCGACCCGGACGCCGCGCACGAGAGCGTGCCGGATCCGTACTACGGCGATCACGAGGACTTCCGGGCGACGCTGTCGCAGGTCGAGGGCGCGATACCGGGCCTGATCGAGTGGACGCGAGCCAACCTTGCCTAGCTGGATCAAGGTCGTCTTCCAGCCGCGGTGGATCGCCCTCGCGATCGCGGCGATCGCCTTCACGGCGCTGTGCTGGTCGGTGCTCGCGCCGTGGCAGTTGGGGAAGAACTCGTCGACCAGCCACCGCAACCAGCAGATCGCCGACTCCGTGAACGCCGATCCGGTGCCGGCGGCCCAGGTCCTCGGCGGCCGCGCCGACGTGCCGAAGGACGCCGAGTGGCGGCGGGTGGTCCTCACCGGGCAGTACCTCGCCGACAAGCAGTCCCTCGCGCGCCTGCGGAATCAGGACGGCAAGCCCGCCTACGAGGTGCTGGTGCCCTTCGCCGCGAACGACGGCGCGACCTACCTCGTCGATCGCGGCTTCGTCCGGACGCCCACCGGCGGCGTCGTGCCGGAGTTCGCGCCGCCACCGTCGGGCACGGTGACGGTCCAGGCCCGCGTCCGCGCCCCGGAGAAGACCGACCCCGCGCGCGGCCCTCGCACGGAGGGCGGCTACCTGCAGGTCTTCGCCATCGACCCCGCGGCGATCGGCCCGGCGCAGGGCGTCACCTTCGCCCCCGGCTACCTGAACCTCGACGAGGGCCAGCCGGGCGGCCTCGACCCGATCCCGCTGCCGATGCTCGACGCCGGTCCCTACCTCTCGTACGGCCTGCAGTGGCTCGCCTTCGGCATCATGGCGCCGCTCGCGATCGGCTACTTCGTGTGGTCCGAGGTGCGCCGGCGCCGCGAGGACAAGGCCGTCTTCGACGCCGGTACCGCGGACTCCGCGGACGCACCCGAGGACGAGGCGACGCCGGAGGTCACGCCCGAGGCCGCCCGCGCCGCGCGGCTCGCCGACCGGTACGGACGCAAAGGACAGTAGCGGCGAGGGCGCCCAGCTCGACCGCCAGCGACAGCCGCGCCGCCCGTGCCAGGTCGCGCGGCTCCGGTGCCCGCCCGTCGCCCAGGGTGGGCCGCAGTTCCACGCCGTGCGCGTACTGCGTGCGGCCGCCCAGCTGCAGCCCCAGCGCGCCCGCCGCCGTCGCCTCCGCCACGCCGGCGTTGGGGCTGGGGTGCTTCGCCGCGTCCCGCCGCCACGCCCGCACGGCGTCCGACGGCGCCCCGCCCACCGCCGGCGCGAGGCCGACGGTGACGGCGCCCGCGAGCCGGGCGGGGACGTAGTTGAGCACGTCGTCGAGGCGCGCCGACGCCCAGCCGAAGTCGCCGTAGCGGTCGTTGCGGTAGCCGACCATCGCGTCGAGGGTGTTGGCCGCCCGGTACGCGAGCAGGCCGGGCAGGCCCGCGACGGCGCCCCAGAACAGCGGCGCGACGGCCGCGTCGGAGGTGTTCTCGGCGACGGACTCGGTCGCCGCGCGGGCGAGTCCCGCGGTGTCGAGAACCGACGGGTCGCGACCGCACAGGCTGGGCAGCAGGGTGCGTGCGCCGTCGATGTCGCCGTGCTCGAGGTCGGCGCCCAGCGTGGAGCCCACCTTCCGCAGGCCCGCTCCCCCGACCACCGCCCACGTGCCGACGGCGGTGGCGCCGGGCACGTTCCGCGCCGCGTACCCGAGCGCGGCGGCGCCACCCACGAGGATCGCGGTGTAGGCGGCGCCCCGCAGCTTCGACGGCGCGTACATCCTCCGCTCGAGCGCAGCGGCGACGGTGCCGAAGCCCGCGACGGGGTGGTACCGCCGGGGGTCGCCGAACACCTCGTCGGCGAGGACGCCGAGGCCCAGTTCCGTCGATCGGCGCATCAATGGCCGCCGGTTCCCCGCTGGCTTCCGATGAGCTCGAGGAGAAGCTCGCGGAGGACCGGTTCGGACTCGCCGAGCGCGGCGATGAGGGACGGGTCCGAGCGCTCTCGCTCCACGAGTTCGAGGTACACCGTGCGGCCCGCTTCGGTCGCGGTGACGACCTTCCGTCGCTCGTCACCGGGATCGGTCTCGCGGACGACGTAGCCGACCCGCTCGAGCCGCTCGACGGTGCGGCTCGCCGTCTGATCCGTCACCCGCGCGACGCGGGCGATGTCGCGCTGCGATGCGGGGCCGGTCGAGACCACGTGCAGAACAACGAGTCCCGCGCTGGAGATGTCGTACTCGCGCAGCACGCCCTCCCAGGCATGCTCGACGAGTCGCGCCGCCATCGACAGCAGCCGGCCCGTCGGCCACTGCACGATCCCGTCGTCCACGTCCGCCACCTCGTTCACCTCGCACAGTTGCATTTACTCAGCAGGCTGAGCTTTAATCAGCAGGCTGAGCTTTTCGGGCACGCCCTCACGCCCCGATGCACACGTTATGCCCCGCACTCCGAGAGAGACGAGTCACCGTGACGAAGACGCGCACCGCCCGCTCGACCCCGCGATGGCGGTGGCTCGTCCCCGCGCTCCTGATCCTCGGTTGGCTCGTCGTCGGCTCGGTCGGCGGACCTTTCGCCGGCAAACTCGGCGACGTCCAGGCGAACGACAACACCTCGTTCCTCCCCGCCTCCGCCGAGGCGACGGCGGTGGCGGAGCTCGAGGCCTCCTTCGTCGACAGCAGTCGGATCCCCGCGATCGTCGCCGTCGAACGCACGTCCGGCATCACCGACGCCGACACCGCGCTCGTCTCCACCGCGATCGACCGCGCCGCCGGCGCCGACGGAATCGACCGGGCGGTCGCGCCGCCGGTCCGTTCCCAGGACGGTCGTGCGCTCCAGGTAGTGGTTCCCATCGACGCGGGCGGCGAGGTCGCGGATAGCGTGACCGCACTGCGCGCGGCGCTCGCCACGGGCGTACCCGAGGGATTGACCGTCTACGTCACCGGGCCGGCGGGCACCGCTGCCGACCTCACCGAGGCTTTCGGCGGGATCGACGGCATGCTGTTGCTCGTCGCCGGGGCCGTCGTGATCGCCATCCTCGTCGTGGTCTACCGCAGCCCCGTGCTCCCCTTCGTCGTGATCGTCTCGGCGGTCCTCGCCCTCGCGCTCGCCAGCGCCGTGATCTACGCACTCGCGGCGAACGGCGCGATCACCCTCAACGGGCAGAGCCAGGGCATCCTCTTCATCCTCGTCTTCGGCGCCGCCACGGACTACGCACTGCTCCTGGTGGCGCGCTACCGCGAGGAGCTCGGAACGACCGCCGACAGGTACGCGGCGATGCGTGCGGCGTGGCGGGCGACCCTCGAACCCGTCGCAGCGTCCGCGGGCACCGTCATCGCGGGCGTGCTGTGCCTGCTGCTCTCCGATCTCAACTCCAACCGCGGTCTCGGCCCGGTGGCCGCGATCGGCATCGCCGCCTCCTTCCTCGCGTCCATGACCTTCCTACCCGCGGTGCTCGCGCTGCTCGGACGGGGCGCCTTCTGGCCGCGCCGCCCCGTTCTCCACGGGGGCTCCGACGAGTCGCCCGAGCAGGCGCACCGGTTCTGGGCCGGGCTGGCCGAGCGGATCGGCCGCCATCCGCGGCGGTTCTGGGTCGCGACGACGCTGCTCCTCCTCGTGGGCGCCGCCCTCGCGCCGCAGTTCCGCGCCGACGGCGTCGCCCAGTCGGACACGTTCCTCGTGACCGTCGACTCGCAGCGTGGTCAGGAGGTGCTGTCGGAACACTTCGACGCCGACGACGGGTCCCCCGCGGTGATCATCGCGAACGCGGCGGCGCTCGCGCCCGTCCGCGCCGCGGCGACGGGCACGCAGGGCGTCGCGGGCGTCGCCGTGGTTCCCGGCGCCGACGGTGCGCCGAGGACCGTCGACGGACGCGTCGCGCTCCGCGCGACCCTGCGCGACGCGGCCGATTCGCGTGCCGCCGAGAACACCGTGGTGCGCCTGCGCGAAGCGGTCCGGGGCGTGGGCGGCGCCGGTGCGCTCGTCGGCGGGCCGACGGCGGTCGACCTCGACACTCGGACCACTGCCCTGCACGACCGCAACCTGATCATCCCGGTGGTCACTCTCGTGGTGCTGCTGATCCTGTGCCTTCTCCTTCGGGCGATCCTCGCGCCGATCCTGTTGATGGCCACCGTGATCGTCTCGTTCGCCGCCACGTTGGGCGTCTCATCGATCGTCTTCAACCACATTCTGGGCTTCCCCGGCGCGGACCCGGTCGTGCCACTGTTCGCGTTCGTCTTCCTGGTGGCCCTCGGGATCGACTACAACATCTTCCTGATGACCCGCGCACGCGAGGAGGCGCTGTCGATCGGAACTCGGGCGGGCGTGCTCCGCGCACTCACCGTCACGGGCGGCGTCATCACCTCGGCGGGTGTGGTCCTCGCGGCGACGTTCTCGGCCCTGGCAGTCATCCCGCTGATCTTCCTCGCCCAGATCGCCTTCATCGTGGCCTTCGGCGTCCTGCTCGACGCCCTGATCGTCCGCACCCTGCTAGTGCCGGCTCTGGTCCACGACGTCGGCCGCGCGGTGTGGTGGCCGAGCTCGTTGCGTCTCGGCAAGCAGTGACACCCCCTCACCCGTTCGGGACGCGGCGCCGCCACCACGACTGGGACCGCCACGAATTCGGATCATCGGTCGTGACGAGCAGAAACCGGCGGTCCAGCACCTCGACGGAGACCCGCAGTCGGTGCGCTCGGCGACCGCCGTTGCGCATGATGCTCTCGAGCCGATCGCGGGCATCGGTGAGCACGATGCCGTCGCAGCACTCGCAGCCCGTGTTGTAGCCGTGGTCACCGTCGCGGACACGGCGTTCCGTCTGCTCGACGTGCTCGCGCCACTCCTTGAGCAGGGCGACTGCGGGAACCTCGGGCCGTGGCTTCCGCGGCCGATGCGGGGTCATGGCAGTGGGGCGATCGCCCCGTTCTTCCGAAGGTGATTCGTTCGCGGCGCCGTGACGTGGCGCGGCCGCTCAGGGCGGCCAGGGCGCCGCCATGACGGAAAGCACACGGCCGCGGCGCCGGCCTGATCTATCGCGTCACCGTCGACGCGAACAACCGCTTCTTCGTGGTGGAGGCCGAGGGGCCGTACGTGCCCCCGGTCCGCCCGAACACGCCCGCGCGCGTCGCATAGGCACCGCCACGGCACCGTCCGCTGCGTCAGTCCGCGCAGTCAGCCGCGCCCGGTGGGCGTCCCGCCCGTCAGGAGATCGAGGTCCCGCAGTGCGGTCGCGGGGAGCCAGTGTGCGGACTCGTGTGCGAGCGCGCGGAGGGACGATCCGTGGCGCGCCGCCAGTCCGGCGTTGTGCTGCATGACGTCGATCTCGTTGGCGACCGTCAGGGCGACGAAGGCACGGGTCTCCGCGTCGCCGAGCCGCATCTCGTCGCCGGTGAATCGGTCGGACAGCCGGAACGGTTCGCCGCCGGGGAACTGCGGATACGAGGTGGAGCGGTCGCACGCGCCGTAGGTGTAGACGAGGGCCTCGGCCTCCGCCCCGATCGCGGCACGCAGGTCGTCGCGCTGCGCGGGCGTGATGAGGTGGTCCTCGAATCCCGCGGTGCCGTAGGCGGCGTGGGTCAGCCCGGCGAGCCGGACGACATCGGACAGGCCCCACGCCGCGAGCCGGTCGGCGACGCGCACGAGATGGCCTCGTAGCGTCCCACCGGGATGCGCCACGTCGCCGGCGCCGTGGCGGTCGAGCCACGCGAGGGCCGCGTCCATGCAGCGAGCCTACTCATGCCAGACGAAGCCGTCGGGGTCGGTGAGCGCGCCGAGGGCACCGTCGATGCGGAGGCGGTGCGAGCCACTCCCCTCCGCCGGCACCCCCGCGTCCTTCGCCGCGAACCTCCGACCCGACAGCGCGAGCTTCACCGCGCCGGGCGCGGCGTCGAACTCGACGTACTTGCGGCCGAAGCTCTTCGCGACGGTGAGGCCCCGCTCGACGTAGAAGGCCTTCGTCGCGGCGACGTCGTCGACCCCGAGCAACAGCACCATGTTGTCGATGGTGCGCAGCGGCGCGCCGGTGTTCTTCTTCGACGACGAGGCGATCTTCCAGAGGGTGCCGTCGGGCGCACGGAAGACGGCGCCGTAGCCCCAGAAGGACTTCCGGGCGGGCTTGATCTCCGTCGCGCCCGCCGCGAGGGCGGCCGCGACGAAGGAGTCGACGACGGCGGGATCGGCCACGACGAGCGAGACCACGAAGCCGCGGAAACCGTCCGACGGGCCGTCGGCGGGCGCGGACCGGAGCCGCGGGTCGGGACCGAACGCCGCGTCGTAGAAGGCCTGGGCGGAGGCCGGGTCGGCCGCCTCCAAGGTGAGGGACCGGACCGGGGTGGTGAGCGAGGTTGTCATGCCGATAACGCTATGAGCTGTGCGTTGAAGGATGCTTCTCGATTCCTGACCGATCCCGCCCCGCCCGTCAGTGCCGGTAGCGGAAGACGATCCTTCCCCGACTGAGGTCGTACGGGCTGATCTCCACGAGCACCCGGTCGAGCGGGACGATCTTGATGTAGTTCTTCCGGATCTTCCCACTGATGTGCGCGAGGACCACGTGCCCGTTGTCGAGCTCGACGCGGAAGGTCGCGTCGCGCAGCCCCTCAATGACGGTGCCGGCGGCCTCGATGCCGCGCGCCGTCTTCGTCATGACCGCACCAGCTCGACGTTCGTCTCGACCGGGTACCCGCCGGCCTCCTCGATCACGGCGACGGCGGCCGTGTCGGCGGGGTCGGCGTGCACCGCGAGGAACGGCGCGACACCGGGGGCGGAGCGCACCCGCCAGGCGCCGGGCGGGGTGACCGCGGGCGGCGGGTCGAGCGGGATGCGGTACAGCGTCTCCCGCCGGTGCGGGGCGAAGCCGTGCCGCTGCCACGCGGCGAGCAGCTCGTCGTCGCCGTCCGCCACGAGGGTGAACAGCGGCGGCGGCAGCTCGGCGAGGAGCGCCTGGGCGATCAGGTCGAAAGCCGCTGCGGTCCAGGCGTCGACGCTGATGAACCCGGCGCGCCGCGACGGCCCGCCGCGGCCGATGACGCGGTCGTCGGCGTCGAGCGCGAGCCAGTCGCGGTCCTCGGCGCGCGCGAGGGTGAGAGGGGAATCGTTCATGGTGATGCCTTCCAGGAATGCCTGCGTGCGGCGCTCCTGGTGGCGGCACCTAGGTCGACCGTGAGAACGGAGGGAGCACCCACATGCGTGAAACGTTCACGGGTCTCACCTCCTTCGGCCGGTCACGGTTGCCAGCAGCGTATCCCCCGGCCACGACGAGGCGCATCCCCTTTTCCGGTGGGCCGTCCGCCGCGCACGTACGGTGGTCGAAGGAGGTGCGCCATGGACGAATTCGACGTGGTCGTGATCGGCGGCGGGCCGGTGGGCGAGAACGTGGCCGACCGCGCGGTGCGGGGCGGGCTGACCGCCGCGCTGGTGGAGAGCGAGAAGTTCGGCGGCGAGTGCTCCTACTGGGCGTGCATGCCGTCGAAGGCGCTGCTCCGGCCGGGACAGGCGCTGCGCGAGGCGCAGCACGTCCGCGGCGCGCTCGCGGGTGAGGCTGCGCTCGACCCGTCCGAGGTCTTCGCCCGACGGGACGCCGTGGTCCGGAACTGGGACGACGCCGGCCAGGTCCAGTGGGCACAGGGCGCGGGCATCACCACGATCCGCGGTCAGGGACGACTCGCCGGTCCGCGCCGCGTCGCCGTGGTCGGGCCCGACGGTGCCGAGACCGTCCTGACCGCGCGGCACGCGGTCGTGGTCGCGACGGGCACCGACGCCGCCGTCCCCGACATCCCCGGCCTCCGCGCGGCGGCGCCGTGGACCAGCCGCGAGGCCACCAGCGCGAAGGCCGCACCGCCCCGGCTCGCGGTCATCGGCGGCGGCGTGGTCGCGACCGAAATGGCAACGGCGTACGCATCTCTCGGATCGCGGGTGACGCTGCTCGCGCGGAGCGGGCTGCTCACCGGCCTCGAGCCCTTCGCGGGCGAAGCGGTCGGCGACGGCCTGCGCGCGCTCGGCGTCGACGTGGTGACGGGCGAGTCCCCGATCCGGGTGACCCGCGCCGGCGGTGAGGTCACGATCGAGACCTCCGGTGGTCGCACCGTCGTGGCCGACGAGGTGCTGGCGGCCACCGGGCGCGCGCCGCGCACCGTCGACCTGGGACTGGAGACCATCGGGCTGGAGCCGGGATCGTGGCTCGCCGTGGACGACACGCTGCGGGTGGAGGGCTTCGACTGGCTCTACGCCGCCGGCGACGTCAACCACAGGGCGCTACTCACGCACCAGGGCAAGTACCAGGCGCGGGCCGCGGGTGACGCGATCGCCGCCCGGGCGCGCGGGGCGACCGTGGACGACGCCGCGTGGGGCGCGCACGTCGCGACGGCGGACCACACCGCGGTGCCGCAGGTGATCTTCACCGAGCCCGAGGTCGCGGCGATCGGCGTCACGGAGGCACAGGCACGCGCGGCGGGTACCGACGTCGCGGTGGTCGACTACGACCTCGGCTGGGTGGCCGGCGCGAGCCTGTACGCCGACGGCTACGCGGGCCGGGCGCGGATGGTCGTCGACGAGGGCCGCGGCGTGGTGATCGGCATGACGCTGGTGGGGCCCGCGGTCGCGGAACTGCTGCACGCGGCGACGATCGCCGTGGTGGGCGAAGTGCCGATCGACCGGCTCTGGCACGCGGTGCCCGCGTACCCCACGATCAGCGAGGTGTGGCTGCGCCTCCTGGAGGCCTACCGGGACCGGTGAGGCCCGTGGTGCGCGCGGAGGGACTCGAACCCCCGACAGCCGGTGTGTAAGACCGGAACTCTAACCAACTGAGCTACACGCGCTTGCCGGTCGAAGATAGCGCAGCGAGGGCGTCTTCCCAAAGCGACTGATCGCGGGGGACGCCGGGCTCGTTCATCTCGGAGAAGCGGATCACGCCCTCGCGGTCGATGACGAAGGTGCCGCGGTTGGGGTAGCCGTTCTTGCCGTTGAGCACGCCGTACGCCCGCGCGACGTCACCGTGCGGCCAGAAGTCCGAGAGCACCGGGAACAGGTAGCCCTGCGATCCGGACCACACCTTGTGGGTGGGCGGCGGGCCCACGGAGACGGCGAGGACGGCGGCATCGTCGTTCTCGAACGACGGGAGGGAGTCGCGGATCCCGCCCAGCTCGCTCTCACAGGTACCGGTGAAGGCCAGCGGGAAGAAGACGAGCAGCACGTTCTTGCGGCCGCGGTACGACTCCAGCGAGACCGGCCGGTTGTTCTGGTCGCGCAGCGTGAAGGGCGGAGCCTCGGCCCCGACCGGCAGCGGACCGTCGAGCTGGGGAGAGGTCACCTCTTGGCCACGCGGCCGGACTTCGGCTGCACCAGGCGCGAGCCGATCCACGCGCCCAGGTTCGTCGACGAGGTCTGGGTGAGCCCGGCGGTCGGCGCCGCCTCGGCGATCTCGCTCGGCTGCACGTGGCCCGGCTGACCGGTCTTGGGGCTGAGCACCCAGACGTAGCCGTCGTCGGAGAGCGGGGTGATGACGTCCATCAGCGTGTCGACCAGGTCGCCGTCGTCGTCGCGCCACCACAGCACGACCACGTCGATCACCTCATCGGTGTCCTCGTCGAGCATCTCCGCGCCGGTGAGCTCCTCGATGGCAAGGCGCAGGTCGTCGTCGGTGTCTTCGTCCCAACCGATCTCCTGCACGATGTTTCCGGGCTGCAGGCCCATCTTCTGGGCGAATGACCCATTCGTGGACACCGGTGGGAGCCTCCTCGCGTTCGCACGGACGGCCCGATGCCACCCGCATACCACTGTTCGGTGCCAACTTACGGCACCTGCGCCCGCGCGCAAGCGGGGTATGCGGAACTCGTGCGACAGACCTGCCGAATTCCACCACGCGGAAATACGACTGTCGAGTAACTTTCCAATGCGGCAGGATGGGATCTGCGACACACCGCAGACCTACGCACCGCCTTCGCGACCCGTGAGGAGCACCAGTGACAGACTCGATCGCCACCACCCCGGCACCCGCCCCAGGACAGGGTCCCGCACCGTCGAACGACGGTCGCCCTGACCGCGTTCGCGTGATCCGCGAGGGGGTGGCCTCCTATCTCCCGGACATCGACCCGGACGAGACCGGCGAGTGGATCGAGTCCTTCGACGACCTGATCGCGACCCACGGCCCCGCCCGCGCCCGCTACCTGATGCTGCGCCTCCTCGAGCGCGCCAGCGAGCAGCGCGTCTCCATCCCGTCGCTCACGTCGACCGACTACGTGAACACCATTCCCACCGATCTCGAGCCCTGGTTCCCGGGCGACGAGGAGATCGAGCGCCGCTACCGCGCCTACATCCGCTGGAACGCGGCGATCATGGTGCATCGCGCGCAGCGCCCCGGCGTCGGCGTCGGCGGCCACATCTCCACGTACGCGGGTGCGGCGTCGCTGTACGAGGTCGGCTTCAACCACTTCTTCCGCGGCAAGGAGCACCCCGGCGGCGGCGACCAGGTCTTCATCCAGGGCCACGCCTCGCCCGGCATCTACGCCCGCGCCTTCCTGGAGGGCCGCATCCCCGCGGAGCGCCTGGACGGCTTCCGCCAGGAGAAGTCGCACGAGGACAAGGGCAAGGGCCTCCCCTCCTACCCCCACCCGCGACTGCTGTCGAACTTCTGGGAGTTCCCGACGGTGTCGATGGGCCTCGGCCCGATGAACGCCATCCAGCAGGCGCGGTTCAACCACTACCTGCACGACCGCGGCATCAAGGACACCTCCGACCAGCACGTCTGGGCGTTCCTGGGCGACGGTGAGATGGACGAGCCCGAATCGCGCGGCCAGATCCAGATCGCGGCCACCGAGGGCCTCGACAACCTCACCTTCGTGGTCAACTGCAACCTGCAGCGCCTCGACGGGCCCGTGCGCGGCAACGGCAAGATCATCCAGGAGCTGGAGTCCTTCTTCCGCGGCGCCGGCTGGAACGTGATCAAGGTGATCTGGGGCCGCGAGTGGGACGAGCTGCTGCACAAGGACCGCGACGGCGCCCTCGTCAACATCATGAACAACACGCCAGACGGCGACTACCAGACCTTCAAGGCGAACGACGGCGCATTCGTGCGTGAGCACTTCTTCGGCCGCGATCCGCGGACCAAGGAGCTGGTCCAGGACATGACCGACGAGCAGATCTGGGGCCTGCGCCGCGGCGGCCACGACTACCGCAAGCTGTACGCGGCCTACAAGTCGGCGATGGAGCACAAGGGCCAGCCGACGGTGATCCTGGCGCACACCGTCAAGGGCTTCGGCCTGGGCCACAACTTCGAGGGTCGCAACGCGACGCACCAGATGAAGAAGCTCACGCTCGACGATCTCAAGGGCTTCCGCGATCACCTGCGGATCCCGATCTCGGACGCGGAGCTCGAGAAGGACCCCTACCTCCCGCCGTACTACAACCCCGGCCCGGAGTCGAAGGAGATCCAGTACATGCTGGATCGCCGCAAGCAGCTCGGCGGCTTCCTGCCGACGCGCCGCACGCAGGCCCAGGTGCTCAAGACCCCCGGCATCGACGCGGTGAAGGTGATGCTCAAGGGCTCGGGCAAGCAGGAGGTCGCGACCACGCAGGCCGTGGTGCGCATCTTCAAGGAGCTGCTGCGCGACCCGGAGGTCGGGCCCCGCATCGTGCCGATCATCCCCGACGAGGCGCGGACCTTCGGCATGGACAGCTGGTTCCCCACGCTGAAGATCTACAACCGCCTCGGCCAGACGTACACCGCGGTCGATGCGCAGCTGATGCTCGCGTACAAGGAGAACCCGCAGGGCGTGATCCTGCACGAGGGCATCAACGAGGCCGGTTCGACGGCGTCGTTCACCGCGGTGGGCACCTCGTACGCCACGCACGACGTGCCGATGATCCCGCTGTACATCTTCTACTCGATGTTCGGCTTCCAGCGCACCGGCGACGGCCTGTGGGCGGCCGCCGACCAGATGGCCCGCGGCTTCGTGCTCGGCGCCACCGCCGGCCGCACCACGCTGACCGGCGAGGGCCTGCAGCACGCCGACGGGCACAGCCACGTGCTCGCGTCGACGAACCCGGCGGTCGTCGCCTACGACCCGGCGTTCGCCTACGAGCTGGCGCACATCGTGATCGACGGCCTGCGGCGGATGTACGGGGAGAACCCGGAGAACATCTACTACTACATCACCGTCTACAACGAGCCGATCCACCAGCCGGCGGAGCCGGAGAACCTGGACGTCGACGGTCTGCTCAAGGGGCTGTACCTGTTCAAGCCGGCCGACACGGCGCACGCGCTGAAGGCGAACATCCTCGCCTCGGGTGTGACGATGCCCGACGCGCTCAAGGCCCAGCAGATGCTGGCCGAGGAGTGGGGCGTCTCCGCGTCGGTGTTCTCGGTGACCAGCTGGGTGGAGCTGTCGCGCGACGGCATCGAGTCGGAGAAGGCGGCGCTGCGCGACCCGGGCGCCGAGTTCCGCACCCCGCACGTCACGAAGATCCTCGGCGGCACCGAGGGCCCGACGATCGCGGCGTCCGACTTCATGCGCGGCACGCAGGACCTCATCCGGCAGTGGGTGCCGGGCACCTACGTCACCCTGGGCACCGACGGCTTCGGGTTCTCGGACACGCGTCCGGCCGCCCGGCGGTACTTCAACGTCGACGCCGAGTCGATCGTCGTGGGCGTTCTCCTGGGGCTCGCACGCGACGGCGCGCTCGATTTCTCGGTCGCCGCGGAGGCCGCGAAGCGGTACCGGATCGACGACGTGCTCGCCGCCCCGAAGCAGACATCGGACCCCGGCGTAGCCTAGGACTCCATGACCGCTGATACGGGCTCGTTCCCCCTCCCCGGGAAGCCGGGGAAGGGGAGCTTCAACCGGAAGCGCCCCGAGCCTCGCGACGTCCTGCCCGAGGCGATCCTCGCCAGGATCCGCCAGTACTCCGGCCGGGTCGCGACCGAGGCGGTGCGCTCCATGGAGGAGCAGCTCCCGTACTTCGCGGATCTCGAGGCCAGCCAGCGGGCGTCGATCCAGCTCGTCGTCCAGACCGCGGTGGTCAACTTCGCCGAGTGGATCGAGAACCCGAGCAACGTCGAGTACACGGTCGCCTCGTTCCAGACGGTGCCGCAGGACCTGGCCCGCAGGGTCTCGCTCCTGCAGACCGTGGAGATGGTCCGCGTGGCGATGGAGTTCTTCGAGCGCTGGCTGCCGCTACTGGCACGGAACGAGGACCAGCTCATCGCGCTGACCGAGGCCGTGCTGCGGTACGGCCGGGAGATCGGCTTCGGCGCCGCGTCGATCTACGCGTCGGCCGCCGAGGCCCGGGGCGCGTGGGACTCGCGGATGGAGGCGCTGGTGGTCGACGCGGTGGTCCGCGGCGACACCGGCGCCAACCTGCTCTCCCGCGCCGCGGCACTGAATTGGGACCCGGTCGCGTCCGCCACCGTCATCGTCGGCAATCCCCCGCCGGACCAGAACGTCTCCGTCGCCGGATCGGTCCACGACACGGCGCGCTCGCACGGCCGGTCGGCGCTGGCCGTTGTGCAGGGCACCAAATTGGTCGTCATCGTCAGTGGTGCGGTGACGACGGGGGACCCCTTCGCCGACGCCCTCATGCTCCACTTCGCCGACGGTCCCGTCGTGATCGGGCACACCACGCCGACGCTGGAGGACGCCCACGCATCGGCGGTCGAGGCCATCGCCGGCGTCAACGCCGTCGCCGGCTGGCCGGGCGCGCCCCGCCCGGTGCACAGCTGGGAGCTCCTGCCGGAGCGCGCGCTGATCGGCGACACGCACGCCGGCCGCACCCTCTACGAGCTCCTGGTGAAACCGCTTGAGGAGGCGGGGTCGGCCCTGTCGGACACGCTGGACGCGTACCTGGACTCGGGCGGCGCGGTGGAATCGTGCGCCCGCGAGCTGTTCGTCCACCCCAACACGGTGCGGTACCGCCTGAAGAAGATCGCCGAGATCACCGGGCGGGATCCGCAGGACCCGCGCGACGCCTTCGTGCTGCGTGTGGCAGCGACGATCGGGCGTCTCGCGGCGGCCAATCCGGACCGCTTCACCCCCGCCGCTATGACGCGAATCACAGACATCTCGCTGAGCTAATCCAGTCACACATAACACTCTGGTAACAGGCAGGACTCGCTGAGCAGCACTTTTGTGGAAACCCCACAAATTCGATGAGTCAGGTTCTCAGGCTCCAACACCTTCTTTTCAGGTTCCCGGGGTGTTTCCTGGTACACGTGATTGCACTGCTCGCACCCGGACAGGGTTCCCAGAAGCCCGGCATGCTGACCGCATGGCTCGATCAGCCTTCTGCCGTGGAGCGCCTGCGCGCTTGGTCCGAGATCGCCGATCTCGACCTGGTCCGCCTCGGCACCATCGCCGAGGCCGACGAGATCACGGACACCGCCGTGACGCAGCCCCTCGTGGTGGCCGCCGCTCTGCTCGCCTTCGAGCAGATGGGCGTCCAGCCGTCGGACACGGTCGTCGCCGGCCACTCCGTCGGTGAGCTGGCCGCCGCCGCCGTCGCCGGTGTCATCACCGCCGACGACGCCGTGCGCCTGGCCGCCATCCGCGGTCGCGCCATGGCCGCGGCCTGCGCGCTGGTCCCCACCTCGATGACCGCCGTCCTCGGCGGCGACGAGGCGGACGTGCTCGCCACGCTCGAGTCCTTCGACCTGATCCCGGCCAACATGAACGCCTCCGGGCAGATCGTGGCCGCCGGCACCGTCGAGAACCTGCAGAAGCTGGCCGACAACGCCCCCGAGAAGGCGCGCCTGCGCCCGCTCGCCGTGGCCGGCGCCTTCCACACCGAGTTCATGGCCCCCGCGCAGGAGGCCGTCGCGGCCGCCGCGCAGACCATCACCCCGCGCGACCCGCAGCTGACGCTGCTGTCGAACCGCGACGGCAAGCCCGTCACCTCCGGCGCCGAGGCCCTCGCGGCCATCGTCGCGCAGGTGACCCGGCCCGTCCGCTGGGACCTGTGCACCGCCACGATGCGCGAGGCCGAGGTCTCCATGGTCGTGGAGCTGCCCCCGGCCGGCGCCCTCGTGGGTATCGCCAAGCGCGAGCTCAAGGGTGTGCCCCAGGTGGCCGTCAAGACCCCGGCCGATCTGACCGAGCTGCTCGCCCCCGCGCAGTAGCCGCAGTAGCGTCGAAACCACCCGACGGGCCGCCCGGCACCGTCGGACCCCCGCGGCGCCCGCCGTCGCACCGATAGACTCCCGTCTCCGCGAAATCGCGGGTCGGGTCACACAAGGAAAGGGACCCACTGTGGCCACCAGCCAGGACGAAATCGTCGCCGCCATCGCCGAGATCATCGAAGAGGTCACCGGCATCGAGCCTTCCGAGGTCACCCTGGACAAGGCGTTCATCGACGACCTGGACATCGACTCGCTGTCGATGGTCGAGATCGCCGTGCAGCTCGAGGACAAGTACGGCGTCAAGGTGCCGGACGAGGACCTCGCGGGCCTGAAGACCGTCGGCGACGCCGTTGCGTACATCCAGAAGCTCGAGGCCGAGAACACCGAGCTCGCCGCTGAGCTCAAGGGCAAGTACGAGGCCGAGAAGGGCAAGTAAGTCTCTTGCCTTCGCTGAGGAATTTCTCGACGCTGGGGGGTGAGTTCCCCAGCGTCGTCGTCACGGCCATCGAGCTGACCACGTCGATCGGTGTCGATACCGACACCACCTGGCAGGGACTGCTCGCCGGCAAGAGCGGCATCCGTCCGCTCGAGGGCGATTTCATCGGCGTGCAGATCCCCGATCTGCCGGTGCGGTTCGGCGGCCAGCTGCTGTCGGACCCGTCGGACGACGTGCCTGAGCGGCCCGACCGCCAGCACGCCGGGGACATCAGCAAGCAGCATGTGTCGAAGCGGCGCATGTCCTACGTCGAGCAGGTCTCCCACGTGATGACCAAGCGGCTGTGGGACGGCGCCGGACGCCCGGATGTCGACCCGAACCGCCTCGCGGCGGTCGTCGGCACCGGGCTCGGCGGCGGCGAGACGATGGTGCAGGCCGTGGACGCGCTTCGCGACTCCGGTGTGCGCAAGGTCTCGCCGTTCGCCGTGCAGATGTCCATGCCGAACGGCGCGTGCGCCGTCTCGGCACTGGAGATCGGTGCCCGCGCGGGCGCCATCGCGCCGGTCTCGGCCTGCTCGACGGGCAACGAGGCCATCGCGCACGCCTGGCGCCAGATCGTGCTCGGCGACGCCGACATCGCGGTCTGCGGCGGCGTCGAGGGCCGGATCGATTCGCCGCCCATCGCCTCGTTCGCGATGATGCGGGCGCTGTCGACCCGCAACGACGACCCGCAGGCGGCCTCGCGTCCGTTCGACAAGGACCGCGACGGGTTCGTCTTCGGCGAGGCGCAGGCGCTCATGATCATCGAGACCGAGGAGCACGCCCTGGCGCGCGGCGCGAAGCCGATCGCCCGGCTGCTCGGTGCCGGCATCACGTCCGACGGCTACCACATGGTCTCGCCGGACGTGGAGGGCGGCGGCGCCGCTCGCGCGATGAAGCGGGCGATGGAGACGGCGGGCCTGTCCCGCTCCGACATCGACTTCATCAACGCGCACGCCACGGCCACGCCGATCGGCGACACCGCCGAGGCCAAGGCCATCAACGCGGTCGTCGGCACGGACGCCGCGATCTACGCGCCCAAGGGCGCGCTCGGCCACTCCATCGGAGCCGTGGGCGCGCTCGAAGCCGCGCTGACGGTGCTCTCGATCCGGGACGGCGTCATCCCGCCGACCCTGAACCTGGAGAACCAGGATCCGGAGATCGAGCTGGACGTGGTCCACGGTGCCGCCCGCACGGGCGACATCTCCTACGCGCTGAACAACTCCTTCGGATTCGGCGGCCACAACGTGGCGCTGGCGTTCGGCAAGTACTGAACTTCCTTCGAGAAGCCGGTCGTCGGGGACACCCCCGGCGGCCGGTTTCGCGTCTCGGCGACGGCGCCGGGCGAGTAGTCCGCACGGCGCTTCCCCCGCAGGTCGAGTAGTCCGCTACGCGTGCCAACGCCCAAGGCGCGCCGCCATTCTGATCCGGCAAGCAGTTCCCCCGAATCAGAAGGACCGTCCCATGAACACCTCCGCCAAGCGCGCGGCCGCCACTGCGGCCTCCCTCGCCCTCGTCTCCGCCGCCGGCGTCGTCGGTTCCGGCGTCGCCAACGCCTGGACGACCGTGACGTTCAGCAATCCGGTCGCCACGTGGGCCGGCGCCCGGGTGATCGTCCGCAATCAGACGTACGGCGACGCGGGGTGGTGCACCTACCACTCGCGTCCGTCCGGCTGGCAGTTCGACACCGTCACCATCCCGTTCCCCCTGCCGGGCAAGGCGGTTCGCGAGGTGATCGTGCCCGGCGCGCAGCCCACCGGGAAGTGGTACTGGGTGCGGGTCACCTGCCCCAACGCGCCCACGACGGCGCGCTGGGTCACGTACTGACGTCCTGGCGGTGCCGGCGTTCCCGGCACCGTCGGGCGATCACATCGTGAGGTCGGCGCCCAGCCAGTGCTCGGGCTCGAGGATCACGGTGAGGTGCTCCCCCAGCTGCCCGAACGCGAACTCGAGGTAGCCGTCGAGCGCGGCGCCGGAGAGGTAGCGCGCCGCCATCGCGCGGACCTCGTCGTCGGTGGACGGGCGGGACTCGGCGACGGGGCCCTCCACGCTCACGTACATCGTGCGGGGCTCGACGGTGTCGACCATCAGGGAGAACCGCCCGGTCGCGGCGAGCGCCGTGGCCTTGCGGGAGCCGGGACCGATCGTGATCCACGGCTTACCGCCCGGCTCGTACGCGTACCAGACCGGCACGGTGAGCGGGCCGCGGCCCGGCTCGGCGACGGAGAACGCGGCGACGTGGGGTTGAGCGAGGAATTCCTGTTTCTCGGACGCGGAGAGTGCCATGTCCCGATGGTGGCAGATCGGGCCGACAACTTTCCGTGCGAGAGGAATCCTGATGTCCCGGTCCCGGCGGGGCGCCGTCGCCGCAGCGCCGCGCTCGCCCGCCAGGGCCGGGTTTCAGGCAGGTCTCAGCCGACGGCCTGGGAGAGCCAGGTGACCTCGGCGCCCTGGCCGCCCATGCGGAAGGGCTCGAGGGCCTCGTCCCAGGCGGTGCCCAGGAGCGAGTCGAGGGACGTCTGCAGTCCCTCGGGGCCCTGGTCGAGCATCATCGAGCGCAGCTGCGCCTCGCCCAGCAGGGTGTCGCCGGACGCGCTCATGGTGCCGCGCCACAGCCCCAGCCCCGGGGCGTAGCAGAACCGCTCACCGTCGACCCCCTCGGAGGGGTCCTCGGTGACCTCGAACCTCAGGGAGTTCCACTCCCTGAGGGTGTTCGCCATCCGCGCGCCACTGCCGACCGGGCCAACCCAGTCGACGACGGCACGCTGCATGCCGGGGACGGCCTCCTGCGCGGACCACTTGAGGGTGGCCCGGGCGTCGAGGGTCCTCGACAGTGCCCACTCCACGTGCGGGCACAGTGCAGCAGGTGCGGCGTGAATCCAGACGACTCCCGTCGTCACCTCTGCAAACTGACTCAGCTGCTGCATGGTTGCCACCTTCTTCGTTTCGACGAGGACGTCTTCCCCAAGCCACCTGTCGAAACGTGCGGAGCTACCAGCCGCGCTTTATCACATCGATGTAGTTATGAAGCCATTGTGCACCATGATGCGCGTGTTGCGCCAGTTACTCGCCTTGAAGTTCCTGAGAAATCAGCCGATCGTTGAACTCGGACCACCGCGGCTTGGCCCAGGAACCGAAGGGCCGGTCGGTGAGAACGACCGCGGCGAGCTCCAGGTCCGGGTCGAGCCACAGGTACGTGCCCGCCTGGCCGAAGTGTCCGACGGTGCGCGGCGAGTTCCGCGTCCCGGTCCAGTGCGCCCGCTTGTCGCCCTTCACCTCGAAGCCGAGCCCCCAGGTGTTGTTCGCGAACTTCCCGTAGCCGGGCACGAACCCCGGGAGGCCCGGGAAGTGGACGGAACGAGCCCCGTCGACGGTGGCGGGATCGAGCAGGGTGGGCGCGGCGACCTCCCCTGCGAAGCGCACGAGATCGGAGACCGTGGACCGGGCGCCGTGCCCGGCCGGGCCGACGAGCGCCGTGTCGCGCATTCCCAGCGGCGCGAAAACGGCCTCGCCGAGGTACTCGGGAAATGCGATTCCAGTATCCTTCTCGATCAGATCGGCAAGGAGCTCGTATCCGTACGAGCTGTAGATGCGCTGCGTCTCGGGCGGTGCCATGACGTCGGGGGAATCGAACGCGACGCCGGACGCGTGCGCCAGCAGGTGCTCGACGGTGCTCCCCTCCGGTCCGGCCGGCTGCCGGAGGGCGATCGCCTCCTCCTCGATCGCGACAAGGACGCCGTAGGCCACGAGAAGCTTGGTGACGGAAGCCAGTTCGTATTGCCGATCCAAGTCCCCATGGGTCTCCACGATGCCAGACCCGTCCGTGCGCAGAAGCGCACCGGCGGCCGTTCCAACCGGCCATTCCGACAGTTCCGCCAGGCTCATCCGAATCCCTTCGATCGCTCCCCCAGACCCTATCGCGACGCCGCCGAGGACCTTAGATTCGGTCAATAGCAAAGCGACGAATCGGTGGCGTAGAACTCCGGATATTTGCTGTAGCGCAAAGGAAGTTTTTCAGGCTTCAACACTCCTATTCTCACCGTGGATGCGCGATTGCGGCATCTGCATTTCGTCCGAGAGGAACGTCCCACCATGAGTGCGAAGCATCGTAAGGCCTCCAAGCTGGCCGCCAAGCGCACGGCAGTCGCCGCGACGGCCGTCGGCGCCACCGCGGCCGTCGGCCTGATGAGCGCCCCGGCGCAGGCAGCCGCGCCCGACTACAGCAAGGCGATCAGCGACTACTCGCACGCGCTCGACAACTTCCTCAACGCCTCGAACAACGTCACCAACAGCGTCGGCTCCGTGTGGAATCCGATCGCATCGCCGACCGGCGGCATCCTCCCCACCTTCGGCTCGTCGTACACCAAGGTCGACGTCACCAAGATCTCGAGCCTGCCGGCCGTCCTGCGCAACATCGCGGGGCTGAACCTGCCGACCGGTGTGCCCGGTGTCGTGCCGAACGTCGTGCTCCCCGGTGGCTCGCAGCTCGACCTGTCGAAGATCCTGCCCACGTCGATGCCGGGCGGCACGCTCCTCAACGGCGCCGCGACGGTGCTCGACGGTGCGCTCGGTCTGCCAGTGATCGGGCCCTACATCAGTGCCCTGCCCGCGCTCAGCGAAATCGTGGACGGCCTCACCGCTACGCAGAGCAAGTACACCAGCTCCTACGCCTGGAAGCTGCTGCAACTGAGCGGGACCACGAACGTCCTCAACACCTTCGTCCAGACCCCGAGTGGGCTGGCGATCAAGAAGTTCATCCTCCCCAACCCCATTCCGGGCCTGCCCGACATCCCCCTCGGGCCGCTGGAGATCCTCCCCGAAGGCAGCCTCCCCACGGGGACCGTGTGGCTGCCGCAGGCCGACGGCACCTACACCTTCCCGCTGGGCGCGAAGGCGGGCTTCTGGGGTGCGGCGCCCACTGCGGCGCTGAAGATCCCGGGATGGCTCGGTGGCTCGGAGACCGTGGTGTCGGTGCCGATCGGTGCGGCCGGCGTGGAGCTCCCGCTCGGCCTCGCGAAGGCAGGTGTGCTCAGCGGCTCCGTGCTGCTGCCGACGCAGAACGGCGTCTACTCCCCCATCGGCCTGACGATGACGAACGTCAACACGATCCTGCCGGTCGGCTTCACCAACATCAACGTGACCACCGGGAACTACGTCGGCACCAACGGGATCAACGTCAACAACGGCCAGAACCTGCTGTTGCTGCAGAACCCGCTGGGCGTCCCCCTGCCGATCCTCTACGGCCTGGGCGGCTTCAACTTCGGCGTGGAGGGCGCGGGCCTCACGTCGCCGTCGCTCTTCGGCATCAAGCTGTTCTCGGACAACCTGCTCCAGGTCGGGAGCCAGACCGGCCCCAACTCCAGCGCGGGCCTGATCCCGCCGAACATCCTTCCCACCGACCCGCTGAGCCAGATCATCACCGGTGTCACGTCGCCTCTGGGCGTCAGCTCGCTGACGCAGCTGCTCGGCATCGACGCCTTCGTCAAACCCGTCATGACGGCGTTCGGCCCGGTGTACCAGGCGATCTCGGCGGTCACACTCAAGCCGCTGTCGGACTTCGCGACCAGCCAGTACGGCCCGTTCATCAACGGCTCGGCGTCGCAGCTGCTGGACCTGTCGAAGACGCTGTCCGAGCAGAGCGCGAACCTGCCCGGTGCCCCGGCGCAGTCCGCCGCGGACACGAACGCGGCGGCCACGCAGACCGGCGCCCACCGCGCGGAGAACGGCGGCACGCTGGTGTCGACGCTCCTCGCGCGGGACACCGGAGTCGAGGAGGTGCAGTCGACCGCGGACACGGGCCGGCCGGCGTCCACCGACACCCCGGACGCGGGTTCCGGCACGACCGCGCCGCCGGTCACACCCGCACCCGCGCCCGTGATCGACACGCCCACGCAAACACCGGATCCCACACCTCCGGCCGAGACGCCGACCACTGAGACGCCGACCGTCGAAACCCCAGCGGCGGAGGCACCGGCCGAGGAGCCCACGACCTCCCCCGAGGCTGCGGAAGCGACGACCCCGGCGGAGACGGCACCGTCGGCCACCGAGACGGCGACGAGCACGGACTCGGGCACCACGGACGCCGGCAGCACCGACACCGGCGCGGACAAGGCCGCGTAACCCGCGGACACGATCACCGGCCCGGCCGCCCCTCCGGGTCGGTGGTCGTTCTACCGCACGGGGATCCCCGTCGGGAAGCCGTCGATGCTGTGGGTGTTGCGCTCGCGGTGGTAGCGCTCGATGCCCTCGTCGCCCTTGTTCGCGGCCCACGAGTCCATGAGCGTGCGCTGCCCCTCGTACTCGTAGAGCGGCACGCCGAAGCCGCAGGACGTCTGCACGAGGTCGACGGTGACGTCGAAGACGTTGCGGGCACCGAGCATCGGCGGGAACAGCCCGGTCAAGTCGTTCCAGTCGGCGTCACCGTCGTGGACGGCCCGCGCCGTGCCGTAGAGGCGCAGGATGAGCGGCTTGCCCTCGAAGGCGCAGAACATCACCGTGATCCGCGGATTCCGCAAGAGGTGCGCGGCGGTCTCGTTACCGCTGCCCGTCCCGTTGAGCCACGCCACACGGTTCGGGCCCAGGACGCGCAGGGAGTCGAGGCCCTTCGGGGAGACGTTGACCCGTCCGTCCGGTGCCGCGGTGCCCACGAAGAACATCTGCTGCCCTTCGATGAACTGTTGCAGCCGCTCGGTGATCTGCTCGTACTGGGTCGCCATGCACTCAGTATCGCGCCGCGGTCCGCGCCGACCCAACCGATTTCCCCGACCACTCCCCCGGCGTTCCGCCGGCGACGAGCCGCGCGCCGGTGCCGAGCAGAGCCGTAGCGCTGAGTCCGAACATCGCGAGGAAGGCATCGCTGAAGTGCGACGGCGAGGCGAAGCCCGCGTCCGCCGCGGCTCGCGTCAGGTCGGCTCCCGCGGCGATGGACTCGGCGGCGCGCAGCATCCGCGCCCACAGCCGGTACCGGCGGAAGCTCGTTCCGGTCTCCCTCCCGAAGACGCGGAGGAAGTACGGCGTGGAGAGGTGCTCGGCCTGCGCCAGAGTCGTCGCCGTGCACCCGGCCGGGTCCGCGCGCACCCGTTCCATGGTGCGGCGGATCCGCGGCTCCGGCGGCGTGGCCGTGCCGAACGCCGCCTCGCCGAGCTCCGCGCCCGACGGTGCCGCCCGCCCGCACAGGCGCAGCAGGGCCGGCTCGTCGCGGTGCCGGGTCGCGAGCAGCCCTGGTTCCGTCATGAGCGCACTCAGCTCCTGTGCCCGGACGGAGTTCGCGTCGTTGTAGCAGAACAGGATCCGAGTGCCGGGCTCGGCGACGACGCGGTGGACGGTCCGGGGCGGCACGAGGACACTGCGCGCCGAGACCGCGTCGGCACCCACCCGCACCTCGAGCGGACCGTCGACCCCGACGACGAGGCAGTGCACGGAGGTCGAATGGGCCGCGAGACCGAGCGACGGCCCCAGGTACAGCGCCGTCGCGGGCGAGACCCACAGCACGCCCGGGGCTGCGCACGTTTCCGGAAGCGCGACGGTGCTCATTCCCCGATGCTAGAAGCACCACCACACGACCACCGGAGGACCCACCCGTGACCACGAACCGAATCGCCCGTGCCCTGCTCGCATCGGTGGGCGTGGCGCACCTGCTCCCGGCCACCGCGGTCCTCTCCCGGGATCGGCTCGAGCGCGCCTACGGGGTGACGGTCCCGGATGCCGATACGGAGCTCCTCCTGCGGCACCGCGCGACCTTCTTCGGCCTCCTGGGCACCGCTCTCCTCGCCGGCGCGGCGGACGAGCGGTACCGGCGGCCGGCGCTCGCCGCGGGAGCGGTATCCGTGTGCTCGTTCCTGGCGCTCGCGGGCCCGTCCGACACCCTCAGCCCCCAGCTGCGGCGCGTCCGGCAGGTCGACGTGGCCCTGTTGGCCGCCTTGGTCGCCGCGGCCGGCTACGAGGCGTTGGGCTCGCGCGCCGCCACCTGAGCGCCACCCGGGGGTAGCCTCCGCGGAAAGCAGAAAACCGCCTCCGAAGAGGCGGTTTCACTTGCTCCCCCAACTGGACTCGAACCAGTAACCCTTCGATTAACAGTCGAATGCTCTGCCAATTGAGCTATGGGGGATTGAACTTTGACCGAGAAGAGACTCTAGCGCATACGCACTCGGGGAGACCAATCGGCAGGTCAGAGGGCCTGCCGGAGGTCTCCCCGAGGGCGTCGGCGATCAGTTACCGGTGGTGGTGCAAGTACCCGCCTCGACCTGAGCCGGGGTGCAGGTGGGGGCGGTCGCCGGCTTGGTGGCCGTCGGCGCCTGGGTCTGCGTCCGGGTGGCGGCCTGCGGGGTCGCGGCAGGCGTGGTGGTCGTCGGCTGCGCCTGCGTCGGCTGCTGCGTCTGCGTCTGCGTGGGCTCCTGGGTCTGCGTCTGCGTCTGCGTCGGCTGCTGCGTCTGCGTCTGCGTCGGCGCCGGGCGCTCAGCAGGCTTGGTGGTCGTGGTGGTGGCCGCGCCGGCGCCGCCGGTCACGGTCGCACCCGCACCACCGGACACCGTCGCGCCGCCGCCGGGCACCGTGGCACCCGCGCCGGCACCCGCACCACCGGTGACGGTGCCGTTGCCCGCACCGGCGCCGCCGGTCACGGTCGCGCCCGCGCCGGCACCGCCGGAGACGGTCGCGCCGACGTTGCCGCCGACCGAGACGCGGTTGCCGTTGTCCGAGCTGGGCTTCGCGACGGTCGCCTCGACCGACGTCCCGATGGCCTCGTTCAGCGACGCCGTGGTGCCGGCCTGGATCGTCGCGCCCTTGAGCGCGGCGGCGGTCGGAACGGTCACGTTCGCATCGAGGTTGACGTTGCCGGTCACCTTGGCGCCGGGCAGCGCGGTGACGGCCTCGACCTTGGCCGAGGTCGGCAGCGGCGCGAGCACCGTGCCCGGGAAGACGGGCGCCGTCGTGGTGGTGGTCGTGGTCGTCGTGGTGGTCGTCGTCGTGTAGATCGGCGCGACGACGCGAGCCTGGTCACGGACGTCGATCACGCGGCCGGGCGTGACGGCCCAGACCGGGTAGTACGGCTGGTCCCAGGCCGGGTTGACGCGGCGGTACGGGTTGTTGCCCAGGTTCAGGCCGATCGACACCGAGATGATCGGCTGCGGCCGCGGCTGCGTCCAGTTCTTGGGGTAGACCCAGAAGACCGGCACGTCGACCTTGAACTCGGCCGAGAACCACGGCTTCGGGTACTCGGGGCGCTGCCACGGACGCGGCTGGCCCGGGTGCCACGGCTTGACGCCGAGCTGGCGGCCGTAGAGCGTGTAGCACGTCTGAGTCTGGACCTCGATGCCGGCGCGGTAGTTGTTCCACGTGCCGGTCTCGCAGATCTGCTGGTAGACCGCGATCTCCTGCGGGGTGTAGTTCCACGGCTTGTAGTTGGCCGGGCGCACCATCGGCGCGGGCGGCGCCGGCTGCGGCGCGGGACGCAGGCCGGGGATCGACGGGGCCGGCGGGTAGTACACGGTGGTGTTGTTCGAGGTGGAGGTGATGGTGCCCTGCGGCAGGCCGGAGTTGGCGACGGCCTGCGCGGCGACGGTGTTACCCACCATCGTCACTTCCTTCGGCGGCACGGCGACGCCGTCGGTCTGGAACGCGCCCGGGTTCGCGGTGAACTGGTCGCCGGTCACGGGCGAGAAGGCGACGGGGCTGTCACCCTCGGTCGACTTGCCACAACCGGCAAGGAGGCCCGCGGCGGCCACGACGGCGAACGACGCGGCTCCGATCTTCTTCGTATTCATCTGGTTCCCATCCTTGGAAAATGGAGACGGGGCACGAAAGGCCGCCGCTGGACTCTAGGACTCAAGTCACACCCTCTATAGGGACCATGCCACGGTTCGTTACAGCCCGAGACGGGTATTTCGAGAAGTTCAGGGAAATCCCGGAGGTTCAGTACAGGGGACGCACAGAGAAGACCTGTAGCTTCTGCGGCGCGCCCTTGGCCTTGAACCGGCGCGGCCGTACCTGGTAGCGCTCCTTGTCGGCGATCGAGAAGACCGTCTCCGAGGCCAGCACCTCTCCGCCGTTCGCCGCCTCCGCGACCCGCGCCGCGATGTTCACGTCGACGCCGATAAGGTCGCCCTTGACCCGCCGCGGCGTTCCCGTGTGCAGGCCGGCGCGCAGCGTGGGCCGGTATCCCTCGGCCACGTCGATCGCACCGACCGCCTCGATCACCTCGCTCGCCGCCTCGATCGCGGTGTCGCCGTCGAAGGCGACCAGGGCACCGTCGCCCATGGTCTTGACCACGACGCCGCCGTGGCGGGCGACGATCTCCGCAGTGGTCCGGTTGACGGCGTGCAGCAGCCGCACGATCTCGTCATCCGTGCGGTCCAGCGCCCACGTGGAGAACGCGACGAGATCGGTGAAGAGGATGGTGATGGGCTTGGGCGGGAGGTAGTCGCGGTCGCGGCGGCTGATCACGGCCTGCCACGTCGCGGTCGCCAGGTTGCCGAGTTCGCGCGTCACCGTCGGCTCGTCGCCGACGATGCGATCCAGGAGGCTCGCGAGCCGCTCCGTCGACTCGGCGTCCGGCTGGAACAGGTCCTTCTTGGGGCCGCCGGGCAGGTTCTCCCGGGCGGCGCGCACGAGTCCCGTCATCGCCGCACTGCGGTTCGCACGGTGGGCGGCCTCCGCGCCCCTGGCCAGCAACTTCCGCCCCGTGCGAGGTTCGGCGGCGTCCGTGGTGCGGTCGGGCAGCTGGCGTGCGTCGTCGGCCATGCGACCGAGACTAGCCCTGCGTACGCGGGGTTACGACGGTGCCCAGCCCCCGCCGTGAGCGCCGTGTCGCGCCGCGCACACGTAGACGTCGAGTTCGGCGGCGGAATTGAGGACCGCCTTGATCACGCGCCACACACCCAGGCCCGCCCGCCGTCCCGCCGGTGGGCGGATCCCGAGGTTGAACTCGCCGCCGCGTACGTCGTAGTGATCGAGCACTCCGCGCCCCCATCGTCCGATTCGAGTGACCTGAGCCACACGTTAGGCGCCGTTCTCGCGTCGCGGGAGGAATTGGCGCACGACGCGCCGTATCCCCCCGGGTCTCACCGCTGCTGGTTGCAGCCCGGATCGTCGGAGCGGTCGAGATAGATGTCCGTCGACGAGATCGAGGGCGCGAGGAACCTCAGGTGCTGAAGCAGCGCATCCGGCAATTGCTGGATCGGCTGCGCGTAGCTCGAACCGTCATTGGTGCTGCGGGCGTAGAACACGAACAGGTCCGCATGGTCTGCGTTGAATCCGCCGTAGACCTGCAGGGCACGTGCCAGCATCAGTTGGAAAGGAGAGAGGCCGAACCGCGAGAGATCCAGGTTCGGATCGAGCTGGAGCCGAGTCCCCTCCGGCACACCACCGAGTGTGGTGCCGTCGGACCTGGTGCCGGGGTACACGTAATTGGGTGAATTGCCGGGCATGGCGTAGCGCAGAGCGTGATCGATCACGCCGGATTCGACATCCTGCGGGGTGATCAACCCTGCGAGGTAGGAGAACTCGCCGCCTGCATGCCCCGGTGCGGGGTCGTGACCGCCGGAACCCGTGTAGGCCCGATACGACGCCGACGCGGCCGCCGAGCGGTCCGAGGAATTGAAGCCCTGGAACTCGTACAGGCACCCCGATGCATCGTCGATCACCGCCATGTGGTGATCCGCGTCGTTCGTCGGCCGATAGGTCGGCAGGTAGGGGATGGTCAGCAGACGGTTGGTGTTGGTCACGCGCACGTCGATGGTGGGCGTACCGGGCGGAGCGTTGTACACCGTGGTCGTCCACTCGCTGGTGTTCACCCAAGCTCCGTTGCTTCGCGCGTCCAGTGCTGATATCCATCCAGCGCTGCGAGGGTCGACCTTCGCGTCCACGGGAACCGGCTGGTTCCAGAACGAATCGGCGGAGAAGTAGTTGCCGTTGTTCGAGGGGACTCCCGGCGTCGCGCGCGGGATGGCGAAACCGACGTGCGCGATCCCGGACGCGTTGGCATAGGTCAGGCGCACCTTGTGCCGACCCTTCTGCATCGTCCGTTGCACGTTGGTGGTGCCCCAATACGTGGACGGCTTCTCCAGCGCGAGAGCATCGTCGATCCAGACCTTGGCAGTGACATTGCCCAGGGACGTCGAAACGAAGTACTCCCCCGTCGCCGGGACGTCGATGACGCCGTTGTAGTCGACTGAGAAGTTGTCCTGATTGACGCCCGACAAGGGGACGCCGAAGAAGGTTCCTCCCGGCGCGTTCTCACATTGCACCGCAACCGGGTTGCCCGTCGCGGTGGTGTTGTTGAAGTAGCGGGCCTGGTACATGTTCACCGGGCAGCCGGTCGACGGATCCGGACCGCCCGTTTGCGTGGCGGTCGCGGTAGTCGTCGGCACCGTGGTCGTCGGCACGGTCGTTGTGGGCACCGTGGTCGTGGGCACCGTGGTCGTCGGGACAGTGGTCGTGGGCACCGTGGTCGTCGGGACCGTGGTCGTCGGGACCGTGGTCGTCGGGACCGTGGTCGTCGGGACCGTGGTGGTGGGGGTCGGCGTCGGAGTAGGTGTCATCGCGCCATCGCGGACAGCCACACTCGCGACGTAGAGGTTCCGGTCGCAGAACCACCACCGGTAGTCATTGGTGAACTCGAGCGTGACGGGGCTCGAACCCGCCTGCGCTCCGAGCCCGACGGAGTAGGTGCTCCAGCCGGATCCCAAGGTGACCGTGGCGAGTGTGGCGCCACCGCGCTTGACCGCCATCACCGGCGCACCGCGGCATATCTCACCGCGCGCGCGGATCTCCAGCTTCCCCCCGGCGTTCGCCGTGACGACGGGGATCGACACCGCGCCGTTGCTCCAGAGCTTCACGACGGTGCCGGCGCGCCAATCGGAGACCTGACCTCCGGCGCTCGACGGCGTGACCGTCATCCCGGAGGGCCCGACGGTCGTATCCGCGTTCACCGCGGCGGCCAGGCAGGTCGTGGTCAGTGCCGCGACAACGGCGGCGATCGTCATACGGAAGGACCAGCTTCGTCTGGTCATGGCGGACTCCTCGGGGTGCTCGCTGTCTTGAAGCATCATCGGAGGCCACTGGATCACTCCAGCCACTTCCGCCCATCGAAGAGCATTGAACCACAATTGCATCAATCGTAACACCGATGATTGACGATCTCCTGCGGCTGCAATCGTCGGCCGCGGGTCGATGCGGCCGTCAGACACACCGGGTGCTACTGTATTCGCGCTGGTCAGGGCTTGTTATCCGCGAGGAACTCCTCGCGCGAACAGCGGACGGCCGGCGAGGGGCAGTAGCTCAGTCGGTTAGAGCCGCGGACTCATAATCCGCTGGTCGTGGGTTCGAGCCCCACCTGCCCCACCACCGTGCCCGGGGCCCCGTCTGCCCAGGTGATCGCCGCGGAAAACCGCTTGTCCCCATGGATACGGTGGCAACCGTGACCATCTCCGCCCTGTGGATCAGCGGTGCGCCCGGCGCGGGCAAGACCACCACCGGATGGCGGGTGTTCCAACTCCTCACCGCGGCGGGCGCGAACGCCGGCTACGTCGACATCGATCAGCTCGGCCTGCTCGGACCGTTCGACCGTCTCGCGGGGGCGGCACCGCACGTCGTGAAGGCGGAGAACGCCCGCCGGCTGATCGACACCCTCGGCGCGCACGGACTCCGGCAGATGGTGATCTCGGGCGTCGTCGACCCCGATCTGGGCGAGCCCCGCCTCGGCCCTGGCGCCACGACGATCGACCTCACCCATGTCCGGCTCCGCTGCGACTGGCCCGAGCTGCGGCGGCGCTTCCTGGATCGCGGTTCGGGGCCCGACGCCCTCGCGGACCTCGAGGAGCTCGCCCGGCACCTCGACCGCGGCCCGGCGGACACCGTCGACACCACGTCGCGCGACGTCGACGAGGTCGCGCGCGAGCTGGTCGCGCGTCACACGTCGACCAGGCCCGGCCGATGGTCACACGCGCGGTCGGTATCCGCCGCTCCCCTTCCGACCACGGTGATCCACGGCGCGACCGCCGTCGGCAAGTCCACCGTGGGCTGGGAGCTGGTCCGGCGCCGGTGGGCCGCGGGGCGGGCGACCGCGTACATCGACGTCGAGCAGCTCGGCTTCCATGCCCCGGGATACGACCGCGGCGTCCATGCAGCCGCGTACGCCGCGGTGACTCGCGGCTACGAGCACGCGGGAGCGGACGACCTCATCGTCGTGACCCGCGACGCCGACCTGGTCGCGGAGGCACACGGCGGGGAGTCGCCGAACCGCGTCCTCCTCGACGCCTCCGACGACGCGCTCTCCGCCCGGATCGCCCTGCGCTCGGTGGAGAGCACCGGGCGCCTGCCGGGCGACACCCTCCTCGGCGCGACGCCGGAACGGCAGCGGGCGATCGCGGACCACGCCCGGAGGGAAGCGGCGCGCCTCCGGCGGTCGCGCGCCCACGATGCCGAGATCGACACCACGAGCACGACGGCGTCGGAGGTTGTCGACCGGATCGAGCGGAAGCTCCGGACGCCGGACTGACCCAGACCACCGTGAGCAGGCCTTTCAGGAGGGAGTCGTTGCCCTCACTCACCGTCGCCCCGGTGGCCCACCGCCGGGTCAGCGCATTGCATAATGATGGGCGTGACGCAACAGCTGGAGCCCGAGTCCCCGTCGAACTCCGCGACTGCCGATGGGCATCGCGGCGCGTACGACAGCCACCGCGACGCCTGGGTCGCCCGTGAGGAGCAGGCGGAACGCCTGATCCCCATCATCGGCCGGCTGTACCGCCAGCACGGCGTGGTGTCGTCGATCCACGGGCACCGCCTGATCAACCTCTCCACCTCCGCGGTGATCTCGGCGCACGAGCGCGCCGAGGAGCTGGGCCACCAGGCCCTCACGCTGTCGCAGACGGAGAAGGTGCTGCGCGGCCTGCTGGAGATCGCGCCCGAGCCCGCGTCGATCGACATCGCGCGCCTCGCGATCCTCGCCGCGGACCTCGAGTCCGACGAGGCCGTGCAGGAGTTGCTGCGCGCCGAGATCGCCAAGCGCAACGTCCCGGTCTCCGACGGTGACGGCGCCGACGTCGTGCTGTACGGCTTCGGCCGCATCGGCCGCCTGCTGGCCCGCATCCTCATCAGCCACGCCGGCAACGGCCACGGCCTGCGCCTGCGCGCGATCGTCGTGCGCCGGAGCGTCAAGAACGACCTCGAGAAGCGTGCCAGCCTGCTGGCCCGCGACTCGGTGCACGGCCCCTTCGCCGGCTCGGTGTCGATCGACGCCGAGAACGACGTGATCATCGCCAACGGCACCCGCATCCAGGTCATCTACTCGGACGACCCGTCGACCATCGACTACACCGCGTACGGCATCAAGGACGCGCTCATCGTCGACAACACGGGCAAGTGGCGCGACGAGGAGGGCCTCGGCCTGCACCTCAAGAGCAAGGGCGCCGCGCGCGTGCTGCTCACCGCGCCCGGCAAGGCGCCGCTGAAGAACATCGTGCACGGCATCAACGACAGCACGATCGAGGACGCCGACAGCATCCTCTCCGCCGCGTCGTGCACCACGAACGCGATCACCCCGGTGCTCGCGGCGCTGGACGAGGCCTACGGCATCCAGCGCGGCCACGTCGAGACCGTGCACTCGTTCACCAACGATCAGAACCTGATCGACAACCTCCACAAGGGCGACCGCCGCGGCCGCTCGGCGGTGCTGAACATGGTGATCACCGAGACCGGCGCCGCGAAGGCCGTCTCGAAGGCGCTGCCGCAGCTCGAGGGCAAGCTCACCGGCTCGTCCATCCGCGTCCCCACCCCCGACGTCTCGCTGGCGATCCTCAACATCACCCTCGAGAAGCCGACCTCCAAGGACGAGGTGAACGACTACCTCCGCCGCGTCTCGCTGCACTCGAAGCTGCGCCAGCAGATCGACTACATCGAGTCGCCCGAGGTCGTCTCCACCGACTTCGTGGGCTCGCACCGCGCCGGCATCGTCGACGGTCTCGCGACCATCGCCGACGGCAAGGACCTCGTGCTCTACGTCTGGTACGACAACGAGTACGGCTACTCCTGCCAGGTGGTCCGCGTGCTCGAGCGCATGTCCGGCGTGCACCCCGTGGTGATCCCGGCCCGCGCCGACGTCCGCGTCGAGGCCTAGAACCCGAACCCGTCACCGCCCCGGTGGAAGCACCCGCTTCCACCGGGGCGGTGTCGTCTCAGGAGCAGTCACAGCAGCCGTCGCCGCAGCAGCAGTCGCCGCAATCGCCTCCGTCGCACCAGCCGTCGTCGCGACGCTTCTTCGCGGCGTCCTTCCGCGTCTTCCGTCGACGGCCCGATGGCCCCTTCTTCTCCAACGAGACGCCGTTCGCGACCAGGACGGTCGCCATCGCGGTCAGCAGGAGCGGGCGGACGAGCCGGTCGTCCCGCATCTCGATCCGGCCGAGCCGGTCGATCACGATGGCGCGCAACGCCTCCAGACGCGCGACGGCCGCGGCCACGGACGTTCCGGTGGCGTCGAGCGGGTTGTAGTCGCCCCGCGCTCGGTCGCGCGGCAGGTCCTCGAGCGCGTCCGCGAGGTGTGCGAATTCTCCGTACGCGCGGCCCGTCTCCCGCAGCGCCTCCTCGTTCTCCGGCCGCCCCGCGAGCACGGCCGATGCCGCGAACATGTCCCCCACCGCCGATGCCGTCGGCCCGGTCACCTCGGCGAGATCGGCGGCGCGGGACTCGATCCGCGCCTGCTCGGCGAGCCCGGCGAGCGCGTCGGGCACGCGCGCCGCCGCGGCGACGGCACCGTCGGCCCGGGCCCCGCGCCCGAGTCGTCGTTCGGTCCTCCGCAGCAGCCCGACGGTGCCGCGCGCCGCGGCCCCGGCGCCGCAGAGGCCCGCCTCGCGCTCGGCGACACGGTCACCGACCTTCGCGGCCGCGAGGGTCAGCGCTGCTGTGGCACCGAGCCTGACGCTCAACTCGGCCGGCGCTATCACCTCGGCGCGCCGCATGCCGCGCAGCGCGCACGGGCCCGCGGTACGGGTCGCGGCGGGCCGCGGCTGTTGCGCCTCGACAAGCGCCGAGAGCAGCGCGGCATCGGTGTTGGTGCAGGCCCGCGCCGGCTGCCCGGCGGTGTCGCGCAGCGTCAGGCACAGCCCGCACAGGTGGGCGCGCCACCGCCCACGGACCTCGGGATCGAGGTGCGAGGTACACGAGCGCACGAGGCCGAGCACGATGGGCTCCGATCACTGTCTGCAACCGCTGGACCCAGCCATTGTGCCGGGCCGCGACGCCGCCGGGGTTCAGTCGTCGAAGACGAACCCGTCGGCCTCCGCCCCCGCGACCACCTCGCGCAGCCGCGCGGGGTCGTTGACCACCGATGCCATCGCCCACCCGGCCACCACCAGGGTCTCGGCGTCGCTGCTCCGCGCGGCGAACATGCCCGCCTCGCTGTCGAAGTCGATCACCGCGAGTATCCGCTCGGGCAGGATCCGCTCGGCGATCCCCTGCCAGAAGTAGCCGTTCGGCTCGTGCCCGAGCGCGACGACGGCATCGTCGGACGGGGTGCCGCCGGCGACGAGGATCAGCGAGCGCATCCCGGGCGCGGTCTCGACGATCTGCAGGGGCTCCAGCTTCGCGGCGCGTCCGCCGGAGCGCTTCTCGATCACCCTGCGCAAACCCCGCCACACCGCGAGCACGGCCACGGAGCCGAACAGGATCGCCGGGTACTTCAGCCAGGGGTTGAGCGGCTCGAGCAGCCAGAAGAGCAGCCCCAACGCAACGACGACCGCCAGGAGCTCGGCGATGTCGGCGACGGTGAACTGGCGGTCCTCGTCATCGGTCAGCACGAAGGGAAGATTACTGTCCCTCGGGCCAGTAATGGCTGTCGGGCAACGCCCGAGAGCCGAAGATCGCCTGGCCCACCCGCACGCAGGTCGAGCCCTCCTCGACCGCGATCTCGTAGTCGCCCGACATGCCCATCGACAGCTCGACCGCCTCGGGCCAGTCCTGCACGGCCCGGTCCCGGACGTCCCGCAACCGGCGGAAGCAGGCGCGCACCCGCTCCTCGTCGGACGAGAACTCCGCGAGCGTCATGAAGCCGCGCAACCGCAGCGACGCGAAGGCGGGCAGTTCCGCGAGGAAGGCCGGCACCTCCGCGGGCGGCAGCCCGTACTTCTGCTCCTCGTCCGACGTGTTGACCTGCACGTAGACGTCGAGGCCGCGGCCGAGGGCCTGCAGCCGACGGTCGAGCGCCTCCGCGACGCGCACGCTGTCGAGGGCCTGGAACTCGGCGGCGACGGCGGCGACGTCCTTGGCCTTGTTGGTCTGCAGATGCCCGATCACGGCCCACGAGACGTCCAGGTCCGCCATCTCGGCGCTCTTGCGCTTGGCCTCCTGCGGCTTGTTCTCCCCCAGCTCCCGGCACCCGGCGGCGACGGCGAGCCGCAGCCGCTCCTGCGGCACTGTCTTGCTGACGGGGAGCAGCCGCACGTCCGACGGTGACCGACCCGCCCGGTCCGCTGCGGCGTCGATGCGGCGCATCACCTCGGCTATGCCGGCCTCGAACTCGGCGACGGTCTGGGCGGGCGGGTACGAGCTCATGGATCGAGCCTATCGGCCGGGGACCGCCCGCCGGAGCGGGGCCGCGGCCGGTACAGTGGCGGCATGATGCGACTGGTTATCGCCGCAGGTGCCGGCTACGTGCTGGGCACCAAGGCCGGACGCCGCCGGTACGAGCAGATCAACCGCACCGCGAAGGCGATCGCCACCAGCCCGGCGACGAAGAAGGCCGTGGAGATCGGGCGCCGCAAACTCGCCGAGCAGCTCAACCCCGATCCCAAGATGCGCACCATGCGCGAGATCGACGCGCAGACGGTGATCTACTCCCCCAAGACCGACCTGGACTAGAAGGCCGAGTCGCCGACGGCCATCTTGAGCAGGCTCTGCCGGTAGCTCTCGAGCGCCACGAGGTCGCCGAACAGGCGGTTGTAGTCACCGTCGGAATTGGGCGACATGCGGCGCAGCTTCGACTTCAGGTCGGCCACCTGCCCGCCGACCCAGACCTCCTGCAGCCGCGCCATCACGGACTCGACGTACCGCGGCGACGGATCGCCCGCCACCTGCATCGGCTCCACCGCGAGCTCGGTGACCAGTGGCTCCAGCACGGGACCGTCGACGTGCCGCACGACCGTGTCCACCCACTCCGGCCCGCCGAGGCCGGCCGCGATGCCGCCCGCGGCCTCGATGGCCAGCCGCACCTGGCGGTACGCGGGGTCGGTGAACATGTCGTCGGAGAGCGCGTCGAAGACCATGCCCGCCAGCGACGGAACCTGCAGCGCCGCCTTGAGCACCTCGCGCTGCACCCACAGCACCGGGTCGGCCGGGTTGGGGCGCTGGGGGCCGGCCGGCTTCGCCTGCGGCACCGGGGCGGCCGGTGCGGGCTCGCGGAACCGGTTGGTCGACGGTGCCGGGGCGCCCGGCCCGGGACGTCCCTCGCCGCGCCGGATGCGGGCGGACTCCTCGCGCACGCGGCGCAGCACCTGCGTGACGTCGTCCCAGCCGACCCAGCCCGCGAGCTGACGCGCGTACTCGTCCCGCAGCGCCATGTCCTTGATCCGGGCCACCACGGGCACCGAGCGGCGCAGGGCGTGTACGCGCCCCTCCGCGGTATCGAGGTCGAACTCGGTGATCAGCGTCTTCACCGCGAACTCGAACATGGGGACGCGCTGGGCGATGAGGTCGCGTACGGCCTCGTCGCCGTGCTTCTGCCGCAGCTCGCAGGGGTCCATCCCGTCGGGCGCGACGGCCACGAAGGTCTGACCGGCGATCTTCTGATCGCCGTCGAAGGCCTTCATCGCGGCGGCGCGGCCGGCCTCGTCGCCGTCGAAGGTGTAGATGACCTCGCCGCGGAAGTAACTGTCGTCCATCATGAGCCGCCGCACCAGCGAGACGTGCTCCTCCCCGAAGGCGGTACCGCAGGACGCGACGGCGGTCTCCACGCCCGCGGCGTGCATGGCCATGACGTCGGTGTAGCCCTCGACGACCACCACCTGGTGCCCCTTGGCGATGTGCTTCTTCGCGTGGTCGAGACCGAAGAGCACCTGCGACTTCTTGTAGAGCATGGTCTCGGGCGTGTTCATGTACTTGCCGAGGTTGTCGTCGTCGAACAGCTTGCGCGCGCCGAAACCGATGACGTCGCCGCCGAGATTCTTGATGGGCCACAGCAGCCGCCGGTGGAACCGGTCGATCGGCCCGCGCTGGCCCTGCTTCGACAGGCCCGCCGCCTCGAGCTCCTTGACGTCGAAGCCCTGGCGCAGCAGGGCCTTCGTCATCGTGTCCCACCCCGACGGGGCGTAGCCGCACCCGTAGAACGCGGCGTCCTCCTCGGTGAACTCGCGGTCCGTGAGGTACGTGCGGGCGATCTCGGCCTCGGGCGTGCGCAACTGCTCGGCGTAGAACTTCTGTGCGGCGGCGTTGGCGGCGACGAGCCGCATGCGGGTGCCGCGGTCCTGCTTCGGGCCGGGGCCGCCGCCCTCGTAGGAGATCTGGATGCCCACCTTGTCGGCGAGCTGCTCGACCGCCTCCACGAAGGGCACGTGCTCGATCTTCTGCAGGAAGGAGATGACGTCGCCGCCCTCGCCGCAGCCGAAGCAGTGGAAGAAGCCCTGCGTGGGGCGCACGTGGAAGCTGGGGGTCTTCTCGTCGTGGAACGGGCACAGGCCCTTCATCGACCCCACGCCGGCGGGCCGCAGCGCCACGTACTCGCCGACGACGTCCTCGATGCGCGCACGGTCGCGGATCGCCGCGATGTCACGCTCCGGGATTCTGCCGACCACGAGTTCGAGTGTACTGCCGGTCAGCCCTCGAGGACCTTCTGGTCCAGCCGCTCCAGGCGCGTCTCCGTCATCGACGCGATCTGGTCGACCACCACGCGCAGGCGCACGGCGTCGGAGTCCGCGGCGAGGTAGGCCGGGGAGTACAGCGGATCGATGTTCGACGGTGACGCGCCCATCAGGTAGTCGGCCACGCGCAGGATCCGGTCCCGCTGCCCCTGCTGGATCGCGAGGTGCATCTGGTTCGAGTAGATGTACTGCAGCGCCATCGTTTTCAGCAGGATCACCTCGGCGCGCACGGACGGCGGCACCTCGACGTCGGCTTCGTAGCGGCACACCGGCTCGTTGCCCGTGGCGGCCCGGGTCGCGTCGATCGCGGCGGAGGCGAAGCGGCCAACCAGCTCACTGGTCATCCGCTTGAGCGCCACCGACGACGCGAGGCCGCCGTCGTACTTCGCGGCCGCGGCGACCACCTCGAACGAGGCCAGGCGGGCGCCGGCCTCCTCCAGCTCGGCCGCCTCGGCGCCGCGGAAGCTGCTCGCGCCGAAGCCGGACAGGCTGCGCACCTCGGCCGGCGAGGAGAGCGCGCGCAGGTCGAGGCGCCCCGAGAGGACCCCGTCCTCCACGTCGTGCACGGAGTAGGCGACGTCGTCGGACCAGTCCATGACCTGCGATTCGAGGCACTGCCGGGTGCCGTGCGGCCCGTCCTCGCCGCCGCGCATCCAGTCCAGGACGTGGGCGTCGTCGTCGTAGACGCCGAACTTGCCGCCGGGCTCGCGGCGGCGCCACGGGTACTTGGTGGCGGCGTCGAGCGCTGCGCGGGTGAGGTTCAGGCCCACCGACTCCCCCGCGGCGTTCAACACCTTGGGCTCGAGGCGGGTGAGGATGCGCAGGTTCTGCGCGTTGCCCTCGAACCCGCCGATGTTCCGAGCGACCTCGTCGAGGGCGCGCTCGCCGTTGTGGCCGTAGGGCGGGTGCCCGATGTCGTGCGCGAGGCCCGCGAGGTCCACCAGGTCCGGATCGCAGCCGATCCCCAGGGCGATGCCGCGACCGATCTGGCTGACCTCCAGCGAGTGGGTGAGCCGGGTGCGCGGAGTATCGCCCTCGCGCGGCCCCACGACCTGCGTCTTATCGGCGAGGCGACGCAGTGCGGCGCTGTGCAGCACCCGCGCGCGGTCCCGCGCGAAGGCGGAGCTGTGCCCCTCCCAGCGCAGGGCCTCCCACTGCGGGCCCGAGAACAGTGTGGGCTCCGTGTCCGCTTCGATGCCGGCCGTCTTGGGCGGTTCGGCGACGAGGCGTTCGACGTCGGCCGGCTGGTAGGCGGCCGGCCCGGGCAGCGAGGGCACCTACTCGGTGACCCAGCCGCGAGCGAAGGCGAAATCGGCGATCCGCTGCCGGATCTCGATGATCTGACGCGCGGTCAGATCGTCCGAGGAGTCGAGCAGCAGCTCGGTGAGCTCGTCGACGAAGGACTGCATGTCGAGCGCGCCGGCAGCGGCCGCGCGCGGCGCCGCATCCCGGCGAGGCGCCTGCTCGCGACGGTCGCCACGGTTGTCACGCTGATCACGGCTGTCGCGACGGGGCGCCGACGACGCCGCGGGCGCGCCGCCGACGACGGCGACGTTCACGGCCTTGAGCCCCTTGTCGCCCTTCTCGACGTCGAACGTGACAGCGGTGCCGGGCCGCAGCGCCGACTCGTCGAAGTCGATGTCGTTCACGTGGAGGAAGACGTCCTCGCCCCCCGCGTCCGGCGCGAGGAAGCCGAAGCCGCGCTGCGTGTCGAAATGGACCACCTTGCCGTTCGTCATGCGTCGAGTATCCCATAGTGAGACGGTGCGACCCGGTTGGTGCGGCGCGTCGGACCTGCCGCGATCCCCCGGTACGGTGATCGCATGAAGAAAGCGGCAGTCGCCCTCGCGGGCGTCACCCTGGTGGCGCTCGCGGCGTGCACCTCCCCCAACATCGACTCCAGCACCGTGGTCGAGATCGACGGCAAGGCCGAGAGTGACGCCGAGTACGTCAATGCCGGGTGCTCGCGCACCGGCGACTCCATCACGGTGGGCTCGGGCAGCGTCCAGACCGCCCGCGGCATCGGCGCCATGCTCACCGAGGGCAATCCGCCCACGGTGAACAGCCTGTTCATCGCCACCGGGGGCAACGTGATGACGGTGCTGAACACGCCCGTGGGGAAGGTCGGCTCGGCCAAGGCCTCGAAGGCGGGCAATCGCTACACGATCACGGGCGAGGCCCGCGCCGCGGACCTGAGCACCAAGAAGTTCCGCGTCGAGATCACCTGCGGCTGATATGCGTCCGCCCGTCCGGTCACGCGACCGGACGGGCGGAGCCGTCGATGTCGGAGGTCAGCAGCCGGCGAGGCGCGCGGCCAGGTACTGCTGGATCTCCGCGAGCGGCACCCGCTCCTGCGCCATCGTGTCCCGCTCACGCACGGTCACCGACTCGTCCTCGAGCGTGTCGAAGTCGACGGTGACGCAGAACGGGGTGCCGATCTCGTCCTGGCGGCGGTAGCGCTTGCCGATGCCCTGCGCGTCGTCGAAGTCGACGTTCCAGTACTGGCGCAGCTGCGCCGACAGCTCGCGGGCCTTGGGCGAGAGCTTCTCGTCGCGCGAGAGGGGCAGGACGGCCACCTTGACCGGGGCGAGGCGCCGGTCCAGCTTCAGCACCACGCGGGTGTCGGTGCCGCCGTTGGCCTTCGGCACCTCCTCCTCGGTGTAGGCGTCAACGAGGAACGCCATCAGCGACCGGGTGAGACCGGCCGCGGGCTCGATCACGTACGGCGTGTACCGCTCGCCCGACTGCTGGTCGAAGTACTCCAGCGACTCGCCCGAGTGCTCCGTGTGGGTGCCGAGGTCGAAGTCGGTGCGGTTCGCGATGCCCTCGAGCTCGCCCCACTCGCTGCCGGCGAATTCGAACCGGTACTCGATGTCGACGGTGCCCTTGGAATAGTGGCTCAGCTTCTCCTGCGGATGGGTGAACAGGCGCAGGTTCTCCGGGTCGATGCCCAGGTCCGTGTACCACTTGAGGCGGTAGTCGATCCAGTACTGGTGCCACTCGTCGTCGTCGCCCGGCTTGACGAAGAACTCCATCTCCATCTGCTCGAACTCACGGGTCCGGAAGATGAAGTTGCCGGGCGTGATCTCGTTGCGGAAGCTCTTGCCGATCTGGCCGATGCCGAACGGCGGCTTCTTACGCGCCGTGGTCATCACGTTCTTGAAGTTCACGAAGATGCCCTGCGCGGTCTCGGGCCGCAGGTAGTGCAGGCCCTCCTCCGACTCGATCGGGCCGAGGTAGGTCTTGAGCATCATGTTGAAGTCGCGGGGCTCGGTCCACTGCCCCTTGGTGCCGCAGTCGGGGCAGACGATCTCCGTCATCGGCACGGCGTCCGGGTCGATCTCCTCACCCTTGGCGGCGCGCTTCTCGGCGTACGCCTCCTGCAGGTGGTCCTGACGGTGCCGCTTGTGGCAGTTCAGGCACTCCACCAGCGGATCGTTGAACACCGACACGTGGCCCGAGGCGACCCACACCTGGCGGGGCAGGATGATCGCGCTGTCGAGGCCCACCACGTCGTCGCGCGAGGTGACCATGTTGCGCCACCACTGCTTCTTGATGTTCTCCTTGAGCTCCACACCCAGCGGCCCGTAGTCCCAGGCCGACTTCGTGCCGCCGTAGATCTCACCGGACTGGAAGACCAGTCCCCTGCGCTTGCACAGGTTGGCGACGGTATCGACTTTGGTTGCTTTGGCCACGGCGCGCTTCATCTCCGACGGGTTGTGAGAAGGAAAAACGTACGCACCGACTCTACCGTTCGGGCCCCGGCCCGCGGCGCGATGGGACGCCTCCGCCCCGCCGCTTGACGTGGCCGATCCCGCATATGAAAATGATTGTTGATAAGAGGAGGCCTCCCATTCCCACCGACATCGTCCCGACCGTCGTCGCCGACTGCCCCGTCGACCCCGGCGACCCGCCGCGCACACAGCCCGATCCCGAGGTCCTCACCGCCACGGGCGACCTATTGCGCGCCCTGGCCGCACCGGTCCGCATCTCCATCGTGCTCGAGCTCATGCAGTCCGAGCTGTGCGTGCACCAGCTGGTCGACGCCCTCGGCGTGACCCAGCCGCTCGTCAGCCAGCACCTGCGCGTCCTCAAGTCCGCGGGCGTGGTCCGCGGCGAGCGCAACGGCCGCGAGATCGTCTACCGCCTGGTCGACGACCACCTCGCGCACATCGTGGTCGACGCCGTCGCCCACGCCACCGAACGGCCGGGGGTGTGACGGTGACCGTCCACGCCACCAAGGGCACCGGCGTCCGCGCGACGAAGCAGCGCGGCGCCATCACGCAAGCGCTGCGGTCGGTGTCGGAGTTCAAATCGGCCCAGGAGCTGCACGAGCAGCTCCGCGCGGACGGCGAGTCGATCGGCCTGACCACCGTCTACCGGAACCTGCAGGCGATGGCGGACGCCGGCGCCGTGGACACCCTCCGCACGGACAGCGGCGAGGCCCTGTTCCGGCTCTGCTCGGAGGAGCACCATCACCACCTGGTCTGCCGCGAGTGCGGGCGCACCGTCGAGGTGACGGACCGGACGGTCGAGGCGTGGTCGGCGCGGACCGCGGCGGCGCACGGCTTCACCGACGTGACGCACACGCTGGAGATCTTCGGCCGCTGCGCCGACTGCTCGCGCCCCTGACCGTATCCGCGCCGGGCGGACCGGGCGGAGTCAGCTGCGGACGGCCTGGGCCAGGAAAGGCGAGAGCACGGCGGACACCTCGCGCGCCGCCTCCTCCGGGCCCTCGATCGGCATGGTGAGGTGGCTGAACGCGAGCCGCACGAGCACGCCCGCCGCCACCTGCGCGTCGGCCCGCCGGACCTGCGCCCAGCTCATGGCGAGGATCTCCGCGAGGCCCTCCGCGGCGCGCTGCATGATCGGGGTGCCGTCGATCGTCACGATCCCCATGAGATCGCGGTGGGGATTCGGCCCCACGATGTTGATGACGACGGGGTCGCCCATACCGATCTGGAAGACGCCGCGCATGGCGTCGTCGACCGCGGCGTCGATCTCGCCAGGGTGCGCGTCGATCCGCTCCTGCACGAAGGCGAGCAGGCCGTCGACGAACCGGGTGACGTACGCGACGGCCATGCCCTTGCGGGAGCCGAACTCGTTGTAGAGGGTCTGCCTGCTGACGCCGGCCTCGCGGGCGACGGCGGCCATCGTGACCGCCGACCACTCCCGCCCGCTGAGGACGCCGCTGACCGCGTCGAGCGCCTGATCCCGCACCGTTTGCTTGGGCGCGGCATCAGCGGCATCGCGCCCGACGAGGACGGTCATCGCGCGACCGCCGCCGCGATCTGCTCGGACAGCTCTCCGCGGACCGCCCGCAGTTCCTTGGGCCGGCCCATCGCCACGGCGCCCGCGAGCGCGCCGCCGCGGCTGCACCGCGCGAAGAAGGGATCGCCGCTCGCCGTGTCCATGGGGCCGTCCACCTCCAGCTCGTCGTCCGCCGCGGGCCATCCCGCGAACTGCAGCACCGCCCCGAACTGGTTCGACCAGCCCCACGGGACCGTGGGGGCGGGCGCACCGCCGAGGAGCACCTGCGCGACCGCCGTGCCCTGGTCCTGCGCCGCCGACCAGTTCTCGGCGCGGTAGGTACCGCCTTCCAGCGGATGGGGCACCCGCGCGCAGTCGCCGACGGCGTAGACGCCCTCGGCGGACGTGCGGTACTGCTCGTCCACCAGGATACCGTCGTCGACCCGGAGGGCCAGGCGCTCGGCGAGCCCCGTGTCGGGGCTCGAGCCCACCGCGACGACCAGCAGGTCGGCGACGAGGGCGCCGCCACCGGGCAGCGCGACGGAGACCTGGTCGGGGTCGACGGTGATCTCGCCCGGCCGGACGCCGAGCAGCAGGTCGACGCCGGCCTCGCGCTGCAGGCCGGCCAGGCGTTCGCCGATCGACGGGGGCACGACGCGGGCGAGGGGCAGGGTGGCCGGTTCGATGACGGTCACCGTGGCTCCGAGCTTCGCGGCGGCCGAGGCCACCTCGGAGCCGATCAGGCCCGCGCCGAGGACGATCACGCTGCCGGCGCGGCCCAGCTCGTCGCGCAGCGCCGTCGCGTCGGCGAAGTCCCGCAGGTACTTCACACGGGGCGCGGGCGGCAGGCCCGGCAGCTCGCGCGCGGCGCCGCCGGTCGCGAGCACCAGCGAGCCGTAGGCGAGCGCGGCACCGTCGGACAGCTCCAGGGTGCGGGCGGCCGTGTCGCCGCCCGTCACGACGACCCCGGTGCGGACCGCGACCCCGATGTCCTCCCAGTGCGTCGCGGGCTTGAGGAGCGCCTTCTCGACGGGCATGCCCGTCAGGAGCACGTCCTTCGACAGCGTGGGCCGTCGGTACGGGAGGTGCTGGTCACGCCCGACGAGGGTCACTGCCCCGTCGAATCCGCCGGTCCGCAGCGCAAGGGCCGCGGTGGCGCCCGCGACGCCCGTGCCGACGATCACCACACTGTCGGTGCTCATGCCCGGGACACCTCGACCATCTCGAAATCGGCCTTGGCGGCACCGCAGTCGGGGCAGGACCAGTCGTCGGGGATGTCGTCCCAGCGGGTGCCGGGCTCGATGCCGTCCTCGGGCCAGCCCTCGGCCTCGTCGTACTCGAAGCCGCACTGGAGGCAGCGGAACAGCTTGAAGGGGGCGTCACTCATGATCGGTTCCTCTCTCGTCGGGGGGATTCGGTCGTTCAGACCGGTTCGAAGTCGACCTTGTCGCGGACCCCGCAGTCGGGGCAGTTCCAGTCGTCGGGGATGTCGGTCCAGAGGGTGCCGGCGGGCCACCCCTCGCGGGGCGCGCCTGCGGCCTCGTCGTACACGTAGTCGCACACGGGACACTGGAAGGAGCTCATGCGGCGGCCTGCTCTCCGGTGGTGGTGGCGCCGTACTGGGCGAGCACCTTGTCGCGGACGCGGGGGTGGATGTTGACCTTGGTGATGTCGCCGTCGTAGTGATCGAGCACGCGGTGGTCCATCAGGCGGCGCCACAGCGGCGGGAAGTACGTCAGGCCGATGAGCGTGGCGTAGCCCTGGGGCAGCGACGGGGCCTCTTCGAAGGACCGCAGCGTCTGGTAGCGGCGCGTGGGGTTCGCGTGGTGGTCGCTGTGGCGCTGCAGGTGGTACAGGAAGACGTTGGTGATGATGCGGTCCGAGTTCCAGGAGTGCTTCGGGGCGCAGCGCTCGTAGCGGCCGGAGGCGGTCTTCTGGCGCAGCAGGCCGTAGTGCTCGAGGTAGTTCACGGACTCCAGGAGGCTGAATCCGTACACGCCCTGGATGATCAGGAAGGGCAGGACGTACCAGCCGAACACCGCGGTCAGGCCGCCGAACAGCACGACCGTCATGATCCAGGCGTTGAGCACGTCGTTCTTGAGCGTCCACGGGCTCTTGCCGAGCCGCTCGAGGCGCGTCTTCTCCAGGCTCCACGAGGACTTCAGGCTGCCCCACACGCTGCGCGGCAGGAACTCCCAGAAGGTCTCGCCGAAGCGGCCGGACGCAGGATCCTCGGGGGTCGCGACGCGGACGTGGTGGCCGCGGTTGTGCTCGATGAAGAAGTGGCCGTACATGGCGGGCGCGAGGGTGAGCTTGGCGATCCAGCGCTCGTTCTCGGGCTTCTTGTGGCCCAGCTCGTGCCCGGTGTTGATCGCGATGCCGGCGACCACGCCCAGGCTGAGGGTGAGTCCGATCTGGCTGATCAGGCCGAGCCCGCCGCCGTTCGCATAGACGCCGCCCAACCAGGTGAGGTTGTCAGCGGTGAGGAGGTAGCACATGAAGACCAGCGAGGCGAGCTGGAAGGGCAGGAAGATGTAGGTGAGCCACTTGTAGTACTTGGAGTTCTCCAACGCCTCCATCACCTCCTCCGGCGGGTTCTCGCCGTCGTCGCCGGCCTTGATGTCGACGATCGGGAGGATCACGTACAGGAGGATCGGGCCGATCCACCACAGCACCGGCGCCAGGTACATGAGCGGGGTGCTGCCGATGCCGAGCAGCATCATGAGCCCCACGGCGAAGAACAGGGCGGTGGGGACGAACAGGCCCCACAGCCAAAGTCGCTTCTTGTGGTCGGTCCAGACGGCTTCGTTGCCGTCCGCGTCGATGTAAGCCAGGCCCTTCACGGTGCCCTCCTTAATCCGTTCGCCCCCGGCGGGGGCTGTGACTGAGGTCATACGCTCTGGCCTCAGTATTTGACACCTACGACGCGTTTGTCAAGCGATTCGTGGACATATTCCGTAGATCTGTAAACCCGCAGGTAGACAGATTCGACTCGCTCGTACAATGACGAGTTTTTAGTTGTGCGCAATCGAGTTGTGTGCAATCCTTATGGGGTGGAAGCGAACCAGACCTTGAACGAACAGCTCTGCTTCGCGCTGTACTCGGCCGCGCGGGTGGCGTCCAACGCCTACCGCGAGGAACTGACGGCGCTGGGCCTCACGTACACCCAGTACGTCACGCTGCTCGCCCTGTGGGAGCGCGACGGCGTCACGGTCTCCGCACTCGGCGAACGGCTGCGCCTCGACAGCGGCACCCTCTCACCGCTCATCCGCCGGCTCGAGGGAGCGGGCCTGCTCGAACGCCGCCGCGACCAGGCCGACGAGCGTCTGGTCACGGTCCATGTCACCGACGCCGGGCGCGCGCTGCGCCCCAGGGTCGATGCCGCGAGGAGCCGGGTCTACGAGGGCTTCAACCTGCCCGTGGAGGACGCGATCGCCCTCCGCGATCTGGCGAACCGCTTCTGCGCAGCGCACACCTGACCCCCACCGTTCCAGGAGGAACCACCACCATGAATCCCGTCTACACCGCCGAGGCCATCGCCACCGGCGCCGGCCGCGACGGCCGCACCCGTACCGACGACGGTCGCGTCGACCTGCAGCTCGCCATCCCGAAGGAGATGGGCGGCTCGGGCGACGGCGCGAACCCCGAGCAACTCTTCGCCGCCGGCTACGCCGCCTGCTTCCACAGCGCCCTGCAGATGGTGGCCCGCTCGCAGAAGGTCGACCTCGGCGACTCCAGCGTGGGTGCCCGGGTCGGCATCGGCCCCAACGGTTCCGGCGGTTTCGGCCTCACCGTCGCGCTCGAGGTCGTCATCCCCGACGTCGAGCACGACGCCGCCCAGGCCCTCGCGGACGCGGCGCACCAGGTCTGCCCGTACTCGAACGCCGTGCGCGGCAACGTCGACGTCTCCGTGACCGTCGCCGACGACTGAACTCACCTCACCCCACCACCCCCGACAAGGAGACATCCATGCGTGCACTGATCCAGGACGAGTTCGGCGACCCCGCGAGCGTCCTGTCCGTCCGTGAGGTCCCGCTGCCCGAGCCGCGGCCCGGCCAGGTGCGGATCCGCACCCTGCTCGCCCCGATCCACAACCACGACCTGTGGACCGTGAAGGGCGACTACGGCTACAAGCCCGCCCTCCCCGCGGCGTCGGGCTCCGAGGCCGTCGGCGTCATCGACGCGCTCGGCGAGGGCGTCGAGGGTTTCACCGTCGGCCAGCGCGTCGCCACCGGCTCAGCCTTCGGCACGTGGGCCGAGTACTTCGTCGCCGGCGCCGCAGGCCTCCTGCCGGTCCCCGGGGAGATCTCCGACGAGGCCGCCGCCCAGCTCTTCTCCATGCCGTTCAGCGCGATCAGCCTGCTCGACTACCTGAACGTCCAGCCGGGGCAGTGGATCGTGCAGAACACCGCGAACGGCATGGTCGGGCGCATGCTGGCGCAGCTCGCGTCCGCCCGGGGGATCAACGTCACGGGCCTGGTCCGACGGTCCGCCGCCGTCGACGAGCTCGCGACCTTCGGAGTGACGAACGTGATCGCCACCGACACCGAGGGCTGGCGCGACCGCGCCAAGGAGCTCGCCGGTGAGGCGGGCTACGCGGCGGCCGTCGACTCGATCGGTGGCGCGGCGAGCACCCAGCTCGCCCTCCTGCTCGGGCAGCGCGGCACCCTGGTCTCGTTCGGCGCGATGAGCGCCACCAACCCGGGCGAGGGCGCGATGCTGGAGATCCCCGTCAACGTCGCGATCTTCAAGGAGATCGTGGTCAAGGGGTTCTGGGGTCGCACCGTGAGCCAGGAGATGGATCCCGCCAAGCGCGCCGAGCTGATGGGCGAGGTGATCAGCGGCGTGGCGGCCGGCACTCTCGCACTCCCCGTCGACGGGGTGTACCCGCTCGACGAGGTCTCCTCCGCCGCAGCGGCGAGCGGCCGGCCGGGCCGCGTGGGCAAGGTCCTGCTGCGCCCCTGATCGATCCGCCCCGACGGGGCGCGGCGTGCGCCGTCAGCCGACGAGGCGGCGGCGCGCGTCGACGCCCTGCGCCAGCACGAACAACACGAACTCCCGCAGGGCGTCGCCCGCGAGCGTGCCCGCCGGGAAGCTGTAGTGCAGCACCAGATCGGCCGAGACCTCCCGCTCCATGAGCCGGAGGGAGCCGAACTGCACGGCTTCCGCCACGGACCGAACGTCGGTGCGGAGCTCGTCGGTCAGTGCGAGGTCCCAGGCCACCACCTGGGTCAGCGAGTAGACGTCCACGTCGCGCGCGAGTTCGAAGACCTGCACCGATGCCGGCGTCTCGCCGAAATCGACCAGCACGGCCTGGTTCTCGTCGCGCCGCAGCACCACCCCGTCGGCCAGCGCCGATTCGAGCCGCGCGCGCAGCGCGTCCAGCCGAGGGTCCTGCGCCGTCACTGGGCGCCGCCGAACCGGCGGTCGCGCTTGGCGTACTCCAGGCACGCGTCCCAGAGGTTCCTGCGGTCGAAGTCGGGGAACAGCGTGTCCTGGTAGACGTATTCGGCGTAGGCGCTCTCCCACAGCAGGAAGTTCGAGCTCCGCTTCTCCCCCGACGGCCGCAGGAACAGGTCCACGTCCGGCATGTCCGGTTGATAGAGGTACTGCTGGAAGGACTGCTCGGTGATGCGGTCCGGGTTGATCTCCCCGGCCGCGGCGCGACGCGCGATCTCCCGTGCGGCGTCGACGATCTCGGCCCGGCCGCCGTAGTTGACGCACATCGTCAGCGTCATGACGGTGTTGTCCTTGGTGAGCTCCTCGGCGACCTCGAGCTCCTTGATCACGCTGGCCCACAGGCGCGGCCGCCGTCCGGCCCACTTCACCCGGACGCCCATCTCGTGCATCTCGTCGCGGCGGCGGCGGATCACGTCGCGGTTGAACCCCATGAGGAAGCGCACCTCCTCCGGGCTGCGCGACCAGTTCTCCGTCGAGAAGGCGTACGCCGACAGCTGCTTCACGCCGATCTCGATGCACCCGCAGACGGTGTCCATGAGCACGGCCTCGCCGCGCTTGTGCCCTTCGGTGCGCGCCATGCCGCGCTCCTTGGCCCAGCGGCCGTTGCCGTCCATGACGAGGGCAACGTGGTTCGGCACCAGCTCCGCGGGGATCTCCGGCGGCGTCGCCCCCGACGGATGCGGGTCCGGCGGGCGGACGGTGACCGGCGCTCCCGCACCGGAAACAGCAGTCTTGGACCTACCCCGCCGCAGTCCCGGCACCGTCGACCTCCCTCTCACCGGCCGCGAGGGCCGGGCTGTGCGGCGCGTGCCGCTCGATCATGGGCAGCGACCGCAGCTGCCGCCCCACGTGCCACTGTAGGTGTGCGGCGGCGAGGCCGTTGGCCTGCCTGCGCACCCGCTCGCCCGTGGTCTCGGCGAAGTCGAAATCGGCTCGGGCGAGGGCCGCCATCAGGTCCAGCACGCCCTGCCCCGGCACCGCCGAGCCCGACGGGCGGCAGTGCACGCAGACGGCGCCTCCGGCGGCCACGTGGAAGGCGCGATGCGGCCCCTCGTCGCCGCAGCGGGCGCAGATCGTGAGCGCGGGTGCCCAGCCCGCTGACTCCATGGCGCGCAGCAGGAACGAGATCAGGACGAGGTCGCGGTCGCGCACGCCGGCCGCGATGGCCCGCAACGCGCCGACGGTGAGCCGGTGCAGCTCCAGCGCCGGGGCCCGCTCCTCGCCCGCCAGCCGCTCCGCGGTCTCGATCACCGCGCACGCCGTGGTGTAGCGGCCGTAGTCGCCCGCCAGATCGCCCGAGTAGGCGGCGATCGAGTGCACCTGCGTCACCATGTCCAGGTTGCGGCCGGGGTGCAGCTGCAGGTCGACGTGCGCGAACAGCTCCAGCCGGGCGCCGAACCGCGACCGCGGCCGGCGCACCCCCTTCGCGACGGCGCGGACCAGGCCGTTGTCCCGGGTCAGCAGCGTGAGGATGTAGTCGGCCTCCCCCAGCTTGTGCTGCCGCAGCACCACAGCGCTGTCCCGGTACGACCTCATACCCTCCATCATCCCACCCCGCCCCGACATCGACGACGAAGCCGCGCCGCCGCGCTTGTCAGTGCACCGCGGCATGATGCCGACATCATCGATTCTTCGGGGGGAGAACCATGACGGCACAGGCCTGGGCCACGCTGACGGTCGGAATGATCGCGGGCCTCATAGCGGTCGTGACCATCAGTCAGAGACGCCTCGCGGACAACCGGAAGGAATGGTGGACGAGATTCCAGTGGGCACTCGACGCGACCTACTCCGTCGAGGGCGACAGGCGCCGCGATGCCTGGGCGATCATCGACGACCTCGTGATCTCTCCCCTCATCACCACCACCAAGGACGGAGTGGCCATGCACATGACAATGACGCGGTACCGGGGCGATACTGACAGCACGTCCCGGCACGAAGGAGGCGAATCATGACACGGATCAAGGAGCCCGTGACCATGGATGAGCGGCGCGCAATGATCCGCGTCATCGTCTCCGGTCTGAACAAGTACGACCAGCCGGTATCACAACAAATGCGGGACTTCGTCGAAGGGAAGGTCGAGGATCCGGGTCCGCTGCCCTCGCCCGAAAGTCTCCTTCGTCTCCGCCGCCGCACCTGGTGGCAGCGGATGCTCGGCCGTTAGAAGCCCAGGCGGCCCAGCTGCTTCGGATCGCGCTGCCAGTCCTTGGCGACCTTGACGTGCAGGGAGAGGTAGACCTTCCGGCCCAGGAGCTTCTCGATCTCGCCGCGCGCCGCGGTGCCCACGGACTTCAACCGGGACCCGCCCTTGCCGATGATGATCGCCTTCTGCGAGGGCCGCTCCACGTACAGGAGCGCGTGCACCTCGAGCATCGCCGGCTTGCCGGACTTCTCCTGCGCCTCGGTCTTCTCCCGCTCGAGCACCTCCTCGATGACCACGGCCAGCGAGTGCGGCAACTCGTCGCGGACGCCCTCCAGCGCGGCCTCGCGGATCAGCTCCGCCATCATGGTGTCGTCGTCGGTGTCGGTGATCTCGCCGTCCGGATAGAACGCGGGGCCCGGCTTCATCTTCGATGCGATCAGCCGCACCAGGTCCTCGACCTGCTCGCCGGACGTCGCCGACACCGGGATCACGTCGCAGCCGTCGCCCAGGAACGCCGAGACGGCCAGCAGCTGTTCGGCGACCTTGTCGCGCCCCACCTTGTCGATCTTGGTGACCACGCCCATCAACGGCGTGCGGGGCGCCATGTGCCGCACCTGCTCGAGGATGTACTTGTCGCCGGGGCCGATCTTCTCGTCCGCCGGAATGGTGAGGCAGATCAGGTCGACTTCGGAGTAGGTGTCGCGCACCAGGTCGTTGAGGCGCTGGCCCAGCAGCGTGCGCGGGCGGTGCAGGCCGGGGGTGTCCACCAGCACGATCTGGCTGTCGGGCCGGTTGACGATGCCGCGGATCGTCGAGCGGGTGGTCTGGGGCCGCGAGCTGGTGATCGCGACCTTCGTCCCGACGAGCGCGTTGGTCAGCGTGGACTTGCCGGTGTTGGGCCGCCCCACGAAGCACACGAAGCCGGACCGGAAGTCCTCGCCCTCGTCGCCGGGCGTCTGGATCTCTTCGGTCACGTCAGGGCCTCTCCCCGTGCGTCGAACAACAGGACCGGTGCCGCGGCGGACACCTCGTGCAGGGCGGCGACGCCGGCGTCGGCACCGTCGGCCGAACCCACCAGGACGGCGGCCTCGAAGCCCGCGGCCCCGGAGCTGAGCGCCGTCGCGACGGCCACCTGCAGCCCCGTCAGCGCGAGGGACGTCAGGGCGACGGGCGCTCCCGCGTAGGTGCGGCCGTCGAGGTCGCGGACCGCGGCGCCGTGCCCGGCACCGGCCCGCGCCATCGCGCCGCGCGCGAGGGTCACCAGCTTGCGATCCTCGTCGGATGTCTCGGTCATGCGGGCTCCTTCTCGTCGTCGGCGGTCGCGTCGTCGTCCGACGGTGCCGCCCCCTCGGTCTCGGCGCTGCGCACCAGGACCGTGGAGATCCGCACGCGGCCGCGGCGATCGGTGGCTCCCTCGGCCTCCAGCAACAGCCCGTGCGCCCGGACCTCCGACCCCGGCAGTGGCACGCGGCCCAACGCCAGGCCGAGGAGTCCGCCGACGGTGTCGACCTCGTCCTCCTCGATCTCCTTGTCGAAGAGCTCGCCCAGCGTCTCCAGGTCCAGCCGGGCGGACACCCGGAAGACCCCGTCGCCGAGCTCCTCGACGGGCGCGACCTCGCCGGAGTCGTACTCGTCGGTGATCTCACCGACGATCTCCTCCAGCACGTCCTCGATCGTCACCAGTCCGGCGATGGAACCGTACTCGTTGACCAGGACGGCCATGTGGTTGTTGGTGTGCTGCATCTCGCGCAGCAGCGCGTCGACCGGCTTCGAGTCCGGCACGAAGACCGCCGGGCGGGCCATCCGGCCCACCTCGATGGCGTGGCGGTCGGCACCGTCGGGCAGGGCGACGAGGTCCTTGAGGTAGACGACGCCCCGCACGTCGTCGACGTTCTCCCCGATCACGGGGATGCGGGAGTGGCCCGAGCGGACCGCGAGCCGGGTGGCCTGCGACACGGACTTGTCCGCCTCGATCCACACCATCTCGGGGCGGGGCACCATGACCTCGCGGGCGGCGGTGTCGCCGAGCTCGAAGACGGACTGGATCATCTTGCCCTCGTCCTCGTCGACCACGCCGCGCTGCTGGGCGAGGTCGACGAGCTCCCGCAGCTCGACCTCCGTGGCGAACGGGCCGTTGCGGTAGCCGCGGCCGGGGGTGATGGCGTTACCGAGCAGGATGAGCAGGCGGGTGATGGGCCCCATGAGGATCGCGATGACCTGCAGGATCACGGCGGTCGCGCAGCCCAGCGTGTACGCGTGCTGGCGGCCGAGGGTGCGGGGCCCGACGCCGATGAGCACGTAGCTGACGACGGTCATCACGGCGGCGGTCACGACGGCCGTCCCCACGGTGGACAGGTAGCGGTCGAGGACGAGGAACACGAGGACCGTGGCCAGTACCTCGCACGCGGTGCGCAGCAGGACGACGAGGTTGACGTACAGCGGCCGGTTGACCAGCACGCGCTGCAGGCGCTTGGCGCCCGGGCGGCCCTCCTCGACGAGGTCCTCGACGCGCGCCGGGGACACCGTGAGCAGGGCGGAGTCGACGGCCGCGAACAGCCCGCCGAGCAGGACCAGGGCGACGACGCCGACGATCAGCAGGATCGACGAGGACACGGCTCAGTCCCGCCGCCCCAGGAAACCGGTGCGGCCGAGCAGCTTCTCGTCGCGCGCGGACTGCCGGGCGCGACGCTCCTGGTCGCGCTGCTGCGCGTAGTACTCGGCGAGGATGCTGTCCTGGAGCGCGAACATCTCGCGCTCCTCGTCGGGCTCGGCGTGGTCGAAGCCCAGCAGGTGCAACACGCCGTGCACGGTGAGCACGTTGAGCTCGTGGCCGGTGGAGTGCCCGGCGGCGGTCGCCTGCTCCGCGGCGAACTGCGGGCACAGCACGATGTCGCCGAGGGTCGCGGGGCCGGCGTCGGCCATGTCGGGGCGGCCGCCCGGGGTCAGCTCGTCCATCGGGAAGCTCATCACGTCGGTGGGACCGGGCAGGTCCATCCACTTCACGTGCAGGTCGGCCATGGTGTCGAGGTCGACGGCGAGCATGTTGAGCTCGGCACCCGGGTGCACGTCCATCGCCGCGATGGCGAACGCGGCCACCGCCACGACCTCCGCCTCGTCGACGTCGAACCCCGACTCGTTGGCGAATTCGATGCTCATCGGCGCCCCGGGATGCGTCGCGCGCCCAGCTGCGGGCGCTTGGTGGCTTCGAGCTGCTCCTCGAACTGGGAGTACGCGTCGACGATCTCGGCGACCAGTCGGTGCCGCACCACGTCCGCGCTCGACAGCTCGGAGATGTGGATGTCGTCGATGCCGCGCAGGATGCCGACGGCGGCGCGGAGACCGCTGGTGGCGCCGCCCGGGAGGTCGACCTGCGTCGCGTCACCGGTGACCACGATCTTCGAGCCGAAGCCGAGGCGGGTGAGGAACATCTTCATCTGCTCGGCGGTGGTGTTCTGCGCCTCGTCGAGGATGATGAACGCGTCGTTGAGCGTGCGGCCGCGCATGTACGCCAGCGGCGCGACCTCGATGACGCCGGCGGCCATGAGCTTCGGGATCGCCTCGGGGTCCATCATGTCGTGCAGCGCGTCGTAGAGCGGACGCAGGTACGGGTCGATCTTCTCGTTGAGCGTGCCCGGCAGGAAGCCGAGCCGCTCCCCCGCCTCGACGGCGGGGCGGGTGAGGATGATGCGGCTGACCTGCTTGGACTGCAGCGCCTGCACGGCCTTGGCCATCGCGAGGTAGGTCTTGCCGGTGCCCGCCGGGCCGACGCCGAAGACGATGGTGTGCTCGTCGATCGCGTCGACGTACTTCTTCTGGTTGACCGTCTTGGGGCGCACCGTCTTGCCGCGCCGCGAGATGATGTCGAGGGTCAGGACCTCGGCCGGCGACTCGCCGGAACCGTCGGTCATCATCCCGACGGAGCGGCGCACCTCCTCGGGGCTGACGGCGACGCCGCTGCGCACGGCGGCGAGCAGCTCGGCGAGGACCCGCTCGGCCAGCGCCACGTCGGCGGGGCGGCCGGAGAGGGTGATCACGTTGCCGCGCGCATGGACGTCCGCGTCGAGCACGTTCTCCAGAGCCCGGAGGTTCGCGTCCGCAGGGCCGAGCAGACCGAAGGTCAGCTCGATGGGGATCTCGACGGTGGACCGCGCCGGCGTCACTGCCTGAACGGGGCTGTCGGAACTGGTGGGGTCTGGCACGCGGTGCGTCAATCCTTCACTCGGCGGTTCCCGCGCCTGACGGTGCGGATACCTCCAGTTTAGTACCGCTCACCCCCGGAAGGCCCGTGGGTTTCGCCCGGGGCGGATCCGCCCCGGCGCGGTCACCGCGCGGAGAGCTCCTCGATCGCCGCCAGCGTCGCCTTGTGGCCCTTCGAGCCGGGCTCGAGGAAGTCGTCGTGGCCCTCGCCCTCGATCATCGTGAGCGTCGCATCCATGCCGTTCTCCTGCGCCTGCGAGAGGAACCACTCGGAGAGCTGGTAGGGCACCTGCTCGTCGAGCCGGCCGTGCAGGGCGCGCACGCGGGTGGTGAAGGGCATCGCCGCGACGGGGCTGGCCTGCGCGAAGGTCCGCTTGATCAACCGCTGGTTGGCGTTCGGCGCGAGGTCGAAGAGCAGGCGCATCGACTGGTCGCCGTCGCCGCGCTCGATGAGGTCGAGGACGCCGCCGCGGGAGATGACGCCCAGCAGGTCGGGGCGCTGCGCGGCCGCCCAGACCGCGAGGGTGGCACCGGCGCTGTGGGCCGCGACGATGTGCCCGCCCTTCTTCGCGAGCTTCGCGGTGCCGTAGTCGATGGCGGCGAGCACGTCGTCGCCGAGGATCGGCCACACCACGCCCGGCTCGCCGACGCGCCGGTACTCGACGTTCCACACCGGATAGCCGCGGTCGTTGAGGTCCTTCGCGACCTTCGACTCCATCGTCATCGAGTACAGGTTCCGCCAGTAGCCGCCGTGCACCAGGGTGATCAGGGGCTTGTCGGCGTCACCCGGGTAGAAGTGCCCGTGCTGCGATTCCTCGCTGCCGTAGAAGATGCGACGCGCCATCGTGTCCGAGCACTCCTTCGTCCCAGCCGCCGGCCGGCACCCCGCCGGTCCGGTCGATCAGTCCGGCGGCGTGCCGGACCATCTGTCGGTCATCACTCCCAGAGCACCCAGGGCGACGGCCGCCGCGGTGGAGGTCCGCAGCACCGTCGGGCCGAGGAGCGCGGGCTGCGCACCCATCCCGACCAGGGCATCCAGTTCCTCGGGGCTGATTCCGCCCTCCGGCCCCACCACGATAACGACGGTTTCGGTTACTGAGAAGTCAACCTCGCCCAGAGGCACCGCCGAACCCTCGTGCAAGACAACTACATTCGCATCCATACTGGTGAGTAACGGAACGAGTTCTCGCGTCGTCACCAGGTCGTGGATCTCCGGAACATACGCTCGCCGTGCCTGTTTCGCCGCGGATCGGGCGACCGCGCGCCAGCGGGCGACCCCCTTCTCCGCCTTGCCGGAGCCCTTGCCCCCGGAGCCGCCCCCGTCCCATCGCGAGACGCAGCGCGACGCCTGCCACGGGACGATCGCGTCGATCCCCGCCTCGGTGGCGAGCTCGACGGCCAGTTCGGAACGATCGGACTTGGGCAGCGCCTGCACCAGCACCACGCGGGGCGAGGCGGGCGGCACGGTCCAGGTCTCGGCGCAGCGCACCGTCACGTCAGCCTTGCCGACGGCGGTCGCGGTGCACCGGGCGAAGCCGCCGGCACCGTCGGACAGGACGAGCTCCTCGCCCGCTCGGACGCGCCGCACCGCCGCGGCGTGCCGGCCCTCGTCGCCGGCGAGGAGGTACTCCTCCCCCGGCGCGGGCAGCGACTCCGCGAGGAAGACGGTGGCCGCCACCTGCGGCTACCGTCCGGCGAAGGTGTCGCGCAGGCGGGAGAAGATGCCGCCGCCCTGGTCCTGGCCGCCGCGGCGCGCGGCGTGCGGGCCCTCGCCCGGGAACAGCGCCTTGAGCTCGCGCAGCTTCTCGGTCTGCTTCTTGTCCAGCCGCGACGGGATCGCGACGTCGAAGTGCACGACGAGGTTGCCGCGCACCTGCGAGTTGACCTGCGGCATGCCGTGGCCGCGCAGCACCGTGGTGTCGCCGGTCTGGGTGCCCGGGGGCACCTCCACCGTGAGCTCGCCGTCGATGACGGTGGGCACGGTGACCTCGGCGCCCAGTGCCGCGTCGAACATCGGGACCCGCGCGGTGACGTGCAGCGTGCTGCCGTCGCGGGTCAGGTACTCGTGCTCGCTCTCGGTGACCTCGACGTAGAGGTCGCCGGCGGGGCCGCCGCCGGGGCCGACCTCGCCCTGCCCCGCCAGCCGCACGCGCATCCCGTCGCCGACGCCGGCGGGGATCTTCACGGTGAGGTTGCGGCGCGTGCGGACGCGGCCGTCGCCGCTGCACTTGCTGCAGGGGTTCTCGATGACCTCGCCGACGCCCGAGCACGTGGGGCACGGCCGGGACGTCATGACCTGGCCCAGGAAGGACCGCTGCACCGACTGCACCTCGCCCTGGCCGTGGCAGGTGGGGCACGTCGACGGCTTGCTGTCGCCCTCGGTACCGGCGCCCTGGCACTTGTCGCACAGGACCGCGGTGTCGACGGTCAGCTCGCGGCTGACGCCGTTCGCGCACTCGTCGAGGTCCAGCTCCATACGGATCAGCGCGTCGTTGCCCTCGCGGACCCGGCCGCGGGGGCCGCGTCCTCCGCCGCCCATGCCGCCGCCGAAGAAGGCCTCGAAGACGTCGCCCAGGCCGCCACCGCCGAAGCCGCTGAATCCGCCGCCGCCGAAGCCGCCGCCGCCCGGCGCGCTGTCGAGCGGGTCGCCGCCCATGTCCACGACGCGCCGCTTCTCGGGGTCGCTGAGCACCTCGTAGGCGTCGGAGACGTCGCGGAACTTCTCCTGCGCCGCCTCGTCGGGGTTCACATCGGGGTGCAGCTCGCGGGCCAGCTTGCGGTACGCGCGCTTGATCTCCTGGTCGGAGGCCTTCGAATCGACCCCGAGGATGCGGTAGTAATCACGTGCCACTGCGGCGAATCCCTCTAACGTATGGACGACAATCAGCGGACCTGCTCGGACCGCGCTCAACCCATGATTCCACCACAGGGGCGATTCGGACCATTCGCGCTGGTCACCCCGCCGCGAATCATGCGCGGACGAGCATCAGCGCTCCCCCAGGACCTCGCCCACGTACCGTGCGACCGCCGCGACGGAGGCGATCGTGCCGGGGTAGTCCATGCGGGTGGGGCCCAGTACGCCGACGCCGCCGAAGATCGCGCCGGGCGCGCCGTAGCCGGTGGAGATCACCGACGCGCCACGCAGGTTCTCGTCCTGAGTCTCCGAGCCGATCGCGACCGACACCGTGCCCGGCTGCTGCCGCGCCGTGAGCAGCTTGAGGACCACCACCTGCTCCTCCAGCGTCTCGAGCACGCTGCGCAGGGAGCCGGAGACCGCGTCGAAGTCGGCGGCGTTGCGGGTGAGGTTCGCGGTGCCGCCGAGCACCAGTCGGTCGTCCGCGCGCTCGACGAGGGTCTCGACCAGCACCGTCGACACCCGGATCACCGCGTCGCGCAGATCGCGCGGTGCGAGCGGCGCCAGGTCCGCGACGCCCATCGAGGCGTCGGGGATGAGCTTGCCGTGCACCGCGGCGCCGAACAGTTCGCGCAGCCGGGAGAGGTCCTCGTCGGAGACCGGACCGCCGAGCTCGACGAGGCGCTGCTCGACGCGGCCCGAGTCGAGGATCACTACGAGGAGCAGCCGGGACGGGGCCAGCGCCACCACCTCGAGGTGCCGCACCCGCGCGGAGCTGATCACCGGGTACTGGATGACCGCGACCTGCCGCGTCAGCTGGGCCAGGAGCCGCACGGAGCGCTGCAGCACGTCGTCGAGGTCGACGCCGGTCTCCAGGAACTGGAGGATGGCGCGCCGCTCGGCGGAGGAGAGCGGCTTGATCTGCGCGATCCGGTCGACGAACTGCCGGTACCCCTTCTCGGTGGGGATGCGCCCCGAGCTGGTGTGCTGCTGCGTGATGTAGCCCTCGGCCTCGAGGACCGCCATGTCGTTGCGCACCGTCGCGCTGGAGACGCCGAGCTGGTGCCGGTCCACCAGGGCCTTCGATCCCACGGGCTCGTGGGTCTCGACGTAGTCGGCCACGATCGCCCGGAGCACCTCGAAGCGCCGGTCCTCCGTCGTCGACATCGCGCCGTCCTTTCTCCTGTGGACTTCGAATGTCCAGCTTACGCGGGCTAGAGTCGAGCCGTGATCTTCAAGGGCGTACTCGACGGGAAGCCGTACCCGGATCACGGCCTCACCGCCCGCGACTGGTCCCAGATCCCGCCGCAGCAGGTGCGGCTGAGCGCGATCATCACCACCACCACGGTGCTGGCACTGGACCGCCTGCTCTCCGAGGACTCCACCTTCTACGGCGACCTGTTCCCGCACGCGGTGCAGTGGAACGGCGACCTCTACCTCGAGGACGGGCTGCACCGGGCCGTGCGGTCGGCGCTGCGCGGGCGCGAGGTGCTGCACTGCCGCGTACACGCGCTCCCACCCGGCACCCCGCCGCGTCCGGCATCCTCGGGGAGGCACGGCAAGCACGCCCGCCAGGACTGAGAGGACTCCCCCATGTCGCGCACCATCCGCCTGACCGGGTCCGGCATCGCCACCGCGACCCCCGACGTCGTCATCGCCCGGATCGGCGTGGAGTTCCGCGCGGCCGACGTGTCGACGGCCTTCTCCGGCGCCGGCGAGGCGGCGCACGCGGTGGTCGCCGCCGTCCGCGGGGCCGGGGTGGCGGACGGCGACGTCGCGACGTCGAACCTGGGGCTGCAGGCCGTCGAGACGGGCCCGTGGGAGGACCGCCGGTTGGAGGGCTACGCCGCCAGCGAGTCGCTCACCGTCACCATCCGCACCGTCGGCGACGCCGCCGCGGTGCTGCAGGCGGCCGCGGCGGCCGCGGGCGATGCGGCCCGGATCCAGTCCGTCACCTTCGCGCTGTCCGACGGTGCCGCCCCCGCCGCCGCGGCACGCGAGGCCGCGTTCACCGATGCGAAGGCGCAGGCCGAGCAGTACGCCGCGCTGTCCGGCGACGCCCTCGGCGCCGTGCTCTCGATCGCCGATGACGGGTCCGGACCACGCACCGAGGTGCACTTCGCCGCGAAGGCGCTCGGCTCGGCGGCGCCCGCGGGCCCGGCCCTCGAGCCGGGCGAGAAGACCGTCACGGCACGGGTCACCGTCGAATGGGAGTTGGTGTAACCGTCCGTTCGTTGCCGTAACGGGCGATCCGCTGCGGCGGCGCGTCCCCGCTGCCACCCTGGGACCATGGCGAACTCGACATCCAGCACAGCACGGAAACTGCGCGTCACCGGCGTCGCGCTCCTCGCGGCGGTCGCACTGGGCGGGTCGGTGACGGCGTGCGGCTCGTCGAGCACGTCCAACGACTCGCCGCGGGAGATCACGGCGGTCGGCACGGGCGACGCCTCGGGCAAGCCCGACGTGCTCACCGTGGAGCTGGCCGTGCAGCACCAGGCGGGCGACGTGACGACCGCGCTCAACGACGCCTCGGCGAGCGCGCAGAAGGTGATCGACGCGGCCGGCGCGAACGGCGTCGACAAGAAGGACGTCGCCACCGCGAACGTGCGGGTCAATCCCCGCTACGGCACCGACCGGCAGATCACGTCGTACGAGGCGACGCAGTCGCTCACGGTGAAGGTCCGCAAGCTCGAGACCGCGTCGAAGCTGCTGGGCGACCTCGCGACCGCCGGCGGCGACGCGACCCGGATCAGCTCCGTGGGCTTCGACATCGAGAACGACTCCGCGCTCAAGACGACGGCGCGCGACAAGGCCTTCGCCGAGGCCAAGAGCCGCGCCGAGCAGTACGCCAAGCTCTCCGGCGGCAAGCTCGGCGAGGTCCGCACGGTGACCGAGGGCGCGGCCGCCCGGCCGACGACGACCCGGCAGTTCTCGGCCCCCGATTCCGCTCCCGGTGTCGCCGCCTCGCCCGTCCCGATCGAGTCCGGCGAGCAGTCGCTGACCGTGACGGTGACGGTGGTCTTCGCGCTGTCCTGACCGCCCGCGGGTCGGGTCAGCCCAGGATGCGGCGCACCACCCCGTCGGCCAGGAGTCGCCCGGCGTCGGTGAGCACGTAGGCGTCACGCGCCCGGTCCAGGTTCCCGACGGCGACCTCGTCCTCGGCCCGGGAGGCCTCGTCGGGCCGGAGCACAGCGAGCGGGATGCCGGACCGCATGCGCACGCGCAGCATCACGTCCTCGACGTGACGGTCCTCGTCGGTGAGCACCTCGTGGCCCGCGATCGGCAGCGCCCCGCCCGCCACGGCGTCGGCGTACCGGGCGGGGTGCTTGACGTTCCACACCCGTGTCCCGGCGACGTGGCCGTGCGCGCCGGGCCCGGCGCCCCACCAGTTCGCGCCCTCCCAGTACAGCTCGTTGTGCCGGCACCGGCCCGCCTCCGAGCGTGCCCAGTTCGACACCTCGTACCAGTCGAAGCCCGCGTCCCGCAGGGCCCCGTCGAGCATCTCGTAGCGGTGCGCCAGCACGTCGTCGTCGGTGTCGGGGAGCTCGCCGCGGCGGATCCGCCGGGCCAGCGCGGTGCCGTCCTCGACGATGAGCGCGTAGGCGGAGACGTGGTCGACGCCGGCGTCGAGCACCGCGTCGAGCGAGGCCCGCAGGTCGTCGTCGGACTCCCCGGGCGTGCCGTAGATCAGGTCCAGGTTGACGTGGTCGAAGCCCGCGGCGCGCGCCTCCTTCGCCGCGGCCACCGCCCGCCCGGGTGTGTGCGTGCGGTCCAGCACGCGCAGCACGTGCGCCGCGGCCGACTGCATGCCGAGGGAGATCCGGGTGAAGCCCGCCTCCCGCAGCCGCGCGAAGAACTCCGGCGAGGTCGACTCGGGGTTCGACTCGGTGGTCACCTCCGCGTCGTCGGCGAAGGTGAAGTGCCGGCGGGCCGTGTCGAGGAGGGCGGCGAGGCCGTCGCCGCCCAGGAGCGACGGGGTGCCGCCGCCCACGAACACCGTCGACACGGGGACGTCGCCGAGCGCGCGACGGGCCAGGGCCAGCTCGCCGTCGATCGCCTCGGCCCACGCCTGCGGCGAGGTCGATGCACCCAGCTCGCCGGCGGTGTAGGTGTTGAAGTCGCAGTAGCCGCAGCGCGTCGCGCAGAACGGAACGTGCAGGTACAGCCCGAACGGTGACGCGGCACCGTCGAGCCGGCTGAGCTCTGGGGTCGAGGGCGCGGGCACGCATCCAGTCTGGCAGGTCGCCGACCACGGAATTTCGTGCACCGGTGAGCGGAACCCGATTCCTCGTTTCCGCCCAGCCGGTGGCACAATGATCTCGATGGATGGACAGGGTGAGCTGCTGGCGTCGCGCCGGCACATCGATTACCTGCGGGTCTGCAGCAGCGGCTGTCGGGCCTGATTCGCGACGCCTCTGCCCGCGTCGATTCCCGGAAGCGCCACCAGCCCGGCGCACCATCCCATGAATCCCAGGAGTCTCCATGACGTCGATCGCCGACGCCCCTGTCCCCTCCGCCGCTGACACCGCCCCGACGCGGCCGGCGCGCACGCGCCCGGTCAAGCGCAAGTCGGAGGGCCAGTGGAAGCTGGGGTACCGCACGCCGCTGAACCCCAACGAGCAGACCAAGCGCGACGACAACCCGCTCAACGTGCGCGCCCGGATCGAGAACATCTACTCGAAGCAGGGCTTCGACTCGATCGACAAGGCCGACCTGCGCGGCCGGATGCGCTGGTGGGGCCTGTACACCCAGCGCGAGCAGGGCTACGACGGCACGTTCACCGGCGACGAGAACATCGATCTGCTCGAGGCGCCGTACTTCATGATGCGGGTGCGGTGCGACGGCGGGAAGCTCGACGCCGCGCAGTTGCGCACCCTCGGCGGGATCTCGGAGGAGTTCGGACGGAACACCGCCGACATCTCCGACCGCGAGAACGTGCAGTTCCACTGGATCGAGATCGAGAACGTCCCGGAGATCTGGAAGCGCATCGAGGCCGTCGGCCTCAAGACCACCGAGGCCTGCGGCGACTGCCCGCGCGTGGTGCTCGGCTCCCCGCTGGCCGGCGAGTCCTTCGGCGAGGTCCTCGACCCGTCGCCCGCGATCGACGAGATCGTGCGCCGCTACATCGGCGACCCGAAGTACTCGAACCTGCCCCGCAAGTTCAAGACCGCCATCTCGGGTCAGCAGGACGTGGTCCACGAGATCAACGACGTGGCCTTCATCGGCGTCGAGCACCCCGAGCACGGCCCCGGCCTCGACCTCTGGGTCGGCGGCGGGCTGTCGACGAACCCGATGCTCGCGCAGCGCGTGGGCGCCTGGATCCCGCTCGACGAGGTGCCCGACGTCTGGGAGGGCGTTGTCTCGATCTTCCGCGACTACGGCTACCGCCGGCTGCGCTCGAAGGCGCGGCTGAAGTTCCTGGTCAAGGACTGGGGCATCGAGAAGTTCCGCCAGGTGCTCGAGGACGAGTACCTCGGCCGCAAGCTGATCGACGGCCCCGCTCCCGCACAGCCGGAGCGTCCCATCGACCACATCGGCGTGCAGAAGCTGCGCAACGGCCTCAACGCCGTCGGCTTCTCCCCCATCGCCGGCCGCGTCTCGGGCACGGTCCTGAGCAAGGTGGCCGACGCGATGGAGCGGGTCGGCTCCGATCGCGCCTCGTTCACGCCCTACCAGAAGCTCATCGTCCTCGACGTCCCCGATGACCAGGTCGACTCCCTGATCGACGAGCTGGCGCCGCTGGGCCTGCAGGGCCGCCCGTCGATCTGGCGGCGCAACCTCATCGCGTGCAGCGGCATCGAGTTCTGCAAGCTCTCCTTCGTCGAGACCCGCAAGCGCTCGCAGGTGCTCGTGCCCGAACTGGAGCAGCGGCTCGCCGACATCAACGCCCAGCTGGACGTCCCGATCACGGTGAACATCAACGGCTGCCCCAACTCGTGCGGCCGCTCCCAGATCGCCGACATCGGCTTCAAGGGCCAGCTCGTGGACGACCACGAGGGGAATCAAGTCGAGGGCTTCCAGGTTCACCTTGGTGGAAGCCTCGGGCTCGACAGCGGGTTCGGCCGCAAGCTGCGCCAGCACAAGGTGCTGTCGACGGAGCTCGGGGACTACATCGAGCGAGTGGTGCGGAACTTCGTGGCACAGCGCGAGGGCGACGAGCGCTTCGCGCAGTGGACGCTCCGCGCCGCTGAGGAGGACCTGCGATGACGGCACCGTCGAACCCCCTGACCGGACGCGACGCGGACGAGCTCCGCGCCCTCGCGGAGCGCGCGTCGAAGGAGTTGGAGGGCGCCGACCCGCTCACCCTGCTGCGGTGGACGCTGGACACCTTCGGCGAGGACTTCGTCGTCGCGTCGAACATGCAGGACGGGGTGCTGGTGCACCTCGCCAAGCAGGTGCAGGAGCGGCCGAAGGTCCTGTTCCTCGACACCGGCTACCACTTCCCCGAGACGATCGGCATGCGCGACGCGGTCGAGTCGATCTACGAGGTGGAGCTGCTGAACGTGACGCCCGCGCAGAGCGTCGGCGAGCAGGACGCGACCGTCGGCAAGGACCTGTTCGCGACCGACCCGGCGCAGTGCTGCAACCTGCGCAAGGTCGTGCCGCTGCGCGAGACCCTGTCGGGCTACCGCGCCTGGGTCACCGGTATCCGCCGCGTCGAGTCGCCCACTCGCGCGAACGCGCCCTTCATCTCCTTCGACGAGGGCTTCGGCCTGCTCAAGGTCAACCCCATCGTCGACTGGTCCGACGAGCAGATGCAGCGGTTCATCGAGGAAAACGGCATCCTGGTGAACCCGCTGGTCGACGAGGGCTACCCGTCGATCGGCTGCCAGCCCTGCACCAACAAGCCCGCCCCGGGTTCCGATCCTCGAAGCGGCCGCTGGGCCGGTTCGACCAAGACAGAATGCGGACTGCACGCCTCATGACCATCACAGAGCCCACGGAGCCGATCGTGTCCACTGGCGACCCCACGGAGTTCAGCACGCTCGACGCGCTGGAGTCCGAGGCCATCCACATCTTCCGCGAGGTCGCGGGCGAGTTCGAGCGCCCCGTCATCCTGTTCTCGGGCGGCAAGGACTCGACGGTGCTGCTGCACCTCGCGGTGAAGGCCTTCTGGCCGGCGCCGCTCCCCTTCGCACTGCTGCACGTGGACACCGGCCACAACCTGCCCGAGGTGCTGGACTTCCGCGACCGGATGGTCGAGAAGTACAACCTGCGGCTGCACGTCGCGAAGGTCGAGGACTACCTCGCCGACGGCCGGCTCGAGGAGCGGGCCGACGGGATCCGCAACCCGCTGCAGACGGTGCCGCTGCTCGACGCCATCTCCGAGAACCGGTTCGACGCCGTCTTCGGCGGCGGCCGCCGCGACGAGGAGCGGGCCCGCGCCAAGGAGCGGATCTTCTCGCTGCGCAACGCCTTCGGCCAGTGGGACCCGAAGCGGCAGCGCCCCGAGCTGTGGAACCTGTACAACGGCCGGCACGCGCCGGGCGAGCACGTGCGCGTGTTCCCGATCAGCAACTTCACCGAGCTGGACATCTGGCGCTACATCGCCCGCGAGGACATCGAGCTGGCCTCGATCTACTACGCGCACGAGCGCGAGGTCTACTCGCGCGACGGGATGCTGATGACCTCCGGCGTGTGGGGCGGCCCGCGCGAGGGCGAGGAGGTGCGGACGCTGTCGGTGCGGTACCGCACGGTGGGCGACGGCTCCACCACCGGCGCGATCGAGTCCACCGCGTCGAACAACGAGCAGATCATGGCCGAGGTCGCCGCGTCGCGCCTCACCGAGCGCGGCGCCACCCGCGGCGACGACCGCGTCTCCGAGGCCGCGATGGAAGACCGCAAGAAGGAAGGCTACTTCTGATGAGCAGCGCCCCCGCCCTCCTGCGTCTCGCCACCGCGGGTTCCGTCGACGACGGCAAGTCCACCCTCGTCGGGCGCCTGCTCTACGACACGAAGTCGGTGCTCGCCGACCAGATCGACGCCGTCACCCGCGCGTCGGTCGACAAGGGCCTCGACACCCCGGACCTGTCGCTGCTGGTCGACGGCCTGCGCGCCGAGCGCGAGCAGGGCATCACCATCGACGTGGCCTACCGCTACTTCGCGACGCCCAACCGGTCCTTCATCCTCGCCGACACCCCCGGTCACGTGCAGTACACCCGCAACACGGTGTCCGGCGCCTCGACCGCGCAGGTCGTGATCCTGCTGACCGATGCGCGCAAGGGCGTCATCGAGCAGACCCGCCGGCACGCCGCGGTGCTGTCGCTGCTGGGCGTGCCGCGCCTGGTGCTCGCGGTGAACAAGATCGACCTGGTCGAGGACCCGGCGTCGGTCTTCCAGGAGATCTCCGCGGAGTTCCGCGCGCTGACGGGCTCGCTGGGCTGGGCCGACGACGCCGTCCATGCGATCCCCGTTTCGGCGCTGCACGGCGACAACGTCGCGTCGCGCTCGGACCAGACGCCGTACTACGACGGCCCGTCGCTCATCGAGCACCTGGAGTCGATCCCGACGGATCCCGACACGAAGCCGATCGGGTTCCGCTTCCCGGTGCAGTACGTGATCCGCCCCCGTACCCCCGAGTACCCCGATTACCGCGGCTACGCCGGTCAGGTGGCCGCGGGCACCGTCGACGTGGGCGACGAGGTGCTCGTGCTCCCCGCCGGCACCCGGAGCCGGGTCGAGCGCATCGACACCCCCGACGGCGCGCTCGCCTCCGCGCACACCGGGCGCTCGGTGACGGTCGTGCTCGCGGACGACGTGGACGTGAGCCGCGGCGACCTGATCGTCTCCGCCGCCGACGCCCCCGAGCCGCGCCAGCAGTTCGAGGCCACGGTGTGCTGGCTGGCCGAGAAGCCGCTGCGCATCGGCGCGCGGCTGCTGCTCAAGCACGGCACCAAGACGACGCAGGCGATCGTCGGCGGGCTGGACGCGGTGTTCGACGAGCAGAACCTCACCGTCGGCGAGGGCACCACGCTGGAGCTGAACCAGATCGGCCGGATCTCGATCCAGACCGCGGAGCCGATCGTCGCGGACGACTACGACAAGAACCGGGAGATGGGCTCGTTCCTGCTCATCGATCCCGCCGGCGGCAACACCCTCGCCGCGGGCCTGGTCGGGAACGCCCTGTCCCACCTGGTCTGACGAGGTCACGGTCCGAAAGTCGGGTTCTACGACGGTCCGCGGGAGGATTCCGCCGCGGACGGCCGTAGGGCCCGATTCTCGGTCTCCGCGTCAGAACATCTCGACGGCCCATGCCCGACGGGGGCTGAACAGCATCAGGTCGGCGCGGGCGGCGGCCCCGTGGGAGAGCTCCCGGACCGACCCGACGGCGACGCGGCGTGCGACCGGCTCGTCGGAGAGCCACAGCCGGCCGAGGTCGGTGACGTCGAGCGCGAGGTCGGCGGCTTCGTCGGTCGGCGTGCAGGTGCCCGCTCCCCCGTCGGTGGAGAGCAGGAACCGCCCGTGCGCCGGGCCGGGGCCGGCACCGTCGAACCCCGGATCGGTCACGTCGACCACGAGCCGGCCCGGCGCGGCGTAGGTGCGGGCCGCGAACAGCGCAGGCACGTCGAAGGGCCGGATCCACAGGAAGTCGGTGCGGTTCGACGGCTGCACGGTGCGCGGGTCGACGGGGACGGTCGTGGCGATGTCGTCGAGCGGCCGCTGCGAGGCCTCCACCCAGAGCACCCAGTCGATGCTCATCGCGAACGACCACAGGTCGCGCTCCGCGGCGGCGTCGACGCCCAGCAGCTCGGTGACCTTCAGCGTGGAGTCGGGGCGGCTGTCGGTCCACTTGGGCGCGACGGTGTACGCGAGCACGCCCGCGACCTCGCCGGCTCGGCGCAGCACCACGCGCAGCGTCTCGTCGGGGCCGCCGCCGGGCAGGACGCCCGCGGTGCGGCGCAGGTTGATGTCGAGCTTCGAGACCCGTCCGGGGACGTCGAGCAGCTCGCGGATCCGGATCGACGCGGCGAGGTAGTCCTCGCCGCCGACGTACCGCACCTCGTCGACGGGCGGCTCCGGCAGTCGGCCGCGGTCGACCGCGATCCGGAGGTCGGTGGACTCCGTGCTCTGCCCGAAGCCGTAGCGGCCGTAGATGGCGTGCTCGGCCGCGATGAGGGTGGCCGCCGCGGCGCCGTCGGCGAGGGCGGTCGCGAGGCACTCGCGCATGTGCGTGCCGAGGATGCCGCGGCGACGGTGCGTGGGCAGCACCGTCACGGCGGAGACCGCGCGGACCGGCACCCGCGCGCCACCGACCGCCGTCAGTTCCTGGTCGAAGGAGAGGAAGGTCCCGACGGTCCGCGCGCCGTCGACCGCGACCCGGTGGTCGAGCGAATCCAGCTGCGCGGACACCGCTTCGAGCCACTGCTCGGCATCGGGCAGCTTGCTCTGGAAGCCGATGGAGGCGCACTCCTGGAAGCCGACGAGTTGCTCGCGGGTGGTGACGCGCTGGAAGTCGATACCGCTCGAATCGGTCATACCGGCAACAGTACCGGCGCGCACAACCCTATTTCGGCGCCGCGATCTCCGGCACGTGCGTGGCGCGGACGTACACGGAATCGCCCTCCGACAGGTCCAGCGCGGTGGCGTCGCCGCGGGTGATCTGCGCCTGGAAGCGCTCCCCCGTCGCGGCGTTCTTCAGCTCGACGCGCACCTCGAAGCCGAGGTAGACCACGCGCTCGACCTCGGCGCGCAGGACGCCCGCCTCCTCGGAGGTGAGGCCGCCGGCGCGGGCCAGCTCGGGCGTGCGGCCCACGCGGATGTCGTGCGGGCGGACCAGGACGCCGTTGAGCCGCGCCACGGAGCCGAGGAACGACATGACGAACTCGGTCTCCGGGCGGTCGTAGACGTCCGCGGGCGTGCCGACCTGCTCGATCCGGCCCTTGTTGAGCACCGCGATCCGGTCGGCGATGTCGAGCGCCTCCTGCTGGTCGTGCGTCACGATCACCGTGGTCACGTGTACCTCGTCGTGCAGGCGGCGCAGCCAGGACCGCAGTTCGTCGCGGACCTTGGCGTCGAGCGCGCCGAAGGGCTCGTCGAGCAGGAGCACCTGCGGGTCGACGGCCAGCGCGCGGGCGAGCGCCATGCGCTGGCGCTGACCGCCCGACAGCTGCGCCGGGTAGCGCGACTGGAAGCCGGTGAGCCCCACGACGTCGAGCAGGTCGTCGACCTTGGCCTTCACCTTGGCCGCCGGGAGCTTGCGGATCTTGAGCCCGAAGGCGACGTTCTCGCGCACCGTCATGTGCTTGAACGCCGCGTAGTGCTGGAAGACGAAGCCGATGTCGCGCTGCTGCGGTGTCGCGTGCGTGACGTCGACACCGTTGATCTCGACGAGGCCCGAGTCGAGCCGGTCGAGGCCCGCGATCGAGCGCAGCAGCGTCGACTTGCCGGACCCGGAGGGCCCGAGCAACGCGGTCAGCGACCCGTCGGGGATCTCCAGGGAGACGTCGTCGAGGGCCGCGAAGTCGCCGTAGCGCTTGTTGGCTCCCACCACGTTAATCGTCATCGCGGTTCCTCCTGCGGGTCGCTTCGAGCAGGGACATCACCACCAGCGCGACGAGCGCCAGCAGCATGAGCAGCGTCGCGGCGGCGTACGCCCCGAAGGTGTTGTAGTCGTCGTGGTTGCGCGAGCTCACCAGCAGGGTGAGCGTCTGCGAGATGCCGGGGAAGTTGGACGAGACCATGAGCACGGCGCCGTACTCGCCGAGCGCGCGGGCGATCGTCAGCACCACGCCGTAGGTCAGGCCCCAGCGGATCGCCGGCAGCGTGATCCGCCAGAACGTCTGCCAGGCGCTGGCGCCGAGGGTCGCGGCGGCCTGCTCCTGGTCCTGCCCGATCTCGTGCAGCACCGGCTCCACCTCGCGCACCACGAAGGGCAGCGTCACGAAGGTCGTGGCCAGCACCATGCCGGGCAGCCCGAAGATGATCCGGAAGCCGAGCGATTCGATGCCGCCGAACCAGCCGCCCACGCCCCACAGCATGATGAGCGCGACACCCACGACGACCGGCGAGACGGCGAAGGGCAGGTCGACCGCGGCCTGCAGCGCGCCCTTGCCCCGGAACTTCCCGCGCGCCAGGGCCAGCGCGACGAGGACGCCGAAGATCACGTTCAGCGGCACCACGATCGCGACGATGAGCAGCGAGAGCTGCAGCGCCGAGATCGCGGCCGGGGTGGTGATCCACGCCCAGAACTCGCCGAAGCCGCGCTCGAACGAGCGGTACAGGATCACGCCGATGGGCAGGACCAGCAGCACCAGCAGGTACAGCAGCGCGACGGACCGGAGGCTCAGCACCGTCTTCCTGGAGAGATTCACTCGCTGTCCTCCTCGCTGCGCTTGCCGGGGCCACGGCGGGAGGCCGTCACGTCGCCGGTCATTCGCTGTTCTCCTCCCGCTTGGCGGTCCTACTACCGACGAACCGCATCACCGCCAGCAGTACGAAAGCGATGGCGAGCAGTGCCACGGACACCGCGGACGCGGCCACCTGGTTGTCGACCTCGAGCTGCTGCTGGATGTACTGCGAAGCGACCTGCGTCTCGCCGGGGACGTTACCGCCGACGAGGACCACGGAGCCGAACTCGCCGATCGCGCGCGTGAAGGCGAGGCCCGCACCGGAGAGGATGGCGGGCAGCAGGGTGGGGATGACGATCTTCGCGACGATGACCCGGTTGGGCGCGCCGAGGGAGGCCGCGGCCTCCTCGACCTCACGGTCGAGCTCGATGAGCACCGGCTGCACCTGCCGGACGACGAAGGGCAGCGTCACGAAGGCCAGCGCGATGACGATGGCCGGCTGGGTCGCGTTGAGCGTCAGCCCGATGGGGCTGTCGGGCCCGTACAGCGAGAGCAGCACGATCGACGCGACGATCGTCGGCAGCGCGAAGGGCAGGTCGATGAGCGCGTTGACCACGCCCTTGCCGGGGAAGTCGTCGCGCACCAGCACCCAGGCGATGACGGTGCCCATGACGACGTTGATCAGCGTCACGAGCAGCGAGACCCACACGGTGATGACCAGCGTGGAGACGGCGTTCTTCGCGGTGAGCGCCTCCCAGAAGCCCGACCAGCCGTGGTCGAAGGCCTTGGTGGTGATCGCCGCGATCGGCAGCAGCACGATCAGCGAGATCCACAGCCACGCGACGCCGATGCGCAGCGGGTTGACGAGGCGCCGCATCACTTGCCGCCGTTCTTGTACGCCGCGGCGATCGTGCCCTTGTCGCCGAACAGCGCCGCGTCGACGGCCGGCCACCCGGTGAGGTCCTTGCCGTTGTTCTTCGCGGCGGTGCCCTTGCCGAGCACGGCACCGAGCTCGTCGACGGTCCACAGCCGCTGCGGCTGCGCCGGGAACTGGTGCGCGGTCTCGGCGGCGATCGCCGGGTCGCCCGCCCGGAAGCCCGACCGCGGGATCGCGCGCTGCGCCTCGGGCGAGAACAGGAAGCCGACGAAGCGCTTCGCCGCCTCAGGGGACTGCGCGGTGTTCACGACGGCCACCGGGAGGTCGATCCGGAAGGACTGCGGCGGGATGAAGTACTCGGGCCTGGGCTTGCCCTCCTTCTCGCTCTGCCGCTGCAGGAGCACGGCCTCGCTCTCGTAGCTGAGCAGCACGTCGCCCTGCCCCGATTCGAACGCGGACGTGGCGTCGCGGCCGGAGCCGGGGCTGACCGTCGTGTGATCGCGGATGAGCTCCTTGACGAAGGCCAGCCCCTTCTCGGGTTCCTGGCCGCCGTTCGACAGCGCCGCGTACGGCGCGAGGAGATTCCACTTCGCCGAGCCGGAACTCGCCGGGTTCGGCGTGACCACCTCGACGCCGGGCTTGAGCAGGTCCGCCCAGTCGTGGATGCCCTTGGGGTTCCCGGGGCGGACGACGACGGCGACGAGGGAGGTGAAGGGCACGGACCGCCGCGGGTAGGCCTTCTCCCAGTCCTTGTCGATGAGCCCGGCCTTGACGATGCGGGTCACGTCGGGCGCGACGGACATGTTCACCACGTCGGCGGGAACGTGCCGCGCGACCTTGCGGGACTGGTCGCCGGACGCGCCGTAGGACTGCGAGAAGCCCACGTCGGGGTTGGTCTCGCGGAACAGCGGGATGGCCACGTCGAAGGCGGGCTTGGGCGCCGCGAAGGCGACCAGGTTCACCCGCTTGTCGCCGCTGGAGATGTCGACGCCGTGCGGGTCATCGGTGGAGCCGCCCCCGCACGCCGTGAGCAGCACGGTCAGGGCGACCGCGACGATGCTCACAGCACGGCCGCGGAGGCTGGGTCGGATCACGTCTCGCCGTTCTCCTCGGGACAAGGTCAGGCGAGAATCCTACGGAGCGCCGTCAGCGCAGCAGGGCCCACGCGACCACGAGGAGCACCAGCAGCGCGATCAACGCGAGCGTCACCTTCGACTTGGGCACGAGGGCCCGCCATCCGCCGCCTGTCTCAGACACTCTCGTCATTCCCTTCTCCGGCACGCTGACCTGCGACATCGGTGCGACCGGAGCGCTCGAGGCGAGCGTCCAGCGCGTCGGCGACGCGATCGATGAGAGCGCTGAGGACGCGCACCACCAGCATTGCGATCACTGCGAGTACAACCATCACGAGGCTGACCTGCAGGACGTAGGGCAGCCCGGTGAGCCACAGCTCCACCGAGTCCCACCACTGCGCGATCGCATGCACCCGACCAGCCTAGCGACCGCCGTGCGCGAACCCACCGCCGTGCCTCATCATGGTGTGCATGCCAGCGAAGAACGACGCCCCGACTCCCGCCGCGTCCGGCCCCGGCGAGCCCGCCGCGTCCGACACCGGCGCACCCGACGCATCCGGCCCGGACGTGCTCGGCCTCGACGCGCTCGTCACCGACGCACCGTCGATCGGCGACGCCGTCTTCCCGCCCATCCACGACTACGCCTTCCTCTCGGACTGCGAGAACACGTGCCTGATCGCACGCGACGGCAGCGTCGAGTGGATGTGCATCCCCCGCCCTGACTCCCCCAGCGTCTTCGGCGCGATCCTGGACCGCGGCGCCGGTTCCTTCCGTCTCGGGCCGTACGGCGTCAAGGTCCCCGTCGACCGCCGGTACCTGCCGGGCAGCCTCATGCTGGAGACCACGTGGCAGACCTCGACGGGCTGGCTCATCGTGCGCGACGCGCTCGTGATGGGCCCGTGGCACGACACGAGCACCCGGTCCCGCACGCACCGTCGGACCCCGACGGACTGGGACGCCGAGCACATCCTGCTCCGCACCGCGCGGTGCGTGTCCGGCACCGTCGAGCTGCAGCTCAACTGCGAGCCGGCCTTCGACTACCACCGGGCCGGCTGCGAGTGGACCTACTCGGCCGACGGTTACGGCGAGGCCGTCGCGCGGGCCCGCACGGACTTCGGCGCGAACCCGGAGCTCAAGCTCACCACGAACATGCGGCTGGGACTGGAGGGCCGGGAGGCCCGGGCGCACACCCGGCTCAAGGAGGGCGACGAGGTCTTCGTCGCCCTGTCCTGGAGCAAGCACCCGGTGCCCCAGACCTACCCCGAGGCGACGCAGAAGATGTGGGCGACCGCGGAGTCCTGGCGCCAGTGGATCAACCGCGGCCAGTTCCCCGATCACCCGTGGCGCACCTACCTGCAGCGGTCGGCGCTCACCCTCAAGGGCCTGACGTACTCCCCCACGGGCGCGCTGCTCGCCGCCTCCACCACCTCGCTCCCGGAGACGCCGGGCGGCGTGCGGAACTGGGACTACCGCTACGCCTGGGTGCGCGACTCCACGTTCGCGCTGTGGGGCCTGTACACGCTGGGCCTCGACCGGGAGGCCGAGGACTTCTTCTCCTTCATCGCCGACGTCTCCGGCGCCAACAACGGCGAGCGCCACCCGCTGCAGGTCATGTACGGGGTCGGCGGCGAGCGCACCCTCCTCGAGGAGGAGCTCGGTCACCTCTCCGGGTACGACGGTGCGCGGCCCGTCCGGATCGGCAACGGGGCGTTCGACCAGCGCCAGCACGACATCTGGGGCACGATGCTGGACTCGGTGTACCTGAACACCAAGTCCTCCGAGCGGATCCCGGAGACGCTGTGGCCGGTGCTCAAGGAGCAGGTCGAGGAGGCGCTCAAGCACTGGCGCGAGCCCGACCGCGGCATCTGGGAGGTACGCGGCGAGCCGCAGCACTTCACCAGCTCCAAGGTCATGTGCTGGGTCGCGCTGGACCGCGGGGCCAAGCTCGCGGCGATGCACGGGGAGGACGACTACGCCCGCGAGTGGGCGGAGAAGGCCGAGGTCATCAAGGCCGACATCCTCGAGCACGGCGTCGACGATCGCGGCGTCTTCACCCAGCGCTACGGCTCGCCCGCGCTCGACGCCTCCCTGCTGCTGGTGCCGCTGCTGCGGTTCCTGCCGTCCGACGACCCGCGGGTCCGGGCGACGGTGCTCGCCATCGCCGATGAGCTCACCGAGGACGGCCTCGTGCTGCGCTACCGCGTGGAGGAGACCGACGACGGCCTGCACGGCGAGGAGGGCACGTTCACGATCTGCTCGTTCTGGCTGGTCTCGGCGCTGGTCGAGATCGGCGAGGTCACCCGGGCGCGGGCGCTGTGCGAGCGGCTGCTGGCGTACTCGTCGCCGCTGAAGCTGTACGCGGAGGAGATCGACCCGAAGTCGGGCAAGCACCTCGGGAACTTCCCGCAGGCGTTCACCCACCTGGCGCTGATCAACGCGGTGGTGCACGTGATCCGGGCCGAGGAGTCGGGCCACGACGCGTCCGCGTTCCTTCCCGCACATCACACGCCCTGACGGCAGTAGCGTGCAGGCATGCACGACGACCGGCGGCTGACCGAAGAGCGGCTCGACAGGTTCACCCGGGAGTTCCTGAACGGGGCGGTGTACTCGCACTGCGCCCCGGTCACCGTCACCGCGTGGGCCGCCCCGGGCGAGCCGGTGCCCTTCGCCGAGGCGGTGGCGCAGGACTTCACCCCGATCGCCGCCGGCACCCCCTGGGGCGCACCGTGGTCCACGCTGTGGCTCCACGTGACCGGGGCGCCGCCGCCGGACTGGTCGGGCGCAGACGGTGCGCTCGAGCTCCGCGTCGAGCTCGGTTTCACCGGCGGCCCCGGCTTCAACGCCGAGGCGCTCGTGTACCGCGCGGACGGCACCGTCGTGAAGGGGATCTCACCGTTCAACGCGTACGTGCCGCTGGAGCCCGGTGCGCCGGTGGACCTGTACATCGAGGCCGCCGCGAACCCCGACTTGGGCGGCGACTTCGTCTCCCCCACGCATCTCGGTGATCGGGAGACGGCGGGCGACGGTCCGCTGTACCGGCTGGGCACGATCGACCTCGCGCTGCGCGATGTGACGGTGTGGGAGCTGCAGCAGGACATCTGGACGCTGAACGGCCTGATGCACGAGCTGCCGTTCGACCTGCCCCGACGGCACGAGGTGCTCCGCGCCCTGGAGCGGATGCTCGATGCGGTGGACCCGCACGACGTCGCCGGCACCGCGGCGGAGGGCAGGGCGGCGCTGGCGCCCGCGCTCGCCTCGCCGGCCCACGGGTCGGCGCACCGGATCACGGCGGTCGGCCACGCGCACATCGATTCCGCGTGGCTGTGGCCCGTCCGCGAGACGGCCCGCAAGTGCGCGCGGACCTTCGCGAACGTCGTGGACCTCATGGACCGCGATCCCTCGTTCCGCTTCGCCTGTTCGTCGGCGCAGCAGTTCGCGTGGGTGCGTGATCGGTATCCGGAGCTGTTCGGGCGGATCAAGGACCACGTCGCGGCCGGCCGGTTCGTGCCGGTCGGCGGCATGTGGGTCGAGGCCGACACCAACATGCCCGGCGGCGAGGCGATGGCCCGCCAGTTCGTCATGGGCAAGCGGTTCTTCCTGCACGAGTTCGGGATCGACACCCCGGAGGCGTGGCTCCCCGACTCCTTCGGCTACTCCGCGGCGATGCCGCAGATCGTCGCCGCGGCGGGCTCGCGGTACTTCCTCACGCAGAAGCTGTCGTGGAACCAGACCAACCTGATGCCGCACTCGACCTTCCTCTGGGAGGGCATCGACGGCACGGCGCTGTTCACGCACTTCCCGCCCGTCGACAAGTACAACTCGGACCTGTCCGGCGCGGATCTCGCTCGGGCGCAGAAGAACTACCGCGAGCAGGGCGCGGGCACGCGCTCGCTCGTCCCGTTCGGGTGGGGCGACGGTGGCGGCGGCCCCACCCGGGAGATGCTCGCCGCCGCGGCGCGCACCGCCTCGCTCGAGGGCTCACCCACCGTCGAGATCGCCTCGCCCGCCGAGTTCTTCGACGCCGCCGCCGCGGAGCTAGCGCACCCGCCGCGCTGGGTGGGTGAGCTGTACCTGGAGTTCCATCGCGGCACCTACACCTCGCAGGCGAACACCAAGCAGGGCAACCGTCGCAGCGAACACCTACTGCGGGAGGCCGAGCTGTGGGCGGCGACCGCCGCCGTACGCACCGGATTCGCCTACCCGGCGGAGGAACTCGAGGAGATCTGGCACCTCGTGCTGCTCCAGCAGTTCCACGACATCCTCCCGGGCAGTTCGATCGCGTGGGTGCACAAGGACGCGGAGCGGAACTACGCCGCGGTGGCGCGGCGGCTCGAACGGATCATCGCGGCGGCCCTGGAGGCGCTGGCGGGCAGCGACTCCCGGACACCGCAGGTCGCGGATGCCGGCGAGCGCCGACTGGTGTTCAACGCCGCGCCGCACGCCCGCGACGGAGTTCCCGCCCTGGGCGCGGTGGTGGTCGATGCGCCCGGGTCCGTACAACCCGCCCCCGAGGGTTCGGGCTTCCGGCTGGACAACGGCGTGGTGTCGGCGCTGATCGACGCGCGCGGCCTGCTGGTCTCGCTCGTCGACGCCGCGACCGGCCGGGAGGCGATGGCGGCGCCCGGCAACCTCCTGCAGCTGCACCGCGACATCCCGAACCACTGGGAGGCGTGGGACATCGACTCGTTCTACCGCCGCGACGTCACGGACCTCGTCGACGTGGAATCGGTCGCTGTCGACGGCGACGCCGTGGTCGTGCGCCGCGCCTTCGGCGACTCGATGATCGTCCAGCGGATCTCGCTGCGCGCGGGCTCCCCCGCCCTCGACATCGTGAGCGACATCGACTGGCACGAGCGGCAGAAGCTGCTCAAGCTCGCCTTCCCGCTGGACGTGTCGGCCGACCGCAGCGCCGCGGAGACCCAGTTCGGCCACGTGTTCCGGCCGACGCACGCCAACACGTCGTGGGACGCCGCGAAGTTCGAGATCTGCGCGCACCGCTGGGTGCACGTGGGCGAGCCGGACTACGGCGTCGCCGTCGCGAACGACTCCACGTACGGCCACGACATCACCCGGCTCACCGCCGATTCCGGCGGCGCAGCGCCCGGCACCGCACCATCGGGCACCTCCGGCACCGTCGTGCGGCTCTCGCTGCTGCGCGCGCCCCGCTACCCCGATCCCGAGGCCGATCAGGGTCCGCACCGCCTCGCCGTGTCGGTCCGGCCGGGCGCGACGATCGGCGACGCCGTGGAGGAGGGCTACCGCCGCAACCTCGCGCCGCGCACGGTGCCCGGCGTGGTCGCGGCGGTCGCCCCGCTCGTCACCGTCGACCACCCGGGCGTGATCGTGGAGGCGGTCAAGCTCGCGGAGGACGGCAGCGGTGACGTCGTCGTGCGCCTCTACGAGTCCCGCGGCACCCGCGCGGCCGCGACCGTCCATGCCGACTTCGAGCACGACTCCGTCGTCCGCACCGACCTGTTGGAGCGCCCGCTCGCCGATCCCGAGCGGACGAGTGAGACGCGACTCACGTTGCGCCCCTTTCAGATCGTCACGCTGCGCTTCCGCCGCTGACGTGTTCAGCATCACCTCGATCACCGTCCCGCGCGGTGATAGCTTGAAGGTTCATCACTATCAACCGTGATCCTTCGAACCAAGGAGGTCGAGATGCTCAGCGTGCTGGCATTGATCGCATTCGTCGTCTTCCTCGTCTGGCTGACGAGCGACCGGAACGGCCTGGACTTCCGCGCCCGGGACATCCATCGCGCCGTCGCCGACCGGGAGAGCCGCACCGACCCGCGCGGCGTGATCGTCTCCTGACGCGGAAGAAAGACGCCAGCGGCCGGGCCCGTCCGGCCCGGCTGCTGCGGGCGACTACTGGAGCAGCCCGATGGTCAGCCCCATGCCCACGAACAGCACCAGCTGATACGCGCAGTTGATCACGGTCAGCCGCGTGGGTTTCATCTCGAAGCCGTTGTGCTGCGCCAGCGTCGAGACCGAGAAGCCCGCCCACGCCGCCGCCCCGACCGCGACACCGAGCCATGGGGAATCGCTGTCGAAGAAGCCGGCCGCGAGCGAGTCCGCCGCCGCCAGGCCGATCGCCGTCAAGACCAGCGAGGCAACGAAGATCACCATCGGCCCCTTGCCCGCACCGGCCGAGATCTCTTTCGTGACACCGGTCAGCTTGCGCCACGTCCCGCCCACGAGCCCCCAGTCGCTGTACCAGACGAAGGCGATCACGAACCCGACGACCGTCGCCGCGAGTACCGCGAGCCAGCTGATGGTCATGTCCATGGGAATCGCTCCTCGGTCGCGCCATCCTGCGTATCGACTTGATACAATCAAGCATGGTTGAAAAAGTCAATCGCTCGGCGCCGGCCCGCTCGTACGGTCAGTTCTGCGCGCTCGCGCGCTCGCTGGACGTGATCGGCGACCGATGGACCCTCCTGATCGTCCGCGAGCTGCTGCCCAGGGCGATGCGGTACGGCGAGCTGAAGACCTCGCTCGCGGGAATCGCGACGAACCTCTTGGCGGACCGACTGCGCAGCCTCGAAGCGAACGGGATCGTCGAGCGCCACCTCGACGGTGCGGGTGTGGTCTATCGACTCACGCCGTGGGGCGCGGAGCTCCGCGAGCCGATGGAGGCGCTCGGGCGGTGGGGAATCCCCCTCCTAGCCTCAGGACGCGGCGACGACGCGTTCCAGCCGCGCTGGCTCACACTCGCCGTCCCGGCACTGCTCCGAGGCCGCACCGCGTCGCCGAGCGTCGAGGTCGGGATCGAGACCGAGGGATTCCTCATGCTCGTCCGCATCGATGAGACCGGCCCGTCGGCGGTTGTACCGGCGGAGCGACCCGGCACGGTGCTGAGCGCCTCGCCGGATGTCGTCGTCGGCCTCGCGACCGGCACGGTCTCGGTCGAGGAGGCGATCGCGCAGGGTGGGCTCGACGGTGATCCGTCTCCGCTGCGAGCGGTGTTCCGGGCGGGTCAGTAGGGCGGCGGACCGTCGAACGACGGTGCGCGGCGCGGTCGCGGCACACCGAGGGCGGCGACGAGACCGTCTTCGAACTCGCTCAGGGGTGCGCAGTGTCGGGACCGCTCCGCTTCCATCGTCGCAATATTCCGGCGGCGCAGCCTCTCTCGGCGCGCGTGCTCGCGCTGCAGGCGAGTTCGTACGCCGGCAGCGGCTTCCGCACGCGGCGAAATCGCACGCTCGGGGACGATCCACTCGACGCGTGCGAGGTCCGGAAAGAGTTCCAGGACGACGCCGTGCGGATCGACGATGTAGCGCCGGCCGTCCGGCGAGGCCCACAGGATCCGCCCATCATTCAACCTCGCGTCGATCCACTGGCCCGCGGTCTTCAGCTGGTGATGGGCGACGCACAGCGGCTGGATCTGGTCCGCCGTCGTCCCACCTCCCAACTCCGGGGCGCGGTGGTCGTACTCGCGACGATGATCGATCTGCGCCCGCGACGCGGGGCGGTTGCAGAAGGGGAACACGCAGCGCGGAAACAACAGCCGCAGGTACCGGCGCAGGTCCGCCGATGGCCGGTACCCGGCGCTGCCGCGCGCCCGCACCACCGCACCGCCTCGCGATGCGCGGCTGGTCGTTTCCGACGGGCCGGGGCCTCCCACATCGCTCGATCCGATGTCCATCCGCCGGCCACCCGGTGGCGGAGCGCCGGCGGGACCGGTATCCGGGCCTCGGTCTCCATCGGGCGGTGAGCCTCCGGCCGGCCCGGGATCGTCGGGCTCGGGATCATCAGGGCCATCGCCCGCAGGCCCGCCCCACGGCCCGGAGTGCCCCTCGATGCGGGCGACGATCTCGGCGAAGGTGAACGCGATGTCGTGCGTCGCACGCGTGGAACCCGCGTCGTCCACCGCAGTCAACGACGGCTCGGCACCGACGTCGGGCGCGAGCGTCTCCGAGGAGTCGGCGATCCGCCGCCCGAACGGCCGGACCTTCGCGTCGTCCCGTGCGGCGAGTTCGCGCGCGTGAGCGCCGGTGATCGGCCCGTGCCCCACCAGATACGCGAACCCGCTCGCATCGCCGGCCCCCTCCGCCTCGCTGCCGCCACCTGCGACATCGGTGGTCGTATCCGCAGGGTCGGCGAGGTCCCTCTCGTTCACCACCACGTTGATCATCGTGATGAAGCGGGTGATCACGCCGTCGGCATCCGGTTCGCCCTGGTAGCGAGCTTCGCGGTACCTGCATTCCGCTGTCTCGCACTGGCACCCGAGCGTGGAGTAACCGCGGGTGAGCTGCATCAGACCATCGGCGTATCGCTGGGGCAGCGTCCGCGGATCCTCCGCGCACACGGTGCCTGCGATGTAGTCCACCCGCGTCGACAGTTCGGCAGTGTCCTGCGCCGGCAGGAGCGCGAACGCCGCCGCCATCCCGTCCTCCTCGGGGCGGAACGTGACCCGGCGGTCCTGCTCGGCCGCCCGACGGCGCCGCTCCACCGCCTCGGGATCGATCTGATCCACCACCAGGTCGGCGGCCTCGCGCAGCGCAGGGAGCGCGAGCACTTCGTACTGCCGAGTCAGGCGCTCCGCGAGGCGCCCGTCGAAGACCCGCACCTGTTCCGCACTGAGCACGCGCGAACGCGTCAACGCGACCTCTCCGGCCTTCGGCGAGATCACGCCCTCGCCGATCAGCGAGAGTATCCGCGGGATGCGCTCCACGAGGCCGACCGCGACCTCGATCGCGTGCGCGGCGGCGGACGGCCCCACGCGCATAGCTGTGGAGGCCTGTGCCTCCAGCGCCTCCGCCGCAGCGGAGAGCCGACGCCGCGCCTGCACCGCTTCCACATAATCGCCCGGCTGCGCCAGGTACTCGGCCTCGTCGTCCGCGTACATCACCCGGTGCAGCGCGTACACGGTGGTCATGGTGCGACAGAAGGCACGATTCTCACTCCGCCGTTGTTCGAACAGAACCTGGGCCACCGCGCACGGGTCGACACCAGCAGCGGCGAGCCCCTGAGGGATAATATCCCCAGGTAGATCGAGCAACGCCGACGGAATGGCCATAGCCCCATTCTACGCCCGTATTTGCGATAGCGCCATCAGAATCGAACATTTCATCGGATCCCATGACACCGGTATCTGGGGCGTCGACACAATCCGCTACGGCGTCAGGCCGCGACGCTCCAGCAGCGGCGTGATGTCCGGGTCGGCGCCGCGGAAGTCGCGGTACGCCTGCGACGCATCGACGCTCCCGCCGCGGGAGAGCACGGCCGTACGGAGCTTCTCGCCGTTCTCGCGCGTCGGACCGTCGTGCGCGGTGAACCAGGCGGACGCGTCGGCGTCGAGCACCTCCGACCAGATGTAGCTGTAGTAGCCGGCGCTGTAGCCGCCGGAGAAGATGTGGTTGAAGAACGGGCCGCGGTACCGCGGCGGCACGCCGGCCACGTCGAGCCCGGCGTCGGCGAGCGCCGCGGCCTCGAAGGCCTCCACGTCGGCGACGACCGTGCCCGGCTCGATCATGTGCCACGCCAGGTCGATCACGGCCGCCGCCAGGTATTCGACGGTGCCGAATCCCTCACCGCGCGTACCGGGCTCGAGCACCGACCGCCGGAGTCCGGCGGGCAACGGCTCGCCGGTCTCGTAGTGCCGGGCGTACCCGTCGAGGATCGTCGGCCACGCGGCGAACATCTCGTTGAACTGGGACGGGAACTCCACGAAGTCGCGCGGCACGCTGGTCCCCGAGAAGTACGGGTAGGTGACGTCCGAGAGCAGGCCGTGCAGCGCGTGCCCGAACTCATGGAAGACAGTGGTCACCTCGTCGCGCGTGAGCAGCGCGGGGCGCCCCGCGGGCGGCCGGACGAAGTTGCAGACGTTGATGATCACGGGCCGCGCATCGAGCAGCGCCGACTGGTCCACGAAGCTGGTCATCCACGCTCCTCCGCGCTTGCTCGGCCGCGCGAAGTAGTCCCCGATGAACAGGCCGAGCGGCGTACCGTCGGGCCCGGTGACCTGCCACGCCCGCGCGTCCGGGTGGTACAGCGCGAGATCGGTGCGCTCGGTGAAAGCGAGCCCGTACATCCGCGACGCGGCCTCGAACACGCCGTTCTCGATGACTGTGTCGAGCGCGAGGAAGTCGCTGAGCTGCGGCCCCTCCGCGCCGCCGTCCCCCGCCTGCGCGCGCTGCTCGGCGATGCGGGCGTAGTACGGCCAGTCCCAGGCCTCGATCGGATGCCCGGCGAGCTCCTCCAGTTCGGCGCGCTCGGCGGCGGCGTTCCGCGCGGCCGGGGCGGCGAGGTCGCGCAGCATCCCGAGGGCCGCTTCGGCGGTCCCCGCGGTCTGGTCGGCGATCTGGTACGCCGCGTGGTGCGGGTACCCGAAGAGCGCGGCCCGCTCGGCGCGCAGGGCCGCGACGCGGGCGATCAACTCGCGGGTGTCGTTCTCGCCGCCGCGCGTGTTCCGCTCCGACGAGGCCTCGAAGACCTTCCGGCGCGACTCGCGGTCCGTCAGCCGCGCGAGGTTCGGCTGGTTGAGCGGATACCCCAGGGCCAGCAGGTATCCCTCGCGACCGGCCTCCTGCGCCGCGGCGCGAGCGGCGGCGACGGCATCCGCGTCCAGGCCGTCGAGCTCGGCCTCGGTCGCGAAATGCACGGCGGAGGCGTTGGTCTCGGCAAGGGTGCGCCGGGAGAACTCGGTCGTGAGCTCGGCGAGCTCGGTGTTGATCGTCCGAAGCCGTTCCTGCGCCGCGGCGTCCAGCCCCGCGCCCGCACGGGCGAAACGCAGGTGGTACCGCTCGAGGAGGCGCTGCTGCTCGGCATCGAGCCCGAGATCGCCACGCCGGGTGTATAGCTCATCGATGCGGGCGAACAACGCCGCATCCATGAGGATCGCGTCGAAGTGCGCCGACCACCGCGGCGAGATCGCCGCCTGCGCGGCCTCCAACGCGTCGGTGCGGTCGGTGGAGGTCAGCGAGAAGAAGACCGCGGCCACCCGCCCCAGGTCCTGACCGGCGCGTTCCATCGCCTCGACGGTGTTCTCGAACGTGGCGGGCTCGGGATTCTCGGCGATCGCCGCGATGTCCCGACGGTGCCGGGCGAAGCCCTCGGCGAAGGCCGCCTCGTAGTCCGCGTCCGCGAACGCGGCGAAGTCCGGCAGGGCGAAGGGCAGGGTGCTGGGGGCGAGTACGGCATCGACGGTCACGCAGACGAACCTACCCGGACAAGTCCTCACACGGCCTGAGTAGTTCCACGGATTCCGAGCCGCCGCGGCCCGGCGATGCTGATTCCATGAGCGATCCGATAGCCCTCCCCACCCTGTTCACCACCGAGCCCGCGCCGCGCACGCAGCGCTCCACGGCGGCGGACACCGCGGCGAGCGTCGTGCTGTGGATCCTGTTCCTCGGCACCGCGTACGTCGCGGCGATGTTCGCCGGCTTCTACGCGATGGCGGCCGACGGGTGCCCGCCCGGCCCCTGCGCCGCCTCGGACAAGGCCGGCGCCGCGATCCTCCTGCAGTGGGCGGGCATCGCCGCGATCGTCGTGGGCATCGGAGTCGTCACCGTCCTGCGGGCGCGCAGGCGGCGGTACACCTTCTACTGGCCGCTCGCCGGGATCGGCCTCGTCGTGCTCTGCACCGTCGTCACGGGCAGCATGGCGAACACGGCAATGACGCTGTGAGCACGCCCTCGCGGCCGGTGGCGGAGCCATTGTTCGGCGGTCTGCTGCTCTGCGTCCTCGGCGTGGCCAACCTGTTCGCCGTCGTGTGGGCGGGGCTGGCCTTCGCGATGGCGTCGGATCCGTGCGCCTGGGAGGACTGCGCATCCACCGGGTTGCCCCGTTTGGGGATCGCCGTCGCGTACTCCGGTGCCGGAGTAGGTGCACTCGTCGCTCTCGTCGGCTACGGCAGAGCTTTCGACGACCGACGGATCACATTCATCTGGCCGATCATCGGCTTCGCCTTCACCGTGGTCGGCTGGCTCATCGGGGCGTGGCTCGCCGCGCCCGTCCGGTGATGCTCAGTCGGTGACGTGGATGCCCAGGTGCGCGGCGAAGACCTCCGCCAGGCCGAGCACCTGCAGGTGCGACATGGTGACGCCGGCGATGCCCTCGAGCCCGCGGATCCGCTCGACCTGCAGGCCCCGAAGGTCGACGTGCTGCAGCTTCGCCCGCGTCACGTCGATCTCACCGGCGGTGCAGTCCTCGAACGAGACCCGGGTGAGCGTCGCGTCGCCCGCGTCGATGCCGTCGAGCATGCAGCCCCGGAAGATCACGTCGGTGAGGCCCGCGCCGCGCAGGTTCACGAAGCCCAGCCGGACGTCGGTGAAGACGACGGAACGCAGCTTGGAGTCCATCAGTTCGACGGCGCCGATCCGTGCATCGTCGACCTCGACCTGGCGGAACGTGGACCGCGATGCCCGGAAGCCCGTGGCGAACAGCGCGCTGATCCTCGTCTCCAGGAACGCCGACTCCGTGAAGACCGCATCCCGGACCTCCCAGCCCTCGAGCTTGCACTCGCTGAACGTGATCCCGCTGAGGTCACGTCCCTGAACGGTGGGGCCCGCGAAGCGTCGGCGGTCCTCGGTGTCCCCCGGCATCAGTTCGTCGGTGTTCCCGTCTTCGAGATCGCCGAGGCGCAGGGGCGAGATCTTCGGTGCGACGAGGCCGGCCATCAGACGATCTCCCCCGTGGCGAGAGGTGCGTTTCTGGCGGCGGTAGCGGCGTCGACGTTCACGGAGACGAACGTACCTCCCGCCACCGACAACCGGCCCGAATCCCAGGTCGGAGACCGATGCGCGGGAACGCCCGCCCGGCTCCGCGCCTCAGCCGAACAGTCCGCCGACGGCCCGCAGCCGGGCCTCGGCGTCGGCGGCGATGGACGTGACCACGTCGCGGGCCGGGCGCACCTCGTCGACGAGGCCCGCGGCCTGGCCCGCGTACACGACGCCGACCTCGGGCAACGCACCGTCGTAGGCGGCACTCACCGCTTCTTCCGTACCGGAGGACGCCTCGACACCATCGCCGTCGTGCCAGCGGTCGGTGAAGTCGTTGGTGAGCGCGCGCCCGAACCAACGCGTGGGCCAGGGCTGGTGCCGCGCTTTGTCGAAGACGTCGGTGTACACGGTGTCGGTGCTCCGAGCCTTGAGCAGAGCCGGGATCGCGTAGTCGGGTCCGACGGTCTCGGGCGAGGCGAGCAGGGCGGTACCGATGAGCGCGCCCTGCGCTCCCGCGGCCAGCACGGCGGCCAGGCCCGCACCGGTACCGATGCCGCCGGCGGCGAGCACGGGGAGGTCGGTGGCGCGGAGCACCTCCTGCAGAAGCGGCAGCGTCGCGATCCGGCCGGTGTGCCCGCCGGCCTCACCACCCTGCGCGACGACGGCGTCGACGCCCGCGGCCTCGACCTCCCGGAGGTCCTCGACGGAGTTGATCTGCGAGATCACCACGGCACCGGCGTCCTTGACCCGCTGCACGAACGGCGCAGGATCGCCGAACGACAGCGAGACCACCTTCGGCCGCGCTGCGAGCACGGAATCCAACAGCTCCGGACTGTCTGCGAGCGACCAGGTCTGCAACCCGAAGGCCAGCGGGGCGTCCTCGCCCGCGGCGGCTCGGATCACGCGCAGTTGCTCGTCGATCCACTCGGGCGTGGCGTACCGCGCGGCGCCGATCATGCCGAGACCACCCGCGGCCGTCACCTGCCCCGCGAGCTCACCGCCGGCGCGGCCACCCATGGGGGCGCCGAGGATGGGCAGGTCGATGTCCAGGGTGCGCGTCAGCCAGGTGTTCCACACACCGACGAGGCTACGCCCGTGGAAGGATGCGGCCATGGGCACCACTGATCCCGAGATCCGCCGCATCCGCGCGCTCCGCCTCCGCGCCCAGGGACTGGTGCCCGGCGTCCGGGACTGGCGCACCGCCCCGGACGCGGCGCGCGGCATGCTCGCGATCCAGGCGCAGGACGGTGCCGCAGCGCGGTTCGCGCTCTCGCTCAGGGCGTCCGAGCGCCCCGACGACGCCTCGGTCCTCGCCGACCTGGCCGAGCGGCGGATCACCCGGAATCGACCCGCCCGAGGCACGCTGCAGATCACCGCGCCGGAGGACCTGCACTGGCTCAGCGCCGCGCTCACGGTCCGCTCACGCGCGGAGGCCGCGAAGCGCCGCCCGCAGCTCGGGATCACGGACACGATGATGGCGGACGCCGAGCGGATCATCCGTGCGGAACTGGTGGGCGGCGCGTCGAGAACCCGCCCCGAGCTCGTCGCCGCGTGCGCGGACGCGGGACTGCCACTGGACAACTCGCAGACCGGTCACATCCTGCGCGACCTCACCGAGCTCATGGCGATCGTCTTCGCCGACCCCGCACCGAAGACCGACGTCTTCGCCCTCGCCGACGACTGGGTCGCCGAGCGCCGGGATCCGGACCACGCCCTCGGTGAGGCGGTCTCCCGATTCGTCGCCGCCCGCGGCCCGGTGACCCGGCAGGACATCGGGAAATGGGCGTACCTCCCGATGGGCGCCGTGGACGAGGGCATCGACGCCGCGGGCGACGCCGTCGAACGGGTTCGCCTCGCCGGCACCACCTACCTGGTGGCGCCCGGCACCGTCGACCTGACGGACGCGCAGGTCGACGAGGCCCTGGCGCGCCCCTTGCTGCTTCCGGGCTTCGACGAGTACATCATCGGATACGGCTCCCGCGCACCGCAGCTCGACGAATCGTTCCTCAACCGGATCGTGCCGGGACGCAACGGCGTCTTCAAGCCGATGGTGGTGATCGACGGCGAGATCGTGGGCGTGTGGACCAAGAAGGCCACCGCGAAGACGGTGACCGTCACCATCGAGCCGTTCACGAAGATCACCGCTGCGGCGAAGCGCCGCCTCGTCGGCCCCACCCGCGACTACGGGCGGTTCCTCGGACTCGAGGCGACGCTCGCCTGACCGCGCGCGCTCAGTTGCGCGCGACGAAGTAGTTGTTGCTGTAGTTGATGTCGAAACTGCTGGTCGCGGTGTGCACCCAGGTCGACCGGAACGGGCAGCCCCAGGTCGGCACGGTTCGTGTGACCGCGAAACCCTGGCCGGGCGCGAGCGACGCGCGGCCCTGTCCCCCACCGCCGCCGAAACCGAGCCAGACGTTGACCGCGGGCACGTTGCCGTTGTTGCGGACGTAGCCGTGATCCGTCTGCGAGTTCGTCTCGGCCCGGCCCGGCAGGGGGCCTCCGCACGAGATACCTCCCGTGACCTGCAGATCCACGATGGGCACGAAGGCGCTCGCGGACGGCGCGGAGACCATGGTGGCGGCCCCGGCGATCGCGACCGATGCGGCCGCCAATGCAATCTTCCTCATGATTCGATTCCCCACTTCCCCGATCGAACTTCTTCGGACGCGGCGCATTTTCGACCGCGGGCGCCGAGAGTGGCGCTGTCTGGTTTGTCGAGGAGCCCGGCAGCGGCGTTACGGACGACGGGTCACGATCCGGGCTCGATCTCCTCGAATCCCGTTATCTTTCCGCCACTTCCGCGCAACCGTGCCGAAAGGGAGACTCCGGTGGGCACACGGGTCGGCCCCGAACCGCGCGGTCCGGGGCCGACGGCGAGCGAATCGTCCGCGCGTCAGTTGCGCGCCACCCACCAGTTGTTGCCGCCGTTGATGTCGTACGTACTCGTCGACGACTTCACGGAGATCGCGCGGAACGGGCAGCCCCAGCTCGGCACCACCTGCTCGATCTGGAGCGACTGGCCGGGAGCCAGCATCCCGGCGGACTTGCTCGCGCCGCCGTTGAACCACACCCGCACGTCGTACGCCGTACCGGGACCGTGATTGGTGACCCAGCCGTGGTCGATCAGCGAATTCGGCTCCGGCCTGTCGGGCAGCGGCCCGCCGCAACTGACGTAGCCGAAGGCCTGCAGATCGACGTACGGCGGCGCGGGATCCGCGGCGGCCGCACCGACCGAGAGCATCGACGCCACGCCCGCGATCGCGAGCCCGAGCACTCCGGTTGTCCTCATGTTCATGGTTGATCTCCCCAATCCTCCGTCGAACGACGACTGGCCGCCGGGGGCGGCCCGGCATCGATGTGATGCCGGTCACATTGTCGCGCGATCAGGAAAGAAAACCAATGTTCATCACAACAGAAGGGGCGGAAGTGCCTGAAGTTTCCCGTGATTCGACCCGGACGGCTCAGGAGGCGGGCGCGACCTCGGGCGTCTTCACGTGAACCGCATCGACAAGGGTGCGCAGCTCAGGTTGCTCCGCCGCCTCCGCCAAGGCGTCGCGGAGCACCCGCTCGTGCGTCGGGCGCGCCGCGGCGAGCAACTCCCACCCGGCGGGGGTCAACTCGGTGTAGATGCCGCGACGGTCGTCGGCGCACAGAATCCGAGTGAGCAGCCCCCGATCCTCGAGCCGCGTGACCAGCCGCGTGGTCGCACTACTGGACAACGCCGCAGCCCGGGCGAGCTGCCGCATGCGCATGTGCCAGCCGTCCTGGCGACTCAGCGCGTCGAGCACCGTGAACTCGACGACCGAGAGGTCGTGGCCGGTCTGCAGCGATCGCTCGAGCTCGTTCTCGATGAGCGCATGCAGAGCGACCAGCGTGCGCCAGCCCTGCGCGCGGATCTCCACCGCGTCGTCGGCGATACCCATGGTCAGCGCCCCTTTCGTCGTGACGCCCAGCATATCACCTTGCGAGGATTACCGGCGTGTGCAACTATCTATTCGTTGTGCGTGCAACTACTGCAGACGCCGGTGATTGCAGACGCGCTCATACCATCCCCTCATCCCTAAGGAATCGTCATGCCCATCGCGCTCCTCGCGCTCGCCCTCGGGGGCTTCGGCATCGGACTGACCGAGTTCGTCATCATGGGCCTTCTCCCGGAGGTCGCCGCCGACTTCGCCGTCACCGAGACCGTCGCCGGCTACCTCATCTCCGGATACGCGCTCTCCGTGGCCGTCGGTGGCATCATCCTGACCGCCGGCCTCGGGCGGGTGAACCGCAAGCACGCCCTGCTGGGGCTGCTGGTCCTGTTCATCGCCGGCAACCTCATGTCGGCCCTCGCCGGCAGCTACGAGTTCATGCTCGCCGGGCGGGTCGTCGCCGCGCTGTGCCACGGCGCCTTCTTCGGCATCGGCGCGGTCGTCGCCGCCGACCTCGTGCCCGAGAACCGCCGCGCCGCAGCGATCTCCATCATGTTCGCGGGCCTGACCGTCTCGAACGTCCTCGGCGTGCCGCTGGGCACCTTCCTCGGTCAGGCCGCCGGGTGGCGCTCCACCTTCTGGGCCATCACCATCATCGGAGTCATCGCGCTCGTCGGCATCGCCGTGCTGGTCCGGCCGACGCCCGCCCCGGCGACCGGCGCGCATCCGTTCGCCGAGTTCCGGATCTTCCGCAGCCCCCAGGTGTGGCTGTCGATGCTGGTCACCGTGCTCGGCTACGGCGGCATGTTCGGCGCCTTCACCTACATCGCCTTCACCTTCACCGAGGTCAGCGGCTTCGCGTCGTCGTCCGTGCCCTGGCTACTCGTGCTGTTCGGCGCCGGCCTGTTCGCCGGTAACCTGCTCGGCGGCCGCGCCGCCGACCGCAACCTGCCGCTCACGCTCATCGTCCTGCTCGCCGCCCTGACGGTCCTTCTCGGCGTCTTCGCGCTCACCGCCACATCCCAGATCGCGACGGTCATCGCGCTGGTCCTCATGGGCGCCTTCGGTTTCGCGACCGTGCCGGGCCTGCAGATGCGGATCATGAACTACGCCGGCGACGCCCCCACTCTCGCCTCCGGCGCCAACATCGCCGCGTTCAACCTGGGCAACGCCTTCGGCGCCTGGGCCGGCGGGCTCACCCTCGCAGCCGGGCTCGGCTACGTCTCGCCGCTCTGGGTGGGCGCCGGCATCACCCTGGCCGGCCTGGTGGCCTACGTCGTCGCCACCCGCGTCGCCGGTGGCGAGCACGCCCCCGACGCGGCGACCGCGCCCGTTCCCGTCGCCGCGTGAGCGCCCCGAACCACCACCCTTCCCACACCGAGGAGAACCCCATGACCACCATCCCCACCGTCACCCTGAACGACGGAGTCCTCATGCCGCAGGTCGGCTTCGGCGTCTTCCAGGTCCCCGACGACGAGGCGCAGCGCGCCGTCGAGGCGGCTCTCGAGGCCGGCTACCGCAGCATCGACACCGCCATGATCTACGGCAACGAGGCGGGCGTGGGCCGCGCCCTCGCCGCCTCCGGCGTTCCCCGCGAGGAGCTCTTCGTCACCACCAAGCTGTGGGTCGCGGACCTCGGCGCGGGGCGCGCCCGCCCGGCGCTCGACGCGAGCCTCGATCGCCTCGGCCTCGACCACGTCGACCTGTACCTCATCCACTGGCCCGCACCGGAGACCGACGCCTACCTCGACACGTGGCGGGAACTGCAGGGCCTCCGCGGCGCGGGCACCCGCTCGATCGGCGTCTCCAACTTCCTCCCCGAGCACCTCGACCGGGTCGCCGCGCTCGGCGGGATCCTGCCCTCCGTCAACCAGATCGAGCTTCATCCCGCCCTCCAGAACCGCGCGACGACGGCTGCTAACCGTCGCCTCGGCATCGCGACCGAGGCCTGGAGCCCGCTCGCCCAGGGCGCGGCCCTCGACTCCCCCGCGGTCACCACGGCTGCGGCCCGCCATGGCGTCACGCCCGCGCAGGTGGTGCTGCGGTGGCACCTGCAGCACGGCACCGTCGTCATCCCGAAGTCGGTGACGCCCAGCCGCATCGCCGCGAACCTCGCCCTGTTCGGCTTCACCCTCGACGACGCGGAGATCGCCGCGATCGACGCGCTGGAGGCCGACGGCAGGACCGGACCGCACCCCGCCGCGTTCAACGGCTGAGCGCTCCGTCCAGGCGCCGGGTCTCGCACGCCCCGGGCCGTCGATCGGCTCGATGTGCAAGGACCCGACGGGACCGCGGGAGAGTTCCTCCCGCGCCCGCGGCGCGGCCCCGGGAGGACCCGCGATCCGACGGTGCGGTCACCGTCGGATCACTACTTGCCCTTCGGCTTGTCGGCCGAGGACTCCGACGACAGCGCCGCCACGAAGGCCTCCTGCGGCACGTCGACCCGGCCGATCGTCTTCATGCGCTTCTTGCCCTCCTTCTGCTTCTCGAGCAGCTTGCGCTTACGGCTGATGTCGCCGCCGTAGCACTTGGCGAGCACGTCCTTGCGGATGGCGCGGATGTTCTCGCGGGCGATGATCTTCGAGCCGATCGCGGCCTGCACCGGTACCTCGAACTGCTGGCGCGGGATGAGCTCCTTGAGCTTGACCGTCATCTTGTTGCCGTAGGCCTGCGCACCGTCGCGGTGCACGATCGCGCTGAACGCGTCGACGGCCTCGCCCTGCAGGAGGATGTCGACCTTCACCAGATCGGACTGCTGCTCGCCGGCCTCCTCGTAGTCCAGCGAGGCGTAGCCGCGGGTGCGCGACTTCAGCGAGTCGAAGAAGTCGAAGATGATCTCCGCCATCGGCAGCGTGTAGCGCAGCTCGACGCGGCTCTCCGACAGGTAGTCCATGCCGCCCAGCTCGCCGCGCCGCGACTGGCACAGCTCCATGATCGTGCCGACGAACTCGCTGGGCGCGATGATCGTGGTCTTGGTGATGGGCTCGTAGGTCTCGCGCAGCTTGCCGTCCGGCCAGTCCGACGGGTTGGTGACGATCAGCTCCTTGCCGTCCTCGCCGACCACCCGATACACGACGTTGGGCGCAGTGGAGATCAGGTCGAGGCCGAACTCGCGCTGCAGCCGCTCACGGGTGATCTCCATGTGCAGCAGCCCGAGGAAGCCACAGCGGAAGCCGAAGCCGAGCGCCACGGAGGTCTCCGGCTCGTAGGTCAGCGCGGCGTCGTTGAGCTGCAGCTTGTCCAGCGCCTCGCGGAGCGCGGGATAGTCCGACCCGTCCACCGGGTACAGGCCCGAGTAGACCATCGGCCGGGGCTCCTCGTAGCCCGTGAGCGGCTCCTCGGCCCCCTTGCGCGCGGTCGTCACGGTGTCGCCGACCTTCGACTGGCGCACGTCCTTCACGCCGGTGATGAGGTAGCCCACCTCGCCCACGCCCAGGCCCTTCGAGGCCTTCGGCTCGGGCGAGACGATGCCGACCTCGAGCAGCTCGTGGGTGGCGCCGGTCGACATCATCTGGATCTTCTCGCGCGGGACGATCTTGCCGTCGACCACGCGGATGTAGGTGACGACGCCGCGGTAGGTGTCGTAGACGGAGTCGAAGATCATCGCGCGGGCGGGCGCGTCGGCGTCGCCGACGGGCGGCGGGACCTTCTCGATCACGCGGTCGAGCAGGGCGTCGACACCGATGCCGGTCTTGCCCGAGACCCGCAGCACGTCCTCCGGCTCGCAGCCGGTGATGTGCGCGATCTCCTCGGCGTAGCGATCGGGATCGGCGGCGGGGAGGTCGATCTTGTTGAGGACCGGGATGATCTCCAGGTCCTTGTCCATCGCGAGGTACAGGTTCGCCAGCGTCTGCGCCTCGATGCCCTGCGCGGCGTCGACCAGGAGGATCGCGCCCTCGCAGGCCTCGAGGGCGCGGGAGACCTCGTAGGTGAAGTCCACGTGGCCCGGTGTGTCGATCATGTGCAGGACGTACTCCTCGTCGGAGCCGTCCTCACCCGTGATCGTCCACGGCAGCCGCACGTTCTGCGCCTTGATGGTGATGCCGCGCTCGCGCTCGATGTCCATCCGGTCGAGGTACTGCGCCCGCATGGCGCGCTCCTCGACCACACCCGTGAGCTGCAGCATCCGGTCGGCCAGGGTCGACTTGCCGTGGTCGATGTGCGCGATGATGCAGAAGTTCCGGATCCGGGCGGGATCCGTGAAGGTGGTATCGGCGAAGCTGGGAATCGGTCTCACTCCTCGGGCGGCTGGCCGGGTTCCCGGCACACGTCACCCTCCAGTTTCTCATGCCGCCGGGAACGGCCGCACCATGGTGAGCTGGTGGACCCGCGCGCCGCGGTGCCGGACGCCCGGCACCGTCGGGCTGGGGCCGTACGGGACGAACCCGCACCGCTCGAAGAACCGCACCGCTCGAACGTTCTCGACCAGCGTCTGCAGGTGGCAGCCGGCGCCGCCCAGGGCCTCCGTCCAGGCCGCCATCAGCCCGTACGCCGCCCCCGTCCCGCGGGCTTCGGGAGCCACGTCGATGTGCAGGTGGGCCGGCCACCGGTCGTCCTTGAGCTCGCCGGAGGCCGACGGTTCGCGGCGGCACACCGTTGCGAGGTCGAGCGCGGCGCGCCCGAGGAACCGGACCGTCGCCGGGCGCAGCAGCGCCGCCGGGCTGCGGAACGCGGCGATCAACCGGTCGTCCTCCGCCGGCAGCGACGACCCCGGCGGGCACCCCGTCAGGTAACCGACGAGCGCACCGTCGGCCTCGGCGACGAAGAGCGATCCGGGGCAGTGCTCGATGTAGGGGTCCAGGTAGACGGCCCGTTCGGACGCGGGATGGCGCCACAGCTCGCCCGACGGCGAGCCCTCCCCCGCCCGCACGAACAGGGCGCGCAGGGCGCGCGCGTCGGCGTCGCGGTAGGCACGGATCACGGCCACAGCGCCGCGTCCGGGTAATGACCGTCCTCGTCCGGTTTCACGCCCACCACGGTAACGTCGAACGACATGAGTGATTCTGAATCCTCACGAACTTCGAAACCAGTAGAGACCACACCGACACCGACGAGCTCCTTGAACCGCCGAGTCTTCTTCGCCGCCGCAGGCTCGGTCCTCGCACTCGCCCTCTGGGCACTCGCGTCTCCCGAGACCGCGGAGAGCGTGATCAGCGGCGTGGTCGACGTCATCACCACCTGGTTCGGCTGGTGGTACTTCCTCCTGGCGACGGGCATCGTCGGCGTCGTCGTCTTCATCGGCCTCAGCCGCTACGGCACCTACCGCCTCGGCCCCGAGGAGTCGCGCCCCGAGTACAGCCTCTTCACCTGGACGTCGATGCTCTTCGCGGCGGGCATCGGGATCGACCTGATGTTCTTCTCGGTCGCGGAACCCGTGAGCCACTACATGAACCCGCCCATCGGCACGGGCGAGACCAACCACGCCGCGCGCGAGGCCGTCACCTGGACGGTCTTCCACTACGGCGTCACCGGATGGGCGATGTACGCGCTGATGGGCGGCGCTCTCGCCTACTTCGCGTTCCGCCACAACCTTCCGCTGACCATCCGGGCCGCGCTGTATCCCATCCTCGGCAAGCGGGTTCACGGCCGGCTCGGGGACGCGGTCGACGTGGCCGCGGTGCTCGGCACGATCTTCGGTATCGCGACCTCGCTGGGCATCGGCATCGTCCAGCTCAACTACGGCCTGCACGAGCTCTTCGGCATCCCGCAGGGCAAGGCCGCGCAGATCGGCCTCATCGTGCTGTCGGTGATCGTCGCGACGATCTCGGCGACGTCCGGTGTCGACAAGGGCATCCGGCGGCTCAGCGAGCTCAACGTGATCCTGGCGATCCTCCTGCTCGTCTACATCCTGGTGGCGGGCCGCTCCGACTTCCTGCTCAACGGCCTGGTGCAGAACACCGGCGACTACCTCTCGACCTTCCTCGACCGCACCATGGACACGTTCGCGTGGGGTCAGATCAACCCGGAGACCGCCGGCAACGACCCCCGCGGCTGGCTCGACTCGTGGACCCTGTTCTTCTGGGCGTGGTGGGTGGCGTGGGCGCCGTTCGTGGGACTGTTCCTCGCCCGGATCTCCCGCGGCCGCACCCTGCGCCAGTTCGTCTTCGGTGTCCTCGTCGTGCCCTTCAGCTTCATCCTGCTGTGGATCTCGGTGTTCGGGAACAGCGCGCTCGAGGTCGCCCGCGGCGACAAGGCGTTCGCCGAGGCCACCGCCTCGATGCCCGAGGTGGGCTTCTACTCGCTGCTGGAGAAGTACCCCGGCGCACCGCTGTTGCTCGCGATCGCCACCATCACGGGCCTGCTGTTCTACGTCACCAGCGCCGACTCCGGCTCCCTGGTGATGGGCAACTTCACCTCGAAGCTGTCCGACCCGATGGCGGACTGCGCCCGCAGTACCCGCATCTTCTGGTCCTTCGCGATCGGCCTGCTGACGCTCGCGATGCTGTTCGCGGGCAACGACGGCTCGATCGTGACGCTGCAGAAGGCGACCATCATCATGGGCCTGCCCTTCTCCTTCGTGCTCGCCCTGGTGGGCATCGCGCTGCTGCGGGCCCTGCACACCGAGTCCTACAAGCAGGACAGCTACCGCACCGCCCTGCCGAAGTCGCTCGCGGCCGGGCGCGGCAGCGGCGAGCCCGGCAGCTGGCGCCGCCGTCTCCTCGCGACCGTCCAGTACCCGGGCCGGGCAGCGACGCTGCGCTTCCTCGAGAACTCGGTGGCGCCCGCGATGCGGGACGTCGCAGCGGAATTCGCCGCCGAGGGCGTCTCCGCCACCGTCGACGAATCGGGACGCAGCGAGTCGCTGCCGTCGCCGACGCTCAAGGTCGACCTCGCCGGCGAGCCGCACTTCGAGTACTGCGTGTGGCCCGTCTCGGCGCCGGCCCCGAGCTACGCGATCCTGGCGCAGCGCTCGGACGATCGCTACTTCCGGTGCGAGGTCTACCTCGCCGAGGGCTCGCAGGGCTACACGCTGGGCGGCTACACCCGCGAGCAGATCATCGGCGACATCCTCGACCAGTACGAGCGGCACCTGGGCTACCTGCACCTGCGCCGCGCCGCGACCGACCACCACGACGGCCACGACGGCCACGACGAATCGGCCGGCACCCGAACCGATCCCGAACCCGACCCCGAAGCGTCCACGGAACCCGAAGGGACACCCGCATGACCGAACCCACCCTGTTCATCGACGGCGCCTGGCGCCACAGCGCCGACGGCGGCACGCGCACCATCGTCTGCCCCGCCGACGGCACCGAGGTCGCCGTCGTCGACGAGGCCACCGCCGCCGACACCGAGGCCGCGATCGCCGCGGCCCGCCGCGCCTTCGACACCGGCCCCTGGCCGCACACCCCGGCGGCCGAGCGGGGCGACCTGCTGCTGCGCGTCGCCGACGCTCTCGACCGCCGCCGCGACGAGTTCGCCCGCGCGGAGACGCTGGATACCGGCAAGCGGCTGTACGAGTCGGAGCTCGACATGGCCGACATCGCCGCCTGCTTCCGCTACTTCGGCAAGCTCGCCGGGCAGGACAGCGGCCGCATCGTGGACGCCGGCTCCGCCGACGTCGCCTCGCAGATCGTCTACGAGCCCGTCGGCGTCTGCGGCATGATCACGCCCTGGAACTACCCGCTCCTGCAGGCCGCGTGGAAGGTCGCGCCCGCCCTGGCGGCCGGCGACACCTTCGTGCTCAAGCCCTCCGAACTCACCCCGCACACGTCGATCCTGCTCATGCAGGTGCTCCAGGAGGTGGGGCTGCCCGACGGCGTCGCCAATCTCGTGCTGGGCGCCGGCGCGCAGGCGGGCGCCCCGCTGTCGACCCACCCGGACGTGGACCTGGTGTCCTTCACCGGCGGCCTCGTGACGGGCCGGATCATCGCCGCGAACGCCGCCGGCACGGTCAAGAAGGTCGCGCTCGAGCTGGGCGGAAAGAACCCCAATGTGATCTTCGCGGACGCCTGCGCGACGCCCGAGGGCCTCGCCGCCGCGGTCGACAACGCGCTCAACGCCGCCTTCCTGCACTCCGGGCAGGTGTGCTCCGCCGGTGCGCGCCTGGTGGTCGAGGCCTCGGTGCACGACGCCTTCGTCGACGAGCTGGTCCGCCGCGCCGAGGGCATCCGCCAGGGCCTCCCCTACGCCGAGGGCACCGAGACCGGTCCGCTGATCTCCGCCGCGCACCGCGACAAGGTGCACGCCTACGTCGAGAAGGCCCGCGAGGACGGCGCCGTGGTCCGCACGGGCGGCGCCTTCGCGACGGGCGACCAGGGCTCGGGCGCGCTCGACGCCGGGTACTTCTACCTCCCGACGGTGCTGGACCGCTGCGACCCGTCGATGGCGTGCGTGCACGACGAGGCCTTCGGGCCCACCGTCACCGTCGAGACCTTCGAGACCGAGGACGAGGCCGTGGCGATCGCCAACGACACCGAGTACGGACTCGCGGGCGCCGTCTGGTCGGCCGACGGCGGCCGCGCCAAGCGCGTCGCGCGCCGGCTGCGGCACGGCACCGTCTGGATCAACGACTTCGGCCCCTACCTCCCCCAAGCAGAGTGGGGCGGCTTCGGCGCCTCGGGCATCGGGCGCGAGCTCGGGCCCACCGGCCTCGGCGAGTACCTCGAGGCCAAGCACGTGTACGAGAACCTGCGGCCGTCCGTGACCGGATGGTTCGCCGAGCGGAAGGACGCCTAGTGACCTCTGGGGACGCACGGGACGAGGACGTCTTCGACTACGTGGTGGTGGGCGCCGGATCGGCCGGGGCCGCCGTCGCCGCCCGCCTGTCCGAGGACCCGACGGTGACGGTCTGCCTACTGGAGGCGGGACCGTCGGACGTGGGCGACGAGGCGATCCTGCAGCTGGACCGATGGATGGAGCTGCTGGAGTCGGGCTACGACTGGGACTACCCGATCGAGCCGCAGGAGAACGGCAACTCCTTCATGCGGCACGCCCGCGCGAAGGTGCTGGGCGGCTGCAGCTCCCACAACAGCTGCATCGCCTTCTGGGCGCCGCGCGAGGACCTCGACTCCTGGGAGCGGGATCACGGCGCCACCGGCTGGGGCGCGGATTCGGTGTACCGCCTGTACCCGACGATCGAGACCAACGACGCCCCCGGCGATCATCACGGGCGGTCCGGGCCGGTGCACATCATGTCCGTGCCCCCGAAGGACCCCTGCGGCGTCGCGCTGCTGGATTCCTGTGCGGAGGTGGGCATCCCGCGGGCCGAGTTCAACACGGGCTCGACGGTGATCAACGGCGCCGGCTTCTTCCAGATCAACCGCCGCTCCGACGGGACGCGCTCGTCCTCGTCGGTGAGCTACCTGCACCCCGTCCTGGACCGGGAGAACCTCACGATCCGCACCGGAGCGTGGGCGAAGAAGGTGGTCTTCGACGCCACCGGGGACGTGCCGCGCGCCGTGGCGGTGGACATCACCGACAACGCCTTCGGGCGGACGACGCGGGTGGGTGCGCGCCGCGAGGTGATCGTGAGCGCGGGCGCCATCGACTCGCCGAAACTGCTCATGCTCTCGGGGATCGGCCCCGCGGATCACCTGCGCGAGACGGGCGTCGAGGTGCTCGTCGACTCCCCCGGGGTGGGGGCGCACCTGCAGGATCACCCGGAAGGAGTGATCGGCTTCGAGACCGCGAAGCCGATGGTCCGCGAGTCCACGCAGTGGTGGGAGATCGGCATCTTCACGCCCACCGAGTACGGCCTCGACCGGCCGGACCTGATGATGCACTACGGCAGCGTCCCGTTCGATATGCACACGCTGCGTCAGGGGTACCCGACGGCCGAGAACACCTTCTGCCTCACGCCGAACGTCACGCACGCGCGCTCGCGCGGCACCGTCCGGCTGCGGTCGCGGGACTTCCGGGACAAGCCCCGGGTGGACCCGCGGTACTTCACGGACCCCGAGGGGCACGACATGAAGGTGATGATCGCGGGCATCCGGAAGGCGCGGGAGATCGCCGAGGCGGGGCCGCTCAAGGAGTGGATCGAGCGGGAGCTGTACCCGGGCCCGGGCGCGCAGACCGACGCCGAGCTCGCCGACTACATCCGTCGCACGCACAACACGGTCTACCACCCGGTGGGGACCGTGCGCATGGGCGCCGTCGACGACCCGATGTCGCCGCTGGACCCCGAGCTGCGGGTCAAGGGCACCGCGGGCCTGCGGGTGGCGGACGCCTCGGTGTTCCCCGAGCACACGACGGTGAACCCGAACATCACCGTGATGCTGGTCGGCGAGCGGTGTGCGGAGCTCGTCTCGGGCAGGTGACCTTCGGCCGCTACAGGCGGGCCGGGAGGCCGAAGGCCTCGAACCGGTCCGCCTGGTCCAGGCACGTGGTCACGCGGGTGATCCGGGCACCGTCGGACTCGACGACGACGAGGGCGAACGGGCGCATCCCGCCCCCGTCGCCGGGCGCGTACTGCCCGAAGGCCGGTGTGCCGTTCGCCGTCGTCGGGACGAGGCGGTGGCCGACGCAGGCGTCGCCCGAGCCGAACAGCGCCGCGTAGTCGGCGGCACCCCGCAGCCAGAAGGCGACGGGCGGCATGGAGAAGACCACGTCCTCCGCGAGCAGGGCCGCCAGGCCGGCCACGTCGTGCCGTTCGAAGGCGCGGACGAAGCCGTCGAGCAGCCGGGCGTCCACCTCGCCGGCGGGAACGTCCGACGGTGCGGGCCCCGCCCCCGCGAGCACCTTCCGGGCGCGCTGCAGCGAGGAATGCGCCGCGGCCGCGCTGATCCCCAGCATCGCCGCGGTCTCGGCGGCGCTGTGCCGGTACACGTCGCGCAGCACCAGCACCGCGCGCTGCGACGGCGTGAGGTGCTGCAGCGCCGCGACGAAGGCCATCCGGATGGTCTCGTGCCGCTCGGCGGCTGCGGCCGGATCGCCGCCGGCGTCCGGCAGTGGCGTCACCCAGCTGCCGGGCCGCAGCTCCGCGAACGGTTGATCCCCCGCGCCGTTCCGGTCCGACAGGTCCGTCGGGAGCGCCTTGCGCGGGGCGGCGCGGAGCAGGTCGATGCAGTACCGGGACGCGATGGCGTACGCCCAGGTCCGGACGCTCGCGCGCGCCGGATCGTAGGTCGACCGCGTGCGCCACAGCCGCAGGAGCACCTCCTGCGCGGCGTCCTCGGCGCCCGTCCCGTCGCCGATCATCCGGTAGCAGTAGCGGACCAGCTCGGGGCGCAGCTCGCCGAGGAGTCCCTCGTCGATCACCGCCCCGTCGACTGCTGCCACAGTCGCGATCATCCCACGGCGGCGGGGTCCGGGACGGGGCGTCGGCCCGTCGCGATCAGGACGATCGTGGCCGTCGGCAGTGGGACGTCCTGGGGGCCGTCACCGAGGACCAGGTCGGAGTCGACGGCGGTCAGGCGCAGGCCCGCGAGGTCGACGCCGAAGAAGGCGAGGCCCTCCGCGGTCGACCCGGCCACCGTCGCCGCGAGCACCTCGGGCGCCGGGCCGGGCAGGCCCAGCGGGACGGTGATGTCGAGGCCGTGGATCACCTCGTGGGCGAGCGCGCCCTGCGTCGCGCCGGGCCCCGGCGTCCACCGGCTCGCGACGCGCGCCTGCTGGATCGCCAGCAGCTCGGCGTCGGAGTAGCGGGCGACGTCGTCGCGGGCGGTGCGGTCGACCGCGGCGTTGATGTCACCGCCGGCCTCGGCGAGGGCGGCCCCGAACTCCTCCTGGGTCTGGGTGTCGGTCATGTTGAGGTGCGCGACCACCTCGCGCACGCGCCAGCCCTCGCAGAGCGAGTCGGAGGCCCACTGCGCGGAGGTGAGATCCGCCAGCAGCGCGGCCATGCGAGTTCGCTCGGCGACGGTGGCGTCGTACAGGTCGGTATCTGTTCGGATGGTCATGGCGGTCTCCTGTGCTCGGAACGGGTCGTCACAGGTACATACGAGCGGGACCGCCGGAATTCGTCGCGCGAGCGACCATCGACGGTCCGGGCCTATCCTGAGGGGTATGGCGAACGACTTCACCCGCTTCGCGGCCGTGGCGGCCAAGCTCGCACGCGAGCACGGGCCGCGGCTCGCCGCGCAGGTCGTGAACAGTCCCCCGGTCCGCGCGGGCCGGGACGCGATCACCCAGGTGGTCACGCAGACCGTGAACCAGGCGCTCGGCCTGGAGGCTCCGCCGGAGCCCAAGGAGTTCACGCCGGGCCGGCCCGTCACCCGCACGTTCACGCCGACCGCACTGATGGCGCGCGGCGTCTTCTACGCCCCGCAACTCGACGGGCAGGCCGATCCGGGCGAGATCGTGTGGACGTGGGTGGAGTTCGAGGAGACGACGGGGCCGAACGCGGGCCAGGGCAAGGACCGGCCGGTGCTGGTGGTCGGGCGGTCGGTGAACAGCCTGCTCGGGCTCATGCTCTCCAGCCAGGAGCGGCACATGGGCGACCCGGACTGGGTCGGCATCGGCTCCGGCCCGTGGGACGCGGATCAGCGGCCCTCCTGGGTGCGACTCGACCGCGTCCTCGACGTGCCGGAGGACGGCATCCGCCGCGAGGGCGCGGTGCTCGACCGTCGGCGGTTCGAGTCCGTCGCGCAGCGCCTGCGCGACGACTACGGCTGGAGCTGAGTCAATCAATGACGGCGGCGACGGCCTCCACCTCGACGAGCTGGTCGTCGTAGCCGAGAACCGTGACGCCCATCAAAGTGCTGGGCACGTCGTGGTCCGCGAATGCTGCGCGGACCACGTCCCATGCGGTCACGAGGTCATGCCGCCGCGTCGACGCGACGAGCACGCGGGTATACGCGACGTCCTCGAGCCGGGCTCCTGCGGCGTCCAACGCGAGTTGCAGGTTCTCGACGCACCGCGCGGCCTGCACCGCGTAGTCTCCAGCCCCGACGATGCGCCCGCCCGCGTCAAGCGGGCACGCGCCGGCGGGGAATACCAGCCGAGCCTCGGCGCACGCCGTCGACGCGTAGGCGTACTGCGCGACATCGCTGAGCAGCGTCGACCTGATCAACCGAATGTGATCGGACATGCCAGCGAGCCTGCCACAATTCGTAGCTGAGTCAGCCCAGCACCTCGACGACCTTCCGCGCGGTCGCCTTGGCGGAGCCGGGGTTCTGCCCGGTGACGAGGTTGCCGTCGGAGATCGCGTACGAGACGAACGGGAGCTTGGCCTTCTCGTAGAGCGCGCCCCGCTTCGTCATCTCCTCCTCCGCGTTGTACGGGACCAGCTTGTCGACGCGCGCGAGCACCTCCTCCTGCCAGGCGAAACCCGTCACCTTTCGGCCGGCGACGAGGTATTCGCCGTTCGAGAGCCGCGTGTTGAGCAGTCCGCAGTAGCCGTGGCAGACGGAGGAGACGACGCCGCCGCGCTCGAAGATCTCGCGGCTGATCCGCTGCAGCCCCTCGCTGTCCGGGAAGTCGTACATCACGGCGTGACCGCCGGTGAAGAAGATCGCGTCGAACTCCGCCGGGTCGATCTCCTCGGGGCCGCGCGTGTCGTCCAGCAGGGCCATCCGCGCGGGGTCGGCGCGCCAGGCCTTCGCCGTCCTGTCGTAGTTCGGGAACTTCAGCGACCGCGGTTCGAGCGGCACCGCGCCGCCCTGCGGGCTGACGAGCACCTGCTCGAAGCCCGCCTCCTCGAAGACGTGCCAGGCGTGGGTGAGCTCGGAGAGCCACAGGCCCGTCGCGTGCGACGGGTCGTCGTAGTGGCCGACGTTGGTGACGACGTTCAGGATGCGCTTCGACATGGTGTGACTCCCGGCGAACGACTGCGGTTAACACTGCTTACATTAGCGTGACCGGTCCATGTAAGCAACGCATACATCGGTTGATCGTTCAGTCGTTCAGGTGCTCCCGCAGGAACCGGCCCGTCACGCTCGCCTTCGCCGCCGCGACGTCCTCGGGAGCTCCCTCCGCGACGACGGTGCCGCCCGCGGCCCCGCCGCCCGGGCCCAGGTCGATGACGTGGTCGGCGTTGGCGATCATGTCCAGGTCGTGCTCGACCACGATCACCGTCGCCCCGCGGTCGACGAGCCGCTGCAGCACGCCGAGGAGCACGCGCACGTCCCGCGGGTGCAGGCCCACCGAGGGCTCGTCGAGCACGAAGACCGCGTCGGACTGGTCGCGGCCCAGCTCCCCCGCCAGCTTGAGCCGCTGCGCCTCACCGCCGGACAGGGCCGGAGTCGCCTCGCCCAGGGTCAGGTAACCGAGACCGAGGTCCGCGAGAGTGCGCAACTTCTTCGCGATCCGCGGCACCGGCACCGCCTCCACGGCCTCGCGGACGCTGAGCGCCAGCAGGTCCGGCAGGGACAGCCCGTCGGGTTCGGGCCACCGCACCGCGGAGGCCTCGGGGGCGTACCGTCGGCCCAGGCAGGCCGGGCATTCGATGTCGACGTCCGGCAGGAACTGCACGTCCAGCGAGACCTGCCCGGTGCCGTCGCACCGCGGGCAGCGCAGCGAGCCCGTGTTGTACGAGAACGCACCGGCCTTGAGATCTGCGGCCTTCGCGGCGGCGGTCTTCGCGTACTCGCGGCGGAGGTCGTCGAGCACGCCGCTGTAAGTCGCGACCGTCGAGCGCACGTTGACGCCGATGGGGGTGGCGTCCACGAGATTCACGCGGCCGAGCCCCGGTGCGTCGAGCGCGGTGACGTGCGTGGGGAGCGGCTCCCCCGCGGCCGCGGCGGTGAGCGCGGGCACGAGCCCCTCGAGCACCAGCGTGGACTTGCCGGAGCCGGAGACCCCGGTGACCGCCGTGACCCGGCCCACGGGGACCTCGACGGCGAGCGCGTGCACCGTGTGGATCGGCGCGGTCGCGAGGCGGATCCGGCCGCGTGCGAAGACCTCCCCGTCCGTGGTGCGCGGCCTGGTGCGGACGGGTTCGCGGCCGGCCAGGAAGGGGCCGAGGACGGACGCCCCATCGGCCTCGATCTCGGCGACGGTGCCCTGCGCGACGAGGCGTCCCCCCTCGGCGCCCGAGCCGGGACCGATCTCGATCAGGTGCTCGGCCTCGCGCAGCACGTCGAGGTCGTGGTCGACGACGACCACCGAGTTCCCGTCCCGTAGCAGGTCCCGGATCACGCCGAGCAGGCCCTCGACGTTCGCGGGGTGCAGACCGACCGACGGCTCGTCGAGCACGTACAGCACCCCGGTGGTGCGGTTGCGGACCGCCCGCGCGAGCTGCACCCGCTGCCGCTCGCCGGTCGACAGGGTCGCGGCGGCGCGGTCCAGGCCGAGATAGCCGAGGCCGAGCTCCACGAGGCGCCGGGCGATCGACTGCAGGGTGTCGACGAGGATCGTCGCCATCGATCGCATGTCCGCGGGCAGCGGTCCGACGGTGCCCGGCGCCCACGCGAGCACCTCGTCGAGTGTCAGGGCGGTGACGTCGGCGAGCCCGAGGTCGCCGATCCGCGGCGCCCGCGCCTCCGGGCTCAGCCGGGACCCGCCGCAGTCGGGGCACGGCCCGGCGTGCACGAACCGGTTGATCCGGCCGAGGCCCGCCTCGGTGGTCGCCTTGCCGAGCGCCTCCTGCACGGCGGCGTTCGCGCTGCGGTACGTGAAGTTGACCTCGAAGAGCTTGCCGTTCTTGCTGGTGACCGCGACCTTGCGCTTCTCGGCGGGGCCGTGCAGCACGATCTCCCGCTCGGCGTCGGTCAGCTCGGCGTACGGCACGTCGATGCGGACGCCGAGGTCGGCGACGACCTGCGGCATGAAGGAGAAGCCGAACATCGACCAGGGCGCGACGGCACCGTCGGCGATGGTCTTCGACGGGTCCGGCACCAGCGCGGCCCCGTCGATCGCGCGGACGACGCCCGTGCCCGCGCAGGTGGGACAGGCACCGTCGGAGTTGAAGGCCAACGACTCCGCGCCGGGCGGCGTGAAGACCGCCCCGCACTCCGGGCAGGTGAGGTCGAACCCCGCGGCGACGTCGATGGTCGGGCCGAGGCGGTGGCCGTTGGGGCAGCGGTGCGAGGCGAGGCGGGAGAACATGAGCCGCAGCACGTTCAGCAGTTCGGTGCTGGTGCCGAAGGTGCTACGCACGCCGGGGACGCCGGGCCGCTGCCGCAGCGCGAGCGCCGCGGGGACGTGCTCCACGGAGTCGACGGCCGCGCGCGGCGCCTGGGCCATGCGGCGGCGCGTGTACGTCGACAGGGCCTCCAGGTAGCGGCGCGAACCCTCGGCGTAGAGCACACCCATCGCGAGCGACGACTTCCCGCTGCCGGAGACGCCGGCGATCGCCACGAGGCGGCGCAGCGGCACGTCGACGTCGAGCGAGCGCAGGTTGTGCACCCGGGCCCCGCGGACGGCGATCCGCAGCGGGGTGTCGTCGGTCATGCGCGGTGGGCGGTCATGCGAGGCGGGTGATCTCCACGACGACGTCGAGGTCCGAGGCCCCGCCGCCGGCAATGACGCCGCGCAGGGGCGGGACGTCGGCGTAGTCGCGGCCCACGCCCACCGAGACGTGCCGCTCGCCGATGGGGACGTCGTTGGTCGGATCGTAGCCGCGCCACTGCCCCGTCCACGCCTCGATCCAGGCGTGCGATTCCCCCGCCACCGTCGACCCGACCTCGGCGTCGCGCTGCGGATGCAGGTACCCCGAGACGTACCGGGCGGGGATGCCGACGCTGCGCAGGAGGAGCAGCGTCAGGTGCGCGTAGTCCTGGCAGACGCCCTTGCGCTCGTCCCAGGCGTCGATCGCCGACGAGTGGACGCCCGTCGTGCCGGGCACGTAATCCAGTTCCTCGTGCACCCAGCGGCACACCGCGAGCACGGCCTCGTCGAGCTCGCGGTCCTTGACGAGCTTCTTCGCCTGCGCGGTGAGCTTGCGGTGCTTCGGCACGTAGTCGGTGTAGCTGAGCAGCTCGTCGAACCGGTCGCGGACGCGGTCGGTCTCCAGCTCGTCCCAGCCGACCACCTCGCCGCTGTCGTCGGCCGCCTCGGTCTCCACGACGGAGGCACCGGTAACCTCGAGCGCGGTGTGCGGCGCGTGCAGGTCGAAGGCGGTGACCGCGGTGCCCCAGTAATCGGTGTAGCGGTACGCGCGGGTGGCGGGCACCGTCTCCACGCGGTTGAGGATGACGTTCTGCCGCTGGTCGCTGCGCGGCGTCAGGCGGGCCTCGTTGTACGACGAGGTGACCGGCGCGTTGTAGCCGAAACCGGTGGAGTGCACGACTCGAAGACGCCAGCTCACAGCTCCCCCTCCAGGATGGTGTCGATGTCGCCCCGGGCGCGGGCGTCGGTCCACGCGACGTACGGCGTCACGTGGAAGTAGCGGGCGGTGACGGCCTCGCCGGCGGCTTGCCCCAGTTCTTGCAGCGCGAGGAGCCGGCGCTGCAGGTCCTCGAGGAGCTCGCCCGGGGCGAGGAACTCGAGCTCGCCGCGGGCGCGGCCGAGGAGGCGCTGCGCCTCGGTGCGGGTGCCGAGGCGGCCCTCGCGCCCGCCCTCGATGGCGTTGAGGCAGTCCTCCGCCGTGGTGAGGGCGTGGATCACCGACCGCGGGAACAGCCGGTCGACGAGGATGAACTCGACGACGCGGGTGGCGTCGAGGACGCCGCGGTGGGTGCGCAGGTAGGTGTCGTGCGCGCCCGTCGCGCGGAGCACCGTGACCCAGGTCGGGGCGTTCGCCCGGTCGCCGGCGCGCGAGAGGAGCAGGCGCACCGCCATGTCCATCCGCTCGATGGAGCGCCCCAGCAGCAGGAAGCGGTAGCCCTCGTCGCGCGAGAGCGTCGAGTCGGTGAGGCCGGAGAACATCGCCGCGCGGTTCTTGATGTAGTTGAGGAACTCGTGCGGGCCGAGCCGCCGGGCAGCACGCTCGCGCTCGGCGAGGCCGTTGTACGTGGCGTTGAGGCACTCCCACATCTCGGAGCTGGTGACCTCCCGTGCGCCGCGGGCGTTCTCCCGGGCGGAGGCGACGGTGGCGGCGATCGACCCGCTGCCCGGGTCCCGGTTGTACGCGACGACCTCGGTGACCGAACGCAGGTCGAGCGGCTGGTCGGCGGGCGGCTCCGGGATGCCGAGGACGCGGACGAGCTGCCGGGAGACGCGGTCCTCGTCGACGGTGGCGTCCTCGAGGAACTGGTGCACGGTGACGTCGAGCATGCGGGCGGTGTCGTCGGCGCGTTCGGCGTACCGGCCGATCCAGTACAGCGCCTCCGCGTTACGGGCGAGCATCACGGACCTCCTCTCGTGCCTGCTGTTGCTGTTGGTCCTGCGAGCTGAGCTCGGGCCCGAGCTCCACCTGCTGCTGCTCGGCGAGGTCCCGGCTCGGGACCACCTCCACGCCTTCGAGTTCCGCCTCGGCGGCCGACGACCGGGCCGCGAGCACCCAGGTGTCCTTGGAGCCGCCGCCCTGGCTCGAGTTCACGACGAGCGAGCCCTCGGGCAGCGCGACGCGGGTGAGGCCGCCGGGCAGCACCCACACGTCGTCGCCGTCGTTGACCGCGAACGGCCGCAGGTCGACGTGCCGCGGGCGAGCCTGCTCGCCGATCTTGGTGGGCACCGTCGACAGCTGCATGACCGGCTGCGCGATCCAGCCGCGCGGATCGGCGACGACCTTGCGGCGCATCGTCGCGAGCTCCTTCTCGCTCGCGTCGGGGCCGAAGACGATGCCGTAGCCGCCGGAGCCCTCGACGGGCTTGATCACCAGCTCGTCGATCCGGTCGAGCACCTCCTCCCGCTCGTCGTCGAGCCAGCAGCGCAGGGTGTCGACGTTCTGCAGCATCGGCTTCTCGCCGAGGTAGTAGTCGATGATGTCGGGGACGTACGTGTAGGTCAGCTTGTCGTCCGCGACGCCGTTGCCGACCGCGGAGCTGATCACGACGTTGCCCGCGCGGGCGGCGTTGAGCAGGCCCGCGACGCCGAGCACCGAGTTGGGGAGGAACTGCATCGGGTCGAGGAACTCGTCGTCGATGCGGCGGTAGATCACGTCGACCTGCTGCTCACCGCTCGTCGTGCGCATGTAGACCACGTTGTCGCGGCAGAAGAGGTCGCGGCCCTCGACCAGCTCGACGCCCATCTGCCGGGCGAGCAGCGAGTGCTCGAAGTACGCCGAGTTCGCCATGCCCGGGGTGAGCACGACCACCGTGGGGTCGGCCTCGTTGGAGGCGGCGGAGCGGCGCAGCGCGCGCAGCAGGTGGGAGCTGTAGTCGGCGACGGCGCGCACGCGGTGCCGCTGGAACAGGTCCGGGAAGACCTGTGCCATCGTCCGGCGGTTCTCCATGACGTAACTCACGCCCGACGGGGACCGCAGGTTGTCCTCGAGGACGCGGAAGGTGCCCTCCGCATCGCGGATGAGGTCGATGCCCGCGACGTGGATGCGCACGCCGTTGGGCGGCCGGATGCCCGCGGCCTGCCGGTGGAAGTGGGCGCAGGAGGTGACCAGCCGCTTCGGCACGACGCCGTCGCGCAGGATCTCCTGCTCCGAGTAGATGTCGTCGAGGAACATCTCCAGCGCCTGCACGCGCTGCTTGATGCCCTTCTCCAGGCGGTTCCACTCCGCGGCGGCGATGACCCGCGGCACCAGGTCGAGTGGGAACGGCCGCTCACGACCCTCCAGCGAGAAGGTGATGCCCTGGTCGATGAAGGCGGCGCCGAGGGCGTCGACGCGGGCCGCCAGGTCCGACTCGTCGGCCGAGGAGAGGGCGCCGAAGATCCGCTTGTACGGGGTGCGGACGGTGCCGTCGTCGGCGAACATCTCGTCGAACGCCCGCCCGAACGACGGTGCGTCGTCGTAGCCCCCGAAGAGGGGCGCCTCGTCGGACAAGCGGGGGGCGGCGGCCTGCTTCCGGGTCGCGGACTTGGCCTGTTTCTGCGGGGTCACTCGGCCATCGTGCCGCACCCGCGCGGTTTCGGCAGCGCTCTCGTTCACGGCGTGGCAATGTGAGTGTCGGACGCCGTTCCCGCAGGCGGTGCCACGATTTGGGTTGTGTCCGGGCCGCTGGTAACCTGGTACGTCGGCAGTCAGTACCGGCTGCCCCTTTCGAGACAAGAGAGTTTGAACGCGTGGCCAACATCAAGTCCCAGATCAAGCGGATCAAGACCAACGAGCGCAACCGCCTGCGCAACCAGTCGGCGAAGTCGTCGCTGCGTACCGCCATCCGCCACTTCCGCGAGGCCATCGAGGCCGGGGACAAGGCCAAGGCCGGCGAGCTCCTGGTGAGCACCAGCCGCCAGCTCGACAAGGCCGCCAGCGCCGGCGTCATCCACGCCAACCAGGCCGCCAACAAGAAGTCGGCCCTCTCGCTGGCTCTCAACAAGCTCTGATCTTCCGCTAGACGCGCGTATCACCGCGCCGCACCACCCACCGGCACCACGCGGGCCGGCCTGGTACGGCGCGGTTTTCGCGTATCCGGGTGCGGATGGCTGAGCACCCGCGCTCCTGTCAGCCCGCGAGCGTGGCGACCCTGCGGACCGCGATCTCCAGCGCGTAGTCCGGATCCGCCGCCTGGCCCTTCACGTCGGCGTTGGCCGCGGCGACGGCCTGCAGCGCCCCGGCGACGTTCTCGGCACGCCACCGTCGCGCGACCTGCGTCATCTTCTTCACCTTCCACGGCGCCATGCCCAGCTCCCCCGCGTCCCGGTACTGATCGGGGGTGCGGCCGAGGCCGCGGATGCGCGCGACGGAGTGCACCGCGTCCGCGAGCGCGTCGGCGATGAGCACGTGCGGCGTACCGCGGTGCTGGGCCCACCGCAGGGCCTCCAGCGCCGCCGCGACCTGCCCGGCGACGGCCTTGTCGGCGATCTCGAATCCGGTGACCTCGGCGCGGCCCGCGTAGTAGCGGTGCACCGCGGCAAGGTCGACGCGGCCGCCCGTGTCGGCGACGAGTTGCGCGATCGCCGCGGCGAGCTCGCGCAGGTCCTTGCCCACGGAGTCCACCAGCAGGTCCACCAGCTCGTCGGAGACGCGCACCTTCTGCGCCCGGAACTCGGACTTGGCGAAGTCCGCGCGGTCGCGCGCGGACGTGATGGTGGGCACCTCGACCAGCTCCGCGCCGGCCTTCTTCAGTGCGGCGACCATCGACTTCGCCCGGCCGCCGCCGCTGTGCTCGATCACGAGGGTGATGCCGTCCGGCGGGTTCTTCGCCGCCTCGACGATCAGATCGACCGGGGCCTTACCGGCCTCGCCCGCGGACTCGAGGACGACGATGCGCTCCTCGGCGAACAGCGACGGGCTCAGCAGCTCCACGAGCTCGGACTGGTCGACGTCGCCGGCGCGGATCCGGGTGACCGGCACGGCGTCACCCGCGCCGCCCGGCAGCCCCATGCCCCCGTCTCCTGCGGCCGTGCGCGCCGACTCGACGATCGCCGAGACCGCCCGCTCCACCAGGAGGCCCTCGGTCCCCACCACCACGTGTACGCGCGCGCTGTCCACCACGGCTCCCATACTTCCAGACCCCACCGACGACGACGCACGCCACGACGAGCGCGACGCCCGTGCCCGCGCCACCCGGCACGGCGACGACGCCGATCCGCGCGCACCACCGCGCGACCGCGATCACCCACCACAGCTCCGGCCCCGTCGCCCGCACCGCCAGCGCTGCGGCCGGGGCCGCGATCGGGGCCGCCACGGCGGCGAGGGTCCCCACGACCGTGATGACCGGGATCACCGGCCCGGCCAGCAGGTTCGCCGCCACCCCGCCCAGCGGCACGCGGCCCGAGAAGGCGATGACGAGCGGCAGCGTCACCACCTGAGCGACCAGTGTGACCGCGAGCAGGCCGGCGAGGGTGTCCGGCACCCGCGACGCGACCAGGCGGTCGCGGACCACGGGCGACCACAGCACCAGCCCGGCCGTCGCCGCCACCGAGAGCGCGAAGCCGATGTCGCGGGCCAGCGCCGGCCGCACCAGCATCAGCACGATGACCGCCGCGAACAGGGCGACGAGCGGCTGCCGGCCGCGCCGCAACGCCAGCGCGGCCACCCCGACGAGCCCCATCACCGCGGCCCGCACCACCGATCCGGTCGGACCCACCAACCCGACGAAGGCGACGATCGCCACCGTCGTCACCGCGGCCCGCGCCGCGAGCGGCAGGCCCGCCGCCGCGCACAGCCCGAGCACGCACAGCGCGATGATCGCGAAGTTGGCGCCGCTCACCGCCGTCAGGTGGGTGAGGCCGGAGTCCTGGAAGTCGCCGCGCACCGTCGGTAGCGTCGCGGACTCGTCGCCCAGCACGAGTGCGGGCAGGAGCCCTGCCGCGTCGACCGGCAGCGCCTCAGCGGCCACCGCCGCCAGCGCGCGACGGACCGCCGCGGCCGCCCGGAAGTACGGCGGCGCGCGGCTGAGCACCGTCGGCTCCCCCGACCCGACGAGCACTGCGGCCACGAGGCCCGGCCGCGTGCTCCGCAGCACCGTCGCGCGGATCGAGACCGTCTCGCCGGGCACGAGGCCGCCGAGGTCCTGCGTCGCGCCGAGGAGGAGCACTCCCCCGCGCGCGGGCACGACGGCATCGGTTCCAACCGCCAGGGCCGTCGCGGGCACGAGGACCCGCGAGGCGTCGAGGTGCCCGCCCGGATCGCCGGAGCGCTGCCGCGGCCACTCGTCGACCTCGAGCACCACCTCGACCGCGCCCGCGCCGTCGAAGTCGGCGATCGCGGCGCGTTCCCGGTCGTGCACGCGCACGGCGACCGAGGCGGCGACGCCCGCGCCCAACCCCGCCGCGGCGGCCACCACCAGGCACACCGCCTGCGCCAGCGGCCGTGGATCGCGCCGCCGGAACACCGCGGCGCCCACCGCCACCGCCGCCAGCCCCGCCGTCACCCACCACGCCGCGGCGGCGGAGTTCAGGGCGACCGCGGCGGCCGCCCAGCAGGCGATAGCCGCCGGGAGCAGCCGCAGGTCGAGCCGCTCGTGCACGTCACACCGTGGCCATCGGCTTGATCTTGGCGAGCTTCGCGTCCCCGATCCCGCTCACCTTCCCGAGGTCGTCGACGGTGCGGAAGGGCCCGTTCTTGTCGCGGTAGGCGATGATCGCGGCGGCGGTCGCCGCGCCGACGCCGGGGAGCCGGTCGAGCTCCGTCGCGCTCGCGGTGTTGATGTTCACAGTGCCCGTCGCAGTCGCTGTTCCTCCAGCCGCGCCCGAGCCGGGCGTCGGCGTTGCCGCCGCCGCGGACCCCGAGCGCACCGAGCTGCGCAACGTCACCCCCGCCTTCGCGTCCACCACGCCGACGACCACCTGATCACCGTCGCGCAGGGGCTGCGCCAGGTTCAGGCTCGCGGTGTCGGCACCGCCGAGCGCCCCGCGGGCCGCGGTCAGCGCGTCGGCCACCCGCGCGCCGGGCCGCAACCGGTGCAGCCCCGGCGCCCGGACCAGACCGACCACCGCCACCACCAGCTCCGACGGTGCCGCGCTCGGCCCGGGCGCGGCACCGGACCCCGCCGGCGCCGACGACGAGCCCGCCGACGACACGGTCGGCTCCACCGACGCCGACGCGCCCGCGAAATCGACCACCGGATACTGCCCGCCGCCCTCGCGCGACGGTCCGAGCACCGCCACCGCCGCCACGACGGCGGCGATCACGCCCACCACGACGAGTGCCACCGCGGCGCGCGGTGTGGTCCTGACCTTCTCGACCGTGGAGCGCCACCCCGTCGGCTCCTGGTCGTCCCAGAAATCGTCGTCCTCCATCCGCACCCGTCGCGACGGCGCGCCCCCGCCGTCGAACGCGGCTCCGCCGTCGACCGCGTCGCCGTCCCGGCCACCGTCGCCCCGGACGGGCGCGAACTCCTCGAGCCACGCCGGCCGCGCGAAGATCTGCTCCTCCGCGACGCCGGTCCCGGCCACTGCCTCTCGTTCGCCGTTCATGCGACGAACCTAGAGCGCGGGCATCGTCGGAAAACCCGCAGAGAAGCAAGAAGCAGAGCGCCTGTGGATAACCCCGAACCTGTGGAGGAACGCCTCGGACGCGCCGGAACCGTCGCCGCGGTGTGCTAGGCCGGATCCGCGCCGTCGACCAGCGCCGGAGCGACCGCGACGCCCACCGCGCCGGGGCCGAGATGCGCCGCGATCGTGCCGCCGAACGGGCCGATCACCAGCTCCTGGAGCTGCGGGAACTCCTCCTCGACCAGGGCGGCCACGTGCTCGGCCGCCTCCGGCGCCTCGACGTGGTGCACGGCGACCCGCGCGGGCCGGTTCCCCAGGTGCTGCGAGGCGAGCGCCGCGAGCTGATCGCGGGCGCGGGAGACCGTGCGGGTCTTGCGCTCGGAGACGATCCGGCCGTCCTGCAGCCGCAGCACCGGCACGATCTGCAGGGCGCCGCCGAGCAGCTTCGCCAGGGCGCTCACCCGGCCGCCGGCCCGCAGATGATCCAGTGTCGCGACACAGAAGAAGCCCTCGGCACCGTCGAGTACCTGGCGCGCGGCCTCGGCGACCTCGTCGGCGGACGCCCCGGCACGGGCGAGCCGCGCGGCCTCGAGCACGCCGAAGCCCATCGCCATGTCGATGCAGCGCGAGTCGACCACGGTGATCCCCGCGTCCATGAGCGCCGCCTGCGCCACGGCGGTCGAGTACGTGGAGCTCAGGTGCGAGCTCATCGTGATCACCACGACCCCGTCGCCGTCGGCCTCGGCGACCGCGGCGGCGAGCACCTCGCGGACCTCGCCGACCGACGGGCCGGACGTGGTCACGCCCTCCTTGACGAACCGGTCCGCCTGATAGCCGGTGCCGTAGTCGATGTACTCGCTCTCGCCCGACAGCACGTGCAGCGGCAGGATGCGGATGCCCATGTCGGCGACCCGCTCGGGCGCGATCGCGGCCGACGCATCGGTCACCACGACGACGCTCATCGCGCACCCCCTTCATCGCGCAGCGCGCGCAGCACCCGCTGCGCCACCTGCTCGTGCATCTCGAACGACCAGTGGATCCCGTCGATGTTATTGATCCCCAGGTCGAACGACCACTCGCACAGGTCACGCAGGGGGACGGTGGGCACGCCGGCACCGTCGGACCACTCCCGCATCGCCCGTCGCGTGCGCGCCCACCCGGGGTGCGCGAAGGAGTAGGCGAGCGCCCGGTGCGTGGGCGGCTCGAGCACGGCGATCGGCGCCTCCGGCCGCAGGGAGTGGAGCGAGTCGTAGGTCTTGCCGAGGTAGTCGACGGTGACCTTCGGCGGCAGCGCCATCGGCCAGCCCACCGGCGAGAAGACCCTCTGGATCGTGGCGTAGCCGTCGCGGGCGCGGGCGCGCAGCGACGCGGGGCGCAGGTAGCGGATCTGCTCGCGAATCGCGGTCGGCAGCGGCGAGGGCAGCGAATCCATGCCACCGAGTGCCAGCACCGCCGCCTCGACGGTCGGCACGGCCGCCCAGACGCGGGGGTCCTGCGTCACGCACCACCAGCCGTCGCGCGTGGTCCACCCGACGCGGGCGAACAGCTCGCAGCGCAGCCCCAGCTCCGCGGCCACCAGGTTGGGCCAGATCCGCGGATCGGAGGTCGGCAGCGCACCCTCGGGCCCGTAGAAGCCCAGGGAGTCGCTGAGCACCAGGAGCGTGCCGGTCGGGGAATCGCTCACTGGACCTCGGGGGCGGGCCGGGTCGAGGAGTCGAGGTCCGAGGAGGCGTTCCACACGTCGAGCCGCCACCGCGTCGCGTCTCCGTGCGCGGAGAGTTGTACCCAGCTGCAGTTGCCGAGGCCGCCGAGGACCGGCCAATGGTCGACGGGCAGGTCCAGAAGCCGGGCGGTCAGGGCCGCGATCAGTCCGCCGTGCGCGACCAGGATCACGGGCCGCTCGCTCGAGCCCCATTCGGAGAGCCGCTCGCTGAGCTCCGTCACCAGAGGGTACGACCGCGCGGCCACATCCACCCGGGCCTCCCCGCCGGGCGGCGCCCACTCGGGAGCGTCGCGCCACCGTCGGCGTGCGCCGGGCATGTACGCGTCGACTTCGTGGTGGGTCATGCCCTGCCAGTCGCCCAGCATGGTCTCCCGCAGCCGGACATCGGTCTCGACTGTGCCGCCGGTCACCGCCGCGAGCGCGTCCGCGGTGTCGCGGGCGCGGCGCAGGTCGGAGCTGACGATGGCGATGGGGTCGCGGTCGCCGAGCGCGTCGGCGGCCGCGGCGGCCTGCCGCCGCCCCAGGTCGGTGAGGTCGGTGTCGAGCTGGCCCTGCATGCGGCCCTCGGCGTTCGACGCGGTCTGGCCGTGCCGGAGCAGGATGAGCCGGCGCACCGTCGGGGTCAGGCGCTCGACCGACGAGTCGAGCCCGTCCTCCACGTGCATCAGGCGCCCTCGCGGTCCCCGTCGGTGCCCGCGGAACCCTCGGCCGGGGCGTGCTCGCCCAGGCCCTCGACCTCGATGCGCGGGCAGTCCTTCCACAGCTTCTCGAGGGCGTAGTACTCGCGCTCCTCCTCGTGGAAGACGTGCACGACGATGTCGAGGAAGTCCAGCAGCGCCCAGCGGCCCTCGCGCGCACCCTCGCGGCGGGTGGGCTTGACGCCGGCCTCGCGGAGCTGGTCCTCGACCTCCTCGACGATGGCGTTCACCTGCCGCTCGTTGCTCGCCGAGGCGATGACGAAGGCCTCGGTCAGCACCAGCTGCTCGGAGACGTCGAGCACGACGACGTCGCTCGCGAGCTTGTCGTCGGCCGCACGGGCCGCGACGGCGGCGAGGGTACGGGCCTGATCGGATGCGGTCATGATCCTCCTGGGTTCACGGTCTTGTCCGGTGCCGGACGGCTCTGATAGAGAGCGCGCTTGGCGATGTACTGCACCACGCCGTCGGGCACGAGGTACCAGACGGGCCGTCCGGCGTCGGCGCGCGCGCGACAGTCGGTCGACGAGATGGCCAGCGCGGGCACCTCCACGAGGAACAATCTATCCTTCGGCACGTCCGACAGGTGATCCGCGGCCAGCTGGTAGCCGGGCCGGGAGACGCCGATGAACGTCGCGAGGCCGAACAGCTCCTCCCAGTCCTGCCAGCTGAGGATCGACGCGAGGGCGTCGGCGCCGGTGATGAAGAACAGGTCCGTGTCGGGGTTCTGCCGGTGCAGATCGCGCAGCGTGTCCACGGTGTAGGTGTCGCCGCCGCGGTCGATGTCGACGCGGCTGACGGAGAAGCGCGGGTTCGAGGCGGTCGCGATGACCGTCATCAGGTAGCGGTCCTCGGCGGGCGTGACCTCGCTCTTCTGCCACGGCCGGCCGGTGGGGACGAAGATCACCTCGTCGAGGTCGAACCGGTCCGCCACCTCGCTGGCGGCCACGAGGTGGCCGTGGTGGATCGGGTCGAAGGTCCCACCCATGACGCCGACGCGACGGCGACCCTGATCGCTGCCGCGATGGTGCCCGGCGGTACTGGACTCACGCATAACGGACCATCCTATGCACCCCGCCGCCGGGTCAGACCGGCAGCAGGCGCCCGATGACCTCGGCCAGCTGCCCCGCGGTGCGGCACTCGTACATGTCGATGAGCCGCCCGTACTTGTCCGCGACCGAATCGCCCGTCCCCCACGACGCCCTGCGCTCGGGGTTGAGCCAGAACGCGTGCCGCGCCTTGTCGACGAGCTCGTCGAGCTCCGCGAGCGCGGGATCGGTGTGGTTGGACCGGGCGTCGCCGAGGATGAGCAGCGTGCCGCGGTGCGTGACCGCGTCGGGGAAGTCGCGGACGAACGTGCGCAGCACGTTCCCGTAGTCGGAGCCGCCGAACCGCGCGACGTTGGTCTCCCGGATCACCCGGTCGAACATGTCCACGACGGTGTCGACGGTGAGCGTCCGCGACGGGTCGATGTAGTCGGTGATCTCGTCCACCGAGTCGACGAAGCCGAACACCCGGATCTTGGAGAACTCCGCGCTGAGCGCGTGCGTGAGCAGCAGCGTGAAGTTGGAGAAGCCCGCGACGGAGCCGGAGAGGTCGCACAGCAGCACGAGCTCGGGCTTGGTCGGCCGGGGTCGACGGTGCGCCAGATCGATCGGCACGCCGCCCGTCGACATCGACTTGCGCAGCGTGCGGCGCAGGTCGATGGGGCCGCGGCGGGCGCGGCGGCGCCGCACCAGCAGGCGCGTGGAGAGCTGCCGGGCCAGCGGCCGGACGGTCTGCTCCATGCGGTGCAGCTCGGTGCGGGTGGCGGCGAAGAAGGCGACGTTCTCCGGCAGCTGCGGCGCGGCGTACTGCGCGACGGCCTCGGGCCCCCGTCGGGCCGCCATGGCGACGGAGGTGAGCTCGGTGACCCGCTCAGTGAGCCCGGCGACGCGCGAGCGCGCGACCCGCCGGGCGGACTCGTACTCGAAGCTGCCGGGCGCGGCGCCCTCCTCGCCCGCTGCCGCGAGCAAGCCGTTGGCGATGGCGGCGATGAGCGTCTGCGGGTTGAGCGCCTTGAGCGCCTGGTACGACGAGAAGGCGGTGCCCGTGGCGGAGTTGTACTCGCCCAGCTGCTCGACGATCTGGCTGGCGATCCCGTCGTGGTCGCCGCCTGCCACGAGCGCGGCGACGGCCTCCTGCCGCAGCGCCTCGCGGACCGCGTCCGGATCGGGCGGGGTGTCGGCGGCCGGCATCTTCAACGGGTCGACCTGGTCGGGCGCCTCCCCGGGCGCACCGGAGCAGCCCTCCCCGCCGGAACCGGAGGCACCGTCGGGCCCTGTCCCCGCGGCACCGAAGCCGCCGCGGACCGGGAAGTACAGGTCGAAGATGACGTCGAAGGTCTTGCGGTGCATCTGCTCGCGCAGCAGCACCGCGGCGAGGCCCTCGCGGAGCTGGCCGCGGTCGGTGAGGTCGAGCACTGTCAGCACCTCGGCGGCGGTGATCGCCTCGCCCGGGCCGATGGCCATGCCGCGCTCGCGGAGCGTCCGCACGAAGGCGTGCAGGTGCGTATCCAGAGGCGTGCCGGCGCCCGGATCCCGCACGGTGGTCATGACAGGCCCAGCGCCGCGGCGGCGGTCTCGATGTCGACCTGGTGCTTGAGCACCACGCCGAGCGTCGAGCGGAGCGCGCCCTTGTCGATGGAGCCGCTGGCGCTGCCGGTGATGCCGAGCGCGAGGAGGGTGCGGCACCAGTCGAGCGTCTCCGAGACGGAGGGCTTCTTCTTCAGGTCCAGGCCGCGCAGCGTCGAGATGACGCGCAACAGCTGCTGCGCGACCTCGGTCGGCAGGTCGGGGACGCGGCTGCGGATGATCGACAGCTCCAGCTCGGCGTCCGGGAAGTCGATGTGCAGGTAGAGGCAGCGGCGCTTGAGCGCCTCCGACAGCTCGCGGGTGGCGTTCGAGGTGAGGAAGACCAGCGGCTTGCGCTCGGCGACGATCGTCCCGAGCTCGGGCACCGTCACCGCGTAGTCCGAGAGGACCTCCAGCAGCAGGCCCTCGAACTCGAGGTCGGCCTTGTCGGCCTCGTCGATGAGCAGGACCGACGGTCCGCCGTCCCGCACGGCCTGCAGGAGGGGCCGCGGGAGGAGGAACTCCTCGGAGAAGACGTCCTGCTTGGTGTCGTCCCAGTCGCCGTCGTTGCCCGAGGACTGGATGCGCAGGATCTGCTTGGCGTGGTTCCACTCGTACAGGGCGCGCGCCTCGTCGATGCCCTCGTAGCACTGCAGGCGGACGAAGCGGGCGGCGCGGGCCTGGGAGCAGGCGCGGGCCAGCTCGGTCTTGCCGACGCCGGCCGGGCCCTCCACGAGGAGCGGCTTGCCCAGCTTGTCGGCGAGGAACACGGCCGTGGCGGTGGCGATCGACGGGATGTAGCCGGTCTCGCGCAGCGCCGCGGCGACGTCGTCGACGCTGGTGAACAGGGCCGTGGGCGCGGGGGTCGTGATGTCGGTGCTCAGCGTGCAGCCTTCCGTTTGAGGACCTCCTTCGAGAAGCCCTTCGACGCGATCTCTGCACTCATCTTCACACCCTTGCGCACGACGAAGCCGGGCAGCGTGATCTTGAGGTCGATGTTCATCTCGCACAACACGTGCACCTTGTCGTCCCCGATGGGCGTGAGCTGGTAGTACCCGCCCTGGGACCGCACCGCCATGCCCTCGCCCTCGGACTGCCACGCGACCCTGGTCTCGGGCGTGAACTCGTACCGGAAGCGCATGGTGTCGCTGATGCCGACGATGCCGGCCTCGACCTCGACGACGCGCGGATCGCCCGCCGCATCGCGCTCGGCGACGGTCACCCGCTTGTGCGAGGACGACCACGCGGGGAGGGATTCGACGTCCAGCAGCGTCGCGTACGCGAGCGCGGCGGGGGCGTCGATCTCGAACTCGACCTTCTCGGTGATTGCCATCGCAACAATCTAGCGGTGTCGCCGGGCCCCGCCGAAGGGAGCCCGGCGGCGGACCGTCAGGCCGCGGCCTTGCGCTTCATGACCTCTTTGGTGAGGCCGTTCTTGATGATGTCCATGGCGAGCTTGATGCCCTTCTTCACGACGAAGCCGGGCGCCTTGACCTTGGGGTCGAGGTACATCGTGACCTTGACGTGGGTCTGGTCGTCGCCCTTGGGCGAGAGCTCGTAGATGCCGCCCTGGCTGCGCACGGCGGTGCCCTCGTTGCGGGTGTCCCACTTGCAGCTGACGTCGGTGAAGACGTAGTCGAAGGTCAGGTTGTCGCTGAACATCATGAGGCCGACCGAGGCGTCGACCACGCTGGGGCGGCCGTTCGCGTCGCGCTCGACGACCTTGACGTTGCTGTGCGCCGACGACCAGTCCGGCAGGGCCTCGACGTCGGCGAGCGTGTCGAGGACCAGCGTGACCGGGGCGTCGATGTCGAATTCGAGGGACTCGTTGATTGCCATGGCGACAACCTACCGGGCCGCGCGCCGGGTGTAAGCGGGGTCGGGATTACCGGGGCCGGACGTGCCCGTCGCCCCACGCGATCCACTTGGTGGACGTCAGCTCGGGCAGGCCCATCGGGCCGCGGGCGTGCAGTTTCTGCGTCGAGATACCGATCTCCGCACCGAAGCCGAATTGTTCCCCGTCGGTGAAGGTGGTGGAGGCGTTGACCATCACCGCGGCCGCGTCGACGCGGGTGGTGAAGGCGCGGGCGGCGGCGAGGTCGCCGGTGACGATGGCCTCGGTGTGCCCGGTGCCGTAGTGGTCGATGTGTTCGATCGCCTGATCCAGCCCGTCGACGATCTTCACCGCGACGTCGAGGCTGAGGTACTCGTCGGCCCAGTCCGTCTCGGTGGCCGGCACCATGCCGGTCTCGTCGCCGTGCACGATCACGCCCTCGGCCTGGAAGGTGCCGAGCAGGCGGGGCAGGAAGGTATCGGCGAGTGCGCGGTCCACGAGCACGGTCTCGACGGTGTTGCACACGCTGGGCCGGCGGGTCTTGGCGTTGAGCACGATCTGCTCGGCCATGTCGAGGTCGGCCGCGGGGTGGACGTAGATGTGGCAGTTGCCCGTGCCGGTCTCGATGGTGGGCACGGTCGCGTCGCGCACGACGGCCGCGATGAGCCCGGCACCTCCGCGCGGGATGACCACGTCGACGAGGCCCCGGGCGCGGATCAGCGCGGTGACGCTGGCGCGGGAGTCGGCGGAGAGGAGCGCGACCGCGTCGGGCGTGATGCCGCTCGCCTCGAGGGACTCGCGCAGCACGGCGACCAGGGCGGCGTTCGACGAGGCGGCCGAGCTGGAGCCGCGCAGCAGCACCGCGTTGCCCGACTTGAGCGTGAGCCCGAAGGCGTCGACGGTGACGTTCGGGCGCGCCTCGTAGACGATGCCGACCACGCCGAGCGGCACGGCGACCTGGCGCAGCTCGAGGCCGTTGGGCAGGGTCGAGCCGCGCAGCACGGTCCCGACGGGGTCCGGCAGCCCGGCGACCTGTCGCAGGCCGGAGGCGATGCCGTCGACCCGGGCTTCGTTGAGCGCGAGCCGGTCGATGAGCGACTCCTCGGTGCCGGCGGCGCGGGCCCGCTCCACGTCCTCGGCGTTCGCGGCGAGGATGCGGTCCTTGTTCGCCAGCAGCGCGTCGGCGGCGGCGTGCAGCGCGGCGTTCTTCTGCTCGGTGGTCAGCGTGATCAGCTGCTTCGAGGCGGCGCGGGCGGCGCGGGCCGCTTCCTCGACCGCGGCGGTCGCGGTCTGCAGTTCGGCGTCCTGGGCGGTGGGCGTGCTCATGGTCCGAGAATACGTGGCGGGCCTGACTTGTCGGTCCGCGGTGTTAGGTTGCCGACGTGTCCCGCCGGAGAACCGCCCGCAGCCTGTCCCGGCGGTCGTGGCTGGCGCTCGTCCTCGTCACGGCCACGGCCGTCTTCGTCGCGATCGGGGCGTACCGGGACCGGTCCGGGGCCGAGCCCACCACCGGCGCGGCGGCACCCTCGGCCACGATGCCCGACGGTGCGCCCCTCGCCGGGGTCCGGATCGTCGCCGCCCGCGAACGGGCGCCGCAGCCCTACCGGCGCGCGGCCTTCGGGAAGGCGTGGACCGACGACCAATCGGCGCCGCTCGGCCACAACGGCTGCGACACCCGCAACGACGTGCTGGACCGCGACCTGAAGGACAAGACCTACGTGCGCACCTCTGCGTGCCCCCGCGCGGTGGCGACGGGCGTCCTGGCCGACCCGTACGGCGGCGCGACGATCCGCTTCGAGCGGGGCGCGAAGACCTCCGCCAAGGTGCAGATCGACCACGTCGTCGCGCTGGCCTACGCCTGGGACATGGGCGCCTGGTCGTGGGACGACGCGAAGCGCGCGGCGTTCGCCAACGATCCGCGGAATCTCGTCGCGGTGGACGGGCCGGCGAACGAGAACAAGCGCGACTCGCCGCCGGGCCGCTGGATGCCGTCGAACGAGCGCTTCCACTGCCAGTACGTCCGGCAGTTCGCCTTCGTCGCCCGCGAGTACGGCCTGTCCGTGGACCGCTCCTCCGCCGCCGTCGTCGACGAGGCCGCGACGACCTGCTCCTGAACCGCTCCCGAGAGGACCCCGCCGTGCCACCGGAACCGCACCGCCGCTCGTCATCCGCGCACCGGATCGGAGCGCTGACCGCCGCCGCTGGCGCCGGTCTGCTCTCCGCCGCGGCGGTCCGCGCGCTCCCACCCCGGCCCGGCGCCGTCGTCGCCGCCGCGGGCTTGGTCGTGGCCGCGGTGATCTACCCGGCGAGTCGGCGCGGCCGCTCCCGCAGGGACCAGCGGGAGTCCGCCGTCGTCGCGGCGAGCGCCGTGGTGATCGCGGCCGCCGCAGCCCTCTCCGCGCGGAAGGCGCATGTCGCGGTCGCCCTCGCGTGGCTGTCCCACGCCGCGTTCGACGCGGTCTACCACCACGAACCCGCCGATACCGCACTGCCCGACTGGTACCCCGCCCTATGCGCCGGTTACGACGTCGGGCTGGGCGGCGCGCTGCTCCTCGCGCGCGGCGCCTGAGCGCCCCTCCCGAATGACCTGGATCGCCCGAAGAGCTACCCGACAGCAAACAAGCAGTGCTGCTTGTTTTTTTCCGCTCCGGCTGACAGAGTGTGGGCGTGCCCACTTCAGCCCCCGTGTTCGACGCGCTCGAGTCCACCTCGGCCGCCGTCGCCGCCATCGCGGATTCGCTCCCCGACTGGTCGATCTCCACGCCCGCCGAGGGCTGGACCGTCGCCCACCAGGTCGCCCATCTGGCCTGGACCGACGAGGTCTCCCTCGTCTCCGCCACCGACCCCGACGGCTTCGCCGCGATCCTGACGGACGCGATGCAGGACCCGATGGGCTTCGTCGACGCGGGCGCCGCCGAGCTGGCCGCGGACCCGGACCTGCGCGCCCGCTGGGACCGCGCCCGCGCCGCCCTCGCCGTCGCGCTCCGCGAGGCCGATCCCGGCACACCGCTCCCCTGGTTCGGCCCGCCCATGCGGCCCGCCACCATGGCCAACGCGCGCCTCATGGAGACCTGGGCGCACGGTCTCGACATCGCCGACGCTGCCGGCATCGAGCTAGACGCCCCCGAGGCGCTGCCCCACGTCGCGAAGATCGCCTACAAGACCCGCGACTTCGCGTACACCGTCAACGGCGAGACCCCGCCCGCCGAGCCCTTCGACGTGTTCCTCGTCGCCGCCGACGGCGCCGAGATCACCTTCGGCCCCGGCGAGGCCGCGCAGCGGGTGACCGGCTCGCTCGAGGACTTCTGCCGCCTCGCGACCCAGCGCGTCAACCTCGTCGACACCGATCTCGTCGCCACGGGCGAGGACGCCGCCCACTGGCTCACCATCGCGCAGTGCTTCGCCGGGGCCCCCGGCACGGGCCGCGCCCCGCAGGAGGAACGTCCATGACCCGCACCGTCAGCATCGCCAATGTCTCCGGCTTCTACGGCGACCGCGCCGCGGCGATCGGCGAGATGCTCGCCGGCCCGCGCGTCGACTACATCACCGGCGACTACCTCGCCGAGCTCACGATGCTCATCCTCGGCCGCGACCGACTCAAGGACGCGGACCTGGGCTACGCCAAGACCTTCCTGCGCCACCTCACCCCGCACCTCGGCCTGCTCGCCGAGCGCGGCACCAAGGTCGTCGTCAATGCCGGCGGCCTCAACCCGGGCGGGCTCGCCGCCGCGGTCGAGAAGGCCATCGAGAACGCAGACGAGTCCGCCCGTCATCTCACGGTCGGCTGGGTCGACGGTGACGACCTCCTCGCCCGGTCCGCCGAGCTCGGCGTTCCCAACGCGGTGACCGCCAACGCCTACCTCGGTGCCTTCGGCATCGCCGACTGCCTCGCCGCGGGCGCCGACATCGTCATCACGGGCCGGGTCACCGACGCCTCCGTGATCCTGGGGCCCGCCATCGCCGAGTTCGGCTGGCAGCGCACCGACTTCGACGCCCTCGCCGGCGCCGTCGCCGCGGGCCACATCATCGAGTGCGGCACGCAGGCCACGGGCGGCAACTACGCCTTCTTCGACCGTCACCCCATCGAGCAGCTGCTGCACCCCGGCTTCCCCATCGCCGAGATCGCCGCCGACGGCTCCTTCGCCATCACCAAGCAGCCCGGCACGGGCGGCGTCGTGGAGGTGGGCACCGTCACCGCGCAGCTGCTCTACGAGGTCACCGGGCAGCGGTACGCGAACCCCGACGTCACCCTGCGGCTCGATTCCATGACCCTCGCGCAGGACGGCCCGGACCGGGTCACCGTGAGCGGAATCCGCGGCGAGGCACCGTCGACCACGACCAAGGTCGCGACCACCACGCTGGGCGGCTTCCGCAACGAGATCGCCTTCCTGCTCACGGGCATCGACGTCGAGCGCAAGGCCGCGCTGCTCGAGGCGCAGCTCCGCGACGCACTGGAGCGCAGCGGCGGCGCACCGTCGGACCTGCAGTTCCGCCTCGCCCGCACCGACCACCCCGATGCCCCCACCGAGGCGGCCGCGTCGGCGACCCTGACCGCCGTGGCGTGGGACGCCGACCCGAACCGCGTCGGCCGCGCCTTCAGCTCCGCCGCCGTGGAACTCGCGCTCGCCACCTACCCCGGCGCCTCCCCCATGGCCCCGCCGTCGAGCGGCGGGCCGTACGGCGTGTACCAGGCGGTGTACGTGCCCAACGGCGACGTCCCGCACCGGGCCCACCGGCCCGACGGCACCGTCGTCGAGATCGCCCCGCCCGAGGTCGTCCAAGAGCTCGCCGCCGACCCCTCCCAGCCCGGCGGCGACGCCGCGCTCCCGGCGGGCCCGACGGTCCGCGTCCCGCTCGGCACCGTCTTCGGCGCGCGCAGCGGCGACAAGGGCGGTAGCGCCAACGTCGGCGTCTGGGCGGAGTCCGACGCGGCGTACGAATGGCTGCGCAGTAATCTGACCGAACAGGCTCTGCGCGAACTCCTTCCGGAGGCTGCGGACCTTCCGGTCCGCCGCTACGAGCTGCCCAACCTCAAGGCCCTCAACTTCGTCGTCGAGGACCTGCTGGGCAAGGGCGTCGCGCACGGCTACCGGTTCGACCCGCAGGCCAAGGGTGTCGGCGAGTGGCTCCGCGGCCGCTACATCGACCTGCCCGCGGGCCTGCTGCCCGCCGGCCACACCACGAAGGAGATCGCATGACCAGCCTGTGGGAGTCCGAGGAGCGACTCGCGCTGCGCAAGACGGTGACCGCGTTCACCGAGCGCGAGATCCTGCCGAACCTCGACGACTGGGAGGCCGGCGGCCTCCTGCCCCGCGAGCTGCACACGAAGGCCGGCGATCTGGGCCTGCTCGGCGTCTCGTTCCCCGAGTCGGTCGGCGGCGGCGGCGGGGACCCCCGCGACGCGCTCATCGTGTGCGAGGCGATGCACGAGGCAGGCGGCTCCGGCGGCCTGTTCGCGTCGCTGTTCACCTGCGGGATCTCGGTGCCGCACATCATCCTCGCGGGCACCGACGAGCAGAAGCAGAGGTGGGTCGCGCCCGTCCTCGCCGGCGAGAAGATCAGCTCGCTCGCCATCACCGAGCCGAACGGCGGCTCCGACGTGGGTCACCTCAGGACCACGGCGCGCAAGGACGGCGACCACTACATCGTCAACGGCGCCAAGACCTTCATCACCTCCGGCATCCGCGCCGACTGGGTGGTCACCGCCGTCCGCACCGGCGGCGAGGGCGCGAGCGGCATCAGCCTGCTGGTGATCCCCAAGGGCCTCGACGGTTTCGAGGTGAGCGCGCCGCTGAAGAAGATGGGCTGGCACGCCTCCGACACCGCGGAGCTCTCCTTCACCGACGTCCGCGTCCCCGCCGAGAACCTCATCGGCCCCGAGGGCAGCGGCTTCCTGCTCATCGGCGCCGCCTTCGTCACCGAGCGGCTCGCCCTCGCGGTGCAGGCCTACTCCCACGCGCAGCGCTGTCTCGACCTCACCCTCGGCTGGGTCCGCGAGCGCGAGACCTTCGGGCAGCCGCTGATCAAACGACAGGCCGTGCAGAACACGGTCACCGAGATGCGACGGAGGATCGAGGTGGCCCGCGTCTACAGCCGGCACGTCGCCGACCTGTACGCCGAGGCACTCGAATCCGGCGGCCCCGCCGCGGCCGCCGAGCTCGTGCCCCAGGCGTGCTTCGCGAAGAACACCGCCGTCGAGTGCGGCGAGTGGGTCGCGAACGAGGCCGTGCAACTGTTCGGCGGCCACGGTTACATGTCCGAGTACGAGGTCTCGCGGCACTACCGCGACGTCCGCATCCTCGGCATCGGCGGCGGCACCACCCAGATCCTCACCACGCTCGCGGCCAACCGCCTCGGCTACACGTGATCCCCCACCCAGGCACCCGCTCCGACACCGACGAAGGCAAAGGACTCCACTCATGACGGTGCTCCGCAGCACCCCGGCCCCCGACGCGGCCGCGTACCGCAAGACGATGCTCGACAAGCTGGCCGATCTCACGACCGAGTTCGACAAGGCCCTGGCCGGCGGCGGCGAGAAGTACGTGGAGCGGCACCGTAAGCGCGGGAAGCTCACGGCCCGCGAGCGCATCGACAGCGTGCTCGATCCGGCGTCCCCGTTCCTCGAGCTGATGCCGCTCGCCGCGTGGGGCAGCGACTTCCAGGTCGGCGCCTCCCTGGTCGGCGGCATCGGCGTGGTCGAGGGCGTCGAGGTGGTGGTCGTCGCCAACGACCCGACCGTGAAGGGCGGCACCTCCAACCCGTGGACGCTGCGCAAGTCGCTGCGCCTCAACGACATCGCGCGGGAGAACCGCCTGCCGGTGCTCTCGCTGGTCGAGTCCGGCGGCGCCGACCTCCCTACGCAGAAGGAGGTGTTCGTCCCCGGCGGCGCGATGTTCCGCAACCTCACGCAGCTGTCGAAGGCGGGCATCCCCACGATCTCCGTCGTGTACGGCAACTCCACCGCGGGCGGCGCGTACATCCCCGGCATGAGCGATCACGTCGTGATGATCAAGGAGCGCTCCAAGGTCTTCCTCGCCGGCCCGCCCCTGGTGAAGGCCGCGACGGGCGAGATCTCCGACGACGAGACGCTCGGCGGCGCCGAGATGCACTCGCGCACCTCCGGCCTCGGCGACTACCTGGCCAACGACGAGCTCGACGCGGCGCGGATCGCCCGCTCGATCGTCAAGCGGCTCAATTGGCGCAAGCAGGGCACGACACCGTCGAGCCTGGTCAAGCCCCCGCGCTACGACGCCGAGGGCCTGCTCGACATCGTCCCCGACGACCTGAAGATCCCCTTCGACCCACGGGAGATCATCGCGCACATCGTCGACGACTCCGACTACGACGAGTTCAAGCCGCTCTACGGCGGCTCACTCACCACCGGGTGGGCGAACCTGCACGGCTACCCGATCGGCATCCTCGCCAACGCCCGCGGCGTCCTCTTTTCCGAGGAGGCGCAGAAGGCGACGCAGTTCATCCAACTGGCGAACCGCTACGACACGCCGCTCCTGTTCATCCACAACACCACCGGCTACATGGTGGGCGCGGAGTACGAGCGCGGCGGCATGATCAAGCACGGCTCGATGATGATCAACGCCGTCTCCAACTCGGAGGTCCCGCACCTCTCGCTCATCGCGGGCGCCTCCTACGGCGCCGGCCACTACGGCATGGCGGGCCGCGCCTTCAACCCGCGGTTCCTGTTCTCCTGGCCCAGCGCGCGGTCGGCGGTCATGGGCGCCAAGCAGCTCGCCGACGTGGTCACCGAGGTGGCCGCGGCCTCCGCCGCCTCCCGCGGCCAGGCCATGGACCCCGCCTTCGTCGACGGCATGCGCACCGCCATCGAGACCCAGATCGACAAGGAGTCGCTGCCGGCCTTCATGTCCGGGATGCTCTACGACGACGGCATCATCGACCCCCGCGACACCCGCACGGCGCTCGGCATGGCGCTCTCCGCCATCCACAACGGCCCCGTCCACGGCACCGACGCCTTCGGCGTCTTCCGGATGTGAGGAACTCCATGACGACATTCGATTCCGTCCTCGTCGCCAACCGCGGCGAGATCGCCCGCCGCGTCATCGCCGCGGCCCACGCTCGCGGCCTGCGCGCGGTGGCCGTCTACTCCGACCCCGACGCGGACGCTCCGCACGTCGCCGAGGCCGACGAGGCCGTGCGCCTGCCCGGCGAGTCCCCGGCGGACACCTACCTGCAGGGCGAGAAGATCATCGCCGCGGCGAAGGCCACCGGCGCGCAGGCGATCCACCCCGGCTACGGCTTCCTCTCCGAGAACGCCGAGTTCGCGGCCGCGGTCCAGGCCGCGGGCATCGTCTGGATCGGCCCCTCCCCCGAGGCCATCACCGCGATGGGCTCCAAGGTCGCCGCCAAGGCCCGGCTCGCCGAGGCCGGCGTGCCCATGCTCACGAACCTCACCCCGGACCAGGTCTCCGACAGCGACTTCCCCGTCCTGGTGAAGGCCTCCGCCGGCGGCGGCGGCCGCGGCATGCGCGTGGTCCGCACCCGCGCCGAACTGCAGGAGAACCTGGACGCCGCCGAGCGCGAGGCGAAGTCTGCCTTCGGCGACGGCACCGTCTTCTGCGAGCGCTACCTCGAGCGCGGCCGCCACATCGAGGTCCAGGTGATGGCCGACTCCCAGGGCACCGTCTGGGCCGTGGGCGAGCGCGAGTGCTCGATCCAGCGCCGCCACCAGAAGGTCCTCGAGGAGGCGCCGTCGCCGCTCGTCGAACGGCACCCCGCGATGCGCACCGCCCTGTACGAGGCTGCGGCCAACGCCGCCAAGGCCATCGGGTACACCGGCGCCGGTACCGTCGAGTTCCTCGCCACCGACGCGGGCGAGTTCTTCTTCCTCGAGGTCAACACCCGCCTCCAGGTGGAGCACCCGGTCACCGAGGCCACCACCGGCCTCGACCTGGTCGGCCTGCAGTTCGACGTCGCCGCCGGCCTCCCGCTGCCGTCCGCCGAGCCGCCCGCCACCCGCGGCTGGGCCATCGAGGCCCGCCTCTACGCCGAGGACCCCGCCAACGATTGGCGGCCCGCGGCCGGCACCGTTCACCGCTTCGAGGTCCCGGGGGTCGTGAGCGAGTTCTCCGGGCCCGACCGCCCCGGCATCCGCCTCGACAGCGCCCTCGCGCCCGCGGGCAGCGTCGTCGAGGTCTTCTACGATCCGATGCTCGCCAAGGTGATCGGCTTCGCGCCGACCCGCGCGCAGGCCCTCGCGATCACGGAGGCCGCGCTGCGCAAGGCGGTCATCCACGGCATCACCACCAACCGCGACCTCCTGGTGCGGATCCTCGCCGACGCCGACTTCAAGGCCGGCGACTTCGCGACCGACTTCCTCACCGGCGACCGTCTGGAGCGCCTCGCCGCGCCCCTGCTCGACGAGGCCGAGCTGGCGGAGGCCGCGTCGGCGGCCGGCGCCGTGCTGGACCGGCGGGGCGCCGCCGCGAGCCCGCTGCCGCACGTCGCACCCGGCTGGCGCAACCTCGGCTCCCGCACCCTGGTGCCGGAGTTCCGCACCGCCGACGAGCGGGAGTTCCGCGCCGACGGAGGGCAGGTCGCAACCGTCGACGACGACGGCGTGCGCGCGCGTGTCGCGGTGGAGCGCGACGGGATCCGGCGCACGGTCGCCGTCACCGCCTACCCCGGGGACCGCACCGTCGTGGAGGTCGAGACCGCGCGCGGCGCGGCGACCCTGACGCTCGTCGATCCCCTCCCGTCGGCCGACGCGGCCGCAGCGGCCGGCTCACTGCTCGCGCCGATGCCCGGTGTGATCACCCGGATCGGCTCCCAGGAGGGCGATTCCGTCACCGCCGGGCAGCCCGTGCTGTGGATGGAGGCCATGAAGATGGAGCACGCCATCTCCGCGCCCGCCGACGGCGTCATCACCACCATCGCCGTCGAGGTGGGCCAGAACATCGATGCCGGCGCCGTCGTCGCCGTGCTGGAAGATACGGAGTAGGAACCCACATGAGCATTTCCATGGACGTCATCGAGTCCGAGGAGCGCCAGGCGCTCCGCGCGACCGTCTCGGAGCTGGGCAGGAAGTTCGGACCCGAGTACATGCGCGAGAAGATCGCCGCGGGCGAGGGCCCCACCGAGCTGTGGAAGGCCGCGGGCGATCTCGGCCTCATCGGCGTGAACATCGCCGAGCAGTACGGCGGCGGCGGTGCCGGCATGTACGAGCTGGGCATCGTCGGCGAGGAACTCGCCGCGGTCGGCTCGTCGCTGCTCATGCTGGTGGTCTCCCCCGCCATCAACGGCACCATCATCTCCCGGTTCGGCACGGAGGAGCAGAAGCAGCGCTGGCTGCCCGGCATCGCCTCGGGCGAGACCATCGCCGCCTTCGCGATCACCGAGCCGGACGCGGGCAGCAACAGCCACCGGATCACCACCACGGCCCGCCGCGACGGTTCCGACTGGATCATCTCCGGCCAGAAGACCTTCATCTCCGGCATCGAGCTGGCCGACGTGATCCTGGTGGTCTCGCGCTCCGAGGACGCCAAGACCGGCAAGCTGCGGCCCGCCCTGTTCCTCATGCCCACCGACTCCCCCGGCCTGCAGAAGACCAAGATCCCCATGGAGGTGGGCCTGCCGGAGTCGCAGTGGACGCTCTTCTTCGACGACGTCCGGCTGCCCGCCGAGGCGCTCGTCGGAGAGCCCGACGCGGCCATCGCGCAGCTCTTCGCCGGCCTCAACCCCGAGCGCATCATGGCCGCAGCGGGTTCCGTGGGCTCAGCCCGCTACGCGATCGACCGCGCCGTGGACTACGCCAAGCAGCGCACCGTCTTCAAGGTGCCGATCGGCGCGCACCAGGCGATCGCGCATCCGCTCGCCGAGCTGAAGGTGGAGACCGAGCTGGCGAAGCTGATGCTGCAGAAGGCCGCCACGCTGTACGACGCCGGCGAGGAGTTCGCCGCCGCCGAGGCCGCGAACATGGCGAAGTTCGCCGGCGGCGAGGCGGGCGCCAAGGCCGTGGACCGGGCGATCCACTCCCTCGGCGGCAACGGCCTCACCACCGAGTACGGCCTGGCGCAGATGCTGGTGGCCTCGCGCCTGTTCCGCATCGCCCCGGTCAGCCGCGAGATGGTGCTCAACTTCATCTCCGAGCACTCGCTCGGCCTGCCCAAGAGCTACTAGGAGTCCGGATGACCGAATCCCTGGTCGGGTACGAGACGCGCGGCGGTGCCGCGTATCTCACGATCGACAGCCCGCACAACCGGAACGCCATCTCGCAGCGGCTGCTCGCCGACCTGAGCGCCGGCCTGGAGCGCGCCGCCGCGGACGACGCCGCCCGCGCCGTGGTGCTCACCCACACCGGCACGACGTTCTGCGCAGGCGCAGACCTCAAGGAGGCGGCGGCCAACGGCGCAGGCTCGGACCCGAAGTCCCGCACCCTGGCGATGATCGGCGCGATGCGCGGGATCATCGAATGCCCCAAGCCGGTGATCGCCCAGGTCGACGGGCACGTCCGGGCCGGCGGCTTCGGGCTGATCGGCTCGTGCGACTTCGTCTTCGCGGGCCCCGGGGCGTCGTTCGCGGTCACGGAGACGCGGATCGGCGTCGCGCCGGCGATGGTCTCGCTGGTCCTGCTGCCGCACCTGCCCTCCCGCGTCGCCTCCACGCTGCTGCTCACGGGCCGGAAGTTCGACGGTGCCGAGGCGGCCGGGTACGGCCTGATCACCGCGGCGGTCGCGGACCCGGCGGCCGCGGTGGCGGAGCAGCTCGCCGAGCTGCAGCTGTGCAGCCCGCAGGGCCTGCGGGAGACGAAGCAGATCCTGTGGCACGACGTGCTGCGGTCCTTCGACGAGCGGTCGGACGCCCTCGGGGAGCAGTCCGCGCGGCTGTTCGGCTCCGCCGAATCCGTCGAGGGGATCACCGCGTTCCTGCAGAAGCGCGCGCCGAGCTGGGCCGAACCGGTACCGGCGGAATAGGCTGCTGCTGATGACTCCCCTCCGCCCGCCCATCCGCGCACCCCAGCAGTCCCGCAGCCGGGAGACCCGGCAGCGCCTGCTGGAGACCACCATCGCGTCGCTCGCCGCACGCGGGTGGACCGCCACCACGGTGGGCAGCGTGGCGCGGCAGGCGGGGGTCTCGCGCGGCGCCGCACAGCACCACTTCCCCACGCGGGAGGATCTGATCAGCGCCGCGCTCGAGTACATGGGCGAGCAGCGGCTCGCCCAGGTGGCGCAGGCGGGCGCGGCGGTGCCGGACGGGCCCGACCGCCCGTACGCGGTGGCGCGGCTCATCGTCGAGTACTACACGGACGACCTGTTCAAGGCCGCCCTGCACGTCTGGACCGCGGCCGCGAGCGACGATGCGCTCCGCGAGCGGATGCTGCCCTTCGAGAACAAGCACTCCCGCGAGGTCTTCGCCCTCGCCATGCGCCTGCTCGGGGTGGACCGCGACGACGAGGAGGCCCGCCGCGCCGTGCAGGCGACGCTGGACCTCGCCCGCGGCCTCGGCCTCGCCGACCTGCTCTCCGACGATGCCGCCCGCCGCGAGCAGGTCGTCGACTTCTGGGGCCGCCAGCTGGCGTCCGTCTTCGCGGCGCGCTGAGCCCGCCCCGTCCGGGCTAGGCCTTGTCGAGGTAGTCGCCGCGGTCGCCGCCGAGGATGACCTCGTTCATGGCGCGCAGGGCCCCGTGGCGCTCGAGATCCGGGTCCTCTCCTACGATCTCGTAGGCGAGGTCCCTGGCCGCGGCCAGCACGTCGCCGTCCTGCGCGAGGTCCAGGAAGCTCAGGCGACGCGCGAGGCCCGACTGATCGACACCGAGGATGTCGCCGAAGCCGCGGTACTCCAGGTCCAGCTGGGCCAGCGCGAAACCGTCGACGGTCTCCGCCACCTTGTGCAGCCGCTCGAGCGTGCGCTCCGAGCCGGTGGCGGTGATGAGCAGGCACAGCCCGGGCAAGCCGCCACGGCCGACGCGGCCGCGCAGCTGGTGCAGCTGGCTGATGCCGAACCGGTCCGCGTCGCGCACGACCATCGTGGTGGCGTTCGCGACGTCGACGCCGACCTCGATCACCGTGGTCGCGACCAGCACGTCGATCTCGCCGGCCGCGAACGACGCCATGATCTCCGACTTCTCCTCGGCGGGGAGCCGGCCGTGCAGGAGCGCGATCCGGTGCTCGCCGAGCGGCCCCGCGGCCAACTGGTCGTACATCTCGATCGCCGAGACGGTCTTCGGCTTCGCGTCCTCGTCTTCCGGCTCGTCGCGGGACGAGCTCCGCGCCTGCGTCTTCGGCGCAGCCGACGGCTTGTCGAAGTCGTAGTCCTCGTCCGTGAACCCGGCCTTGGCCTGCTCGCCGGTGGCGTCGTCGCCGATCCGCGGGCACACGACGTAGACCTGCCGCCCCGCGCGGACCTCCTCGTCCACGCGGGCCCAGGCCCGCGCGACCCATGCCTCCCGGTCCTCGGGGACCACCGAGGTCTGGATCGGCTGCCGCCCCCGCGGCAGCTCCCGCAGCACGGACGTCGCCATGTCGCCGAACTGCGCGAGCGCGACGGTGCGCGGGATCGGCGTCGCGGTCATCACGAGCAGGTGGGGCATGGATTCGTCGTCGGTGCTCTCGCCGGTGCCCTTGCGGCGCAGGCGGTCGCGCTGCTCCACGCCGAACCGGTGCTGCTCGTCGACCACGACCAGGCCGAGCCGGAAGAACTCGACCGTGTCCTCGAGCAGCGCGTGCGTGCCGATCACGATCCCGGCCTCGCCGGTCACGATGCGCAGCAGCGCCGCCCGGCGCTGCTTGACCGTCATCGAGCCCGTCAGCAGGGTCACCGTCGTGGCCGCGTCCGCCGCGCCCAGCTGGCCGGCCTCGGCCAGGTCGCCGAGCATCGCGGTGATCGACAGGAGGTGCTGCGTCGCCAGGACTTCCGTGGGGGCCAGCAGCACCGCCTGGTGGCCGGCGTCGACCGCGGCGAGCATGGCCAGCAGTGCGACGAGCGTCTTGCCCGAGCCGACCTCGCCCTGCAGGAGGCGGGTCATCGGGTGGTCGCGGGCCATGTCCCCGAGGATCTCGGCGAGCACGCCCTCCTGACCCGCGGTGAGCGAGAACGGGAGCCGCTCGCGGAGCCCGGCCTGTAGCGGACCGTCGGGCGCGTGCAGCGGTGGGGCGCCGACGATGCCGACGTCGTGCGCCCGGCGGGCGAGCGCGGTCTCGATCGCGACGGCCTCGTCGAAGGCCAGGCGGCGCCGCGCCCGGTCGGCCTGCGCGCGGCCGTCGGGCTTGTGCGCGGCGCGCACGGCGTCGTCGAGGCTCATGAGCGCGTGCAGCGCGAGGAACGCGGGCGGCAGCGACTCGGGCACCGGCACGAGCCGCTTGAGCACGCTGTCCACCAGCGAGAGGATCAGCCACGTGGGCATGTTCTTGGTGCCGTGGTAGATCGGCACGGTGGGCTGCATCAGCAGGCTCAGGTCGGCGAACTTGAGCCGCTTCGAGCCGGCCTTGGTCGACCCCGCCTCGTTGGCGGCGAGCGCCTCCGCCGAGGTGATCGTGGTGTCCGGCAGGACGAGCCACTCGGGGTGGGTGAGCTGGAGCTTGCCGTTGAACTCGCCGAGCCGGCCGATGAGCAGCAGCTGCCGGTCGGGCTGGATCGGCTTGGGCAGGTAGTTGAAGAAGGTCACCTCGTAGGCCCGGACCTTGTTGACCACCTGCACCCGGAACATCTTCTTGCCGCGGTGATGCGGCTTCGGGGGTGTGATCGCGGTGACGGTGCCGATCACGACGATGTCGTCGCCGATGCGGGGCTCCGAGCGCCGGGTCCCGTCGTCCTCGACGGCGCCGCCCTCGTACCGGAACGGGAAGTGCCGCAGCAGGTCGCCGACGGTGACGAGCCCGAGCTCGGCGGTCGCCGCCTCGGCGATCTCGGGGTCGACGGCCTCGGCGAGCGGCGTCTGCAGCGTGAGGGTGCGCGCAGAGCTCATTCGACGCCGATCTCCATCACGCTCGCGGTCTGCCCGCCGACGTAGCCGACCACCTCGACCTCCGGGCGGTCGGGGCGCAGCGCGGCGCTGACCCGGTCGGGGAAGTCGCCGTCGCCGGCGTCGCCGAGGAGCACCGTGACCATGTCGCCGCCGGTGGCCAGCAGCAGCTCGGCGAGGGCCTCGCCCGCGGAGTACTGGTCCTCCTCGAGGACCACCACCTCGCCGCCGACCATGCCGAGGTAGTCGCCGGGGCCGCAGGGGCCGAGGATCGTCAGCGCGTCCTCGGTGACGGCGACGACGGACCCGCAGCGCGCGCCCGCGGCGGCCTCGGCCATCGAGTAGGTGTCGTCGGCGGCGTGGCCGTTCGGCTCGTGCACCGCGAGCGCGGCGATCGCCTGCACCATCGACGAGGTCGGCAGCAGGGTCACCAGGACCCCGGATTCGCGCGACCGCGCGGCCACCGCCAGCAGCTCCGGGGTGGGCAGCGCGCCGTTCGGCATGAGCAGCACCTCGCGGCCCTCGAACCGGTGCAGCGCGGCGAGAAGCTCGGCGTGGGTCATCCCCTTGTCGCAGCGGATCACCTCCGCGCCGGCGCCCGCGAACAGCTCCGCGGCGCCGTCGCCGGAGACCAACGCGACGATGGCGCGCGGCGCGTCGAGCAGTGCCTGCAGCGGCGTCTCGGCGTGGCCCGCCTCCTGCAGCACGTTGACGGCGATGCTGCGCAGCTTGCCGTGGCGCAGGCCCGCCTGGATGGCCGCGCCCGGCTCGGTGGTGTGCGTGTGGACCGACCAGGTCGCGACGGGGTCGGGATCGGCCGCGGCGACGACGACCACCGATTCGCCGAAGGCCTGGAGCTCCGCCCGCAGCCGGTTCGCCGTGGCCTCGGTGGCGGAGGGCAGGAGGTACATCACCTCGTAGTCGGCGTGCGGCCCCCGGGGCGGATCGACGTGGTCGTGCGTGTGTCCGTGCGCCTCGTCGACGTGCACCTGCACGTGCGGCGCGATCTGCCGTCCGAAGCGGGGCCGCTCGGGCACCGCGCCCGCGGTGACCTCGACGAGCGCGTCGAGCAGCACGAGCAGGCCGCGGCCGCCCGCGTCCACGACGCCCGCGGCGGCGTTGTCGGCGAGCTGCTCCCGGGTGCGCAGGAGGGCGTCGAAGGCGGCGTCGGCGGAGCCGCGGGCGCAGGTCGCGAGGTCGCCCCCGCCCGCCAGGGCGGCCCCGGCCCCGTCGGCGGCCGCCCGCAGGACGGAGAGGATGGTGCCCTCGATGGGTTCGGCGACGGCGGTGGTCACCAGGTCCGTCGCGTTCCGGAGTCCGGTGGCGAGGCCCTCGGCGGTGAGGTCCGCGTCGGGTCCGAGCTGGCCGGCGAGGCCCCGCATGATCTGGGAGACGATGACGCCCGAGTTGCCCCGCGCCCCGGCGACGGCCCCCGCCACCGTCGCGCGGGCGACGGCGTGCGGCCCCTCGGTGCGGTCCGCGACCTCGGCGGATCGGGCGGCGGCGCGCAGGGTGACCAGCATGTTGGTGCCGGTGTCGGCGTCGGCCACGGGGAAGACGTTCAGGGTGTTGATCTCGTCGACCGCGCGCTCGAGTCCGAGGACGGCACGCCGCAGCCAGGCCACCACCACGCGGCCGTCCTCCGCAATCGGTCCCGTCACAGCTGTCAGCCTAGTGGGCGGGGCCCGCGCCGTACGGAGCCCGGAGCGGTTTGGCTCCGTCGCCGGGCTCGGCTATGCTTGCAGGGTTGCCTCGCGTCCGAGCGTGTCCTTCACGTCTGCGACCGGCGGGGCGAAGCACAGGTTTTCAACGATACGAGGAGTACACGACTATGGCTGCCGTCTGCGACGTCTGCGACAAGGGCCCCGGCTTCGGTAAGTCGGTCTCGCACTCGCACCGGCGTACCAACCGCCGGTGGAACCCGAACATCCAGACCGTCCGCGCCCAGGTCGCGCCCGGTCAGACCCGCCGCCTGAACGTGTGCACCTCGTGCATCAAGGCCGGCAAGGTCGTTCGCGGCTAGTACGCGAGAGTTCTTCCGAAGGCCCGTGACCTCCCCGAGGTCGCGGGCCTTCGGCGTTCCCGCCGCCGGCCGCCCGTGTGACGGGACGCTCGTCAGCGCACCTGGGCGAGGTGCGGCAGGCGCCAGTCGACGGGCTCGGCACCGAGGCCCACGAGCGCGTCGTTCGCCTTCGAGAAGGGCTTGGAGCCGAAGAAGCCCCGGGATGCGGACAGCGGCGACGGGTGCACCGACTCGATCCGCGGGACGTCGCCCAGCCGCGGTCCGAGCGAGGCCGCGTCGCGGCCCCACAGGATCGCGACCAGCGGCGCGTCCCGCGCGACGAGCGCGTCGATGGCGCACTCGGTGACCTTCTCCCATCCCTTGCCCCGGTGCGACGCCGGCGTGCCCGGGCGCACCGTCAGGACGCGGTTGAGCAGGAGCACGCCCTGGTCGGACCACGGCGAGAGGTCGCCGTTCGCGGGCATCGGCAACGCGAGGTCGTCGCAGTACTCGCGGTAGATGTTCTGCAGGCTCCGCGGGATCGGCCGCACGGCCGGGTCGACGGAGAACGACAGCCCCACCGCGTGCCCCGGTGTGGGGTACGGGTCCTGGCCGACGATGAGCACGCGCACGTCGTCGAAGGGCTGCCGGAACGCGCGCAGTACGTTGGCGCCGGCGGGGAGGTACCCGCGGTCCTCCGCGATCTCGGCGCGGAGGAAGTCGCCCAGCGCGGCGATGTCGCCGGCCACGGGGGCGAGCGCCTCGGCCCATCCGGCCTCGACGCTGTCGGTCAACGGTTTCGCCGTCATCGGCCGTTCTCCTCGGTCTCGGTGAAGGTGTTCCAGCCGCCCGCCGCCGGTCCCGCGTCGCCGTCGACGGTGACGGTGCCCGCCGGCGCCCCGGCGGGCGCGGCAGCGGTGCCGATCGCCCGCCATCCCGCGGGGAGCGCAGCGCCTGCGGGGAAGGTCGCGAGCAGGGCGTGGTCCTCGCCTCCCGTGCGGACCCAGCGGTCGGCGTCGGCGCCGAGCGCGGCGGCGCAGGCGACCAACTCGGCGTCGGGAGCCAGCAGCGCACCGTCGAGCGCGATGGCCACACCGGAGGCCCGGGCCAGCGCCCGGGCGTCGCGCAGCAGCCCGTCGGAGACGTCCGTCAGGGCGGTCGCGCCCGCGACGGCCGCCTGCGGCCCGGCGGCGAGCGGCGGGGCGGGGCAGCGGTAGGTCTCGACCAGGCCGCCGAAGCCCTCGTGCCCCGCGAGCAGGACGTCCAGGCCCGCGGCGGAGTGACCGAGCGTGCCGCACACCGCGACCACGTCGCCGGGCCGCGCGCCGGACAGCAGCACCGGCGCCCGCCCTTGCAGGTCACCCAGCACGGTGACCGCGAGCAGCACCTGCTCGGTGCGCACCACGTCTCCCCCGGCGATCGCGCCACCCGCGTCGGCGGCGCCGCGCGTGGTGCCGCGGGCGATGCCCGCGATCACGTCCTCGCCGGTCTCGGGCGGGCACCCCAGCGTCACGGTGAACGCCGTGCACACGGCGCCCATGGCCGCGATGTCCGCCGCGTTCTGCGCGATCGCGCGCCGGCCCACGTGCTCCGGGGTGGTCAGCTCGAACCGGAAGTGCCGTCCCTCGACGAGCGCGTCGGACGAGACGACCGTGCGGCCGTCGGGCGTGACGACCACCGCCGCGTCGTCGCCCGGTCCTACCGGGACCCGCGGATCGGGACGCACACCGCCGGTGGCCAGCGCGATCACGCCGTCCTCCCCCAGCTCCGCCACGGTGCGCACGCGGGGCTGCGCAGGGCTGTCCGGCTCCTCTGATGTCATCGCGGCTACCGTATCGGACGTGAGCGATGCAGACGACGAGACCACCGCGGCCCCCGACGCCGGGGAGCGCCGCAGCCCCGCCTTCCTCGCGACGGCAGTGGCCCTGCCCGTGGCGGTCGTCGCCTGCTTCATCGCCTTCCTCGTGCTGGCGCAGCAGAAGCAGGGCGACGCCCGGGATGCCGCGGAGGCCGGGCACGTGAAGTCGATCGCGGCACCGTCGTCGGGCGACGCGGCGTGCGGGAAACTGCTCGGCGCGCTCCCCGCCGACCTCGACGGCTACCGCCGCACCGACGACACCGAGCCGGCCGGCTTCGCCCGCTGGACCAGCGAGAAAGCAGGCGCGGTGGAGGCGCGGTGCGGCACCGACCGGCCCGCCGAGCTGACCGCGACCGCGAAGCTGCAGATCATCAACGGGGTGCAGTGGCTGCAGGCCGTCCCGGCCGGCGCGCCCGCCCCCGACGGCGGCAGTTACTGGACGGCCGTCGACCATCGCCCGTACGTCACGCTCTGGGTGCCCGACGGTGCCGGCACCTCGGCGGTGCAGGCCACCTCGGACGCGATCCGCGAGCACCTGCAGGCGGCCTCGCTCGACCTGGGCCGGTAGCCCGGCGGGTCCGAGCCGGGAGGCCGGTCCGGCTGCTAGCGGAGGCCGGTGCCCCGCGCGAGCGCGGTATCGATGAGCACCGTGAGCAGCTCGGCGTAGTCGACGCCGGATTCGGCCCACATCCGCGGGTACATCGACGTCGAGGTGAAGCCCGGCATGGTGTTGACCTCGTTGATCACGGGGCCGTCGGGCGTCTGGAAGAAGTCCACGCGGGAGAGGCCCTGGCAGTCGAAGGCGTGGAAGGCGCGTACCGCGAGGTCGCGGATCACGGCCGCCTGCTCCTCGGTGAGGTTCGCGGGCACGGTGTACTGGGCGCGGTCGTCGAGGTACTTGGTCTCGAAGTCGTAGAAGGAGTGCTCGGCGTCGGCCGCCATCTCGATCTCGGCGATCGCCGACGCCGCGACGGTGCCGTCGGGCCGCTCCAGGACGCCGATCTCGACCTCGCGGCCGATCACGGCCGCCTCGATGATGACCTTGGGATCCCACTTCCGGGCCGCGGCGATCGCCGCGGGCAGTTCCGTCAGGTCCGTGACCCGGGTGATGCCGATCGACGAGCCGCCGCGGGCGGGCTTGACGAACAGCGGCAGGCCGAGCCGGTGCAGGACGTCGGACGGGACCTCGGTGTCGCGCTGGCGGAGCACGTGGTAGTCGCCCACGGGCAGGCCGTCGGCGGCGAGCAGCTTCTTCGCGAACTCCTTGTCCATACCCGCGGCGGAGGCGAGCACGCCCGCGCCCACGTAGGGCACGCCGACCATCTCCAGGAGTCCCTGCAGGGTGCCGTCCTCGCCGTACGGGCCGTGCAGGACGGGGAAGACGACGTCGACGGTGCCCAGGAGCTCACCGGCGCTGTCGGCGTGCACCGAGACCAGCTCCGCGCCGGGCAGCAGCGCGAGATCCGTGGGTGCGTCGGCCACGCTGGGGAGCGCGCGCTCGGCGAACCGCAACGCCTTCGCGTCACCGTCGGAGAGCACCCACGCGCCCGCCTGGGTGATCCCGACGGGGACCACCTGGTAGCGCTCGGGGTCGAGGTGGGCAAGGATGCTGCCCGCCGACACGCACGAGACCGCGTGCTCGCTGCTGCGCCCGCCGAAGACCACTGCCACCCTGATTCGCTCCGTCACGGTCGCCCACCTTACGTGTCGGCCGAACGGAGGGCCACGCGGTTACCCGCGCGGCGAACCCGTGCGACTACTCGGCGTCCTTGGGGCGCCACTCGCCGCCGACGTCGCGATTGAGCAGGTCGTCCATGGCGCGGGAGACGGGCACCCCGTCGTAGCAGACGGCGCGCACGGCCTCGGTGAGCGGCATTTCGACGCCCACGCGCCGGGCGAGGTCGGCGATGGAGATGCACGACTTCGCGCCCTCGGCGACCTGACCGTGCGCGGCGGCCTGCGCCTGCTCGACGGTCATGCCCTGGCCGAGGCGCGCGCCGAAGCTGAAGTTCCGGGACTGGGGCGAGCTGCAGGTCGCGACGAGGTCGCCGACGCCGGCGAGGCCGGCCAGGGTGAGCGGCTGCGCCCCGAGGGCGGTACCGAGACGCAGCGTCTCGGCGAGGCCGCGGGTGATGATCGCGGCCCGCGAGTTCTCGCCCAGGTTGATGCCGGAGGCGATGCCGCAGACGAGGGCGATGACGTTCTTGGTGGCGCCGCCGATCTCGCAACCCACGACGTCGTCGCTGGTGTAGGGCCGGAAGTAGTCGGTACGCACGAGGTACTGGGCGCGGGAGGCACGGTCGGCGTTGTCGGAGGCGACGACGGCGAGGGTGGGCTGTCCCTTGGCGATCTCCTTGGCGAAATTGGGTCCGGTGAGGACGGCCAGGCGGTCCCGGTCGATGCCGGCGGCGTCGACGACGACCTCGCTCATCCGGTCGAGCGTGCCGATCTCGATGCCCTTGGCCAGGTTCACGACGGTGATGTCCGGCGGGATCAGGTGGCCCCAGTCGCCCAGGTTCGCGCGCAACGACTGCGACGGGACGGCCAGCACCACGAGCCCGGCGCCGCGCATGGCCTCCTCCGGATCGTGTGTCGCGGAGAGGTTCTCGGGGAGGACGCCCTCGGGGAGGTACTGCGCGTTGATCCGGGTCTCGTTGATCTGGTCGGCGACCTCCTGGCGGCGGCACCACATCCGCACCCGGTGCGGCTCCGGGCGGGTGGCCTCCGCGAAGACCTTCGCCATCGCGGTTCCGAACGAACCCGCCCCCATCACCGCAACGTCGACCATCCGAGCCCCTCCTCGCATCGCACCCGCCCACCGGAATCGCGGGCGCCCGGATGAGCCTATCGCCCGCCCGGAGACGGCAGGGTCGGTTCGGCACGCCTACATTGGTGCTCATGAGCTCACCGCACGGGGCCGTCGCGCGCCCCGCCGTCGTGGTGGTCACCGCCGTGAAGTCGCTCGACGCCGCGAAGTCCCGCTTCGCCGCGCCCGGCGACGGCCGGCGGGATGCCGTGCCGGGCCTCGTGCTGGCGATGCTGCTGGACACCCTCGCCGCGGCCACCGCGACGCCCGGCGTCCTCGGCGTGCACGTGGTCTCGCCCGACCCCGCGGTCCGCGCCGCGGCGGAGGCGGCCGGCGCGCGCACCGTCGACGAGCCGGTGCCCGGCGGACTCAACGTCGCGCTCGAGGCGGGCGCGCGGGCCGCCCGGGCCGAGCACGGGGCCGAGGTCGCAGTGCTGGCGCTGCAGGCGGATCTGCCGGGGGTCACCCCCGCGGAGCTGGCGGCCTTCCTCGCGGCGACGGCGGGTCACCGGGGATTCGTACCCGACCACGCCGGCACCGGGACCGCGGCGCTCCACGCGCCCCCGGGGGCCGAGCTGCGCGCCGCGTTCGGGCCGGATTCCGCGGCGGCGCACCGGTCCGGCGGCGCCGAGCGGCACGCCGGCCCGTGGCCCGGACTGCGCACGGACGTCGACACCCCGCAGGACCTCGCGGGGGCGGGGCCCCTGGGTGAGCACACCGCAGCCGTGCTCGCCGCGGCCGATCGGGGCTTCGCGTCGAATGCACGCGCCCGATACGCCAGAATGGAGCCGTGACGACCGAGCCTCCCGCCCCCTCCGCCGAACCGACGCCCGCAGCGAGTACCGCGGTCGCCGAGACCGCACTCCCGCCCTCGGGCAGGCCGACCGCGATCCCGACGGCCCCGCCCGCCGCGCCGGCGGAGGTGACCAGCGACCTGCCCGCGGATCGGTACCTGAACCGGGAACTGAGCTGGCTCGACTTCAACGCCCGCGTGCTGGCGATGGCGGAGGACGCCTCGCTGCCGCTGCTCGACCGGGCCAAGTTCCTGGCGATCTTCGCCTCGAACCTGGACGAGTTCTTCATGGTCCGGGTGGCCGGTCTCAAGCGGCGCGACCAGATGGGCCTGTCGGTGCGCTCGGCGGACGGCCTCTCGCCCCGGGAGCAGCTGCGGCTGATCTCCCAGCGCACCCAGGAGCTCTCGCACAAGCACGCCCTCGTCTTCAGCGACGCGGTGCGGCCGGAGCTGGCGGCGCAGGGCATCTCGGTGGTCAGCTGGGCCGATCTGACGCCGGCCGAGCAGCAGGACCTGACCGCGTACTTCCACACGCAGGTGTTCCCGGTGCTCACGCCGCTCGCGGTCGACCCCGCGCATCCGTTCCCCTACATCTCGGGGCTGTCGCTCAACCTCGCCGTGGCGGTCGTCGACACCAGCACGGGCGGCGAGCATTTCGCGCGCGTCAAGGTGCCGGACAACGTGGCCCGCATGGTCTCGGTGCGCAGCGACCGCATGGATCACGCGGTGCTCCCCCTCGAGGACCTGATCTCCGCCCACCTCGACGTCCTCTTCCCGGGCATGACGGTCTCGGAGCACCACGTCTTCCGCATCACCCGCAACGCGGATTTCGAGGTCGAGGAGGACCGCGACGAGGATCTGCTGCAGGCCCTCGAGCGCGAGCTCGCGCGGCGCCGTTTCGGCTCGCCGGTGCGCCTCGAGGTGGCCGAGGACATGTCCGAGCACATGCTCGAGCTCCTCCTGCGCGAGATGGACGTGGACCCCGCCGATGTCATCACCGTTCCCGGACTGCTCGACCTGAACTGCATGTTCGAGCTCTACGGCGTGGACCGGCCGGACCTCAAGGAGAAGCCCTTCGTCCCCGTCACCCACCCCGCGTTCGGCGAGCGGGAGACCCCGAAGAGCGTCTTCTCCACGCTCCGCGAGGGTGACGTGCTGGTGCACCACCCGTACGACTCGTTCTCGACGAGTGTGCAGCGGTTCATCGAGCAGGCGGCCGCCGATCCCCACGTGCTGGCGATCAAGCAGACCCTGTACCGCACCTCGGGCGATTCGCCGATCGTGGACGCCCTGATCGACGCCGCGGAGGCCGGCAAGCAGGTGGTGGCCCTGGTCGAGATCAAGGCCCGCTTCGACGAGCAGGCGAACATCAAGTGGGCCCGCAAGCTCGAGCAGGCGGGCGTGCACGTGGTGTACGGGCTGGTGGGCCTCAAGACCCACTGCAAGACCTGCCTGGTGGTCCGGCGCGAGGGCTCGACGATCCGCCGCTACTGCCACATCGGTACGGGCAACTACAACCCGAAGACCGCGCGGCTGTACGAGGACGTCGGCCTGTTCACCGCCGACCCGGATCTGGGCGCCGACCTGACGGACCTGTTCAACCGGCTCACCGGGTACTCCCGCAAGGAGGAGTACCGCAATCTCATGGTCGCGCCGCACGGCATCCGGTCGGGCATCGTCGAGCGGATCGACCGCGAGATCGAGCTGCAGCGCGCCGGCAAGCCGGCCGGGGTGCAGCTCAAGGCGAACGCCGTCGTGGACGAGCAGATCATCGACGCGCTGTACCGCGCGAGCCAGGCGGGTGTGCCCGTCGAGGTCGTCGTGCGCGGCATCTGCGCCCTGCGGCCGGGGGTCCCCGGGGTGAGCGAGAACATCACCGTCCGATCGATTCTCGGACAGTTCCTGGAGCACTCCCGGATCCTGCACTTCCGCGGCGCGGACGAGTTCTGGATCGGCAGCGCCGACATGATGCACCGCAACCTCGACCGCCGCGTCGAGGTGATGGCACAGGTGAAGGATCCGCGGCTCGCGCGGCAGCTGGGCGAGATGTTCGACTCCGCCCTCGATCCCGCCACCCGCTGCTGGGTGCTCGACGGTGACGGCAACTGGAACGCGTCCCCCGTCCCGGGCGAGACGGTCCGGGACCACCAGCGGGAACTCATGCGCGCGCACCGCGCGAGCCAGCGGTGAGCGGCGGAGGCGAGGGCGCGGTCGTCCGCGCCTCCGGGGGCGTCCTGTGGCGTCCCTCCCCGAGCGGCCCGGAAGTGGCTGTGGTGCACCGTCCGCGGTACGACGACTGGTCGCTGCCGAAGGGGCACGTCGAGCCCGACGAGCACCCCGTCGTGGCGGGGCTGCGGGAGGTGGTCGAGGAGACGGGCTTCTCCGCCCGCTTCGTGCGGGCCGTCGGCCAGGTGTCCTACGACGTGCCGCGACGCAAGCGGCACGGCCCGGGCGGGGCGACGGTGCGCAAGCGCGTCGGATACTGGTCGGCCTTGGCCGGTTCCGGTGTCTTCGCACCGAACGAGGAGACCGACGAGTTGCGGTGGCTGCCGGTGAAGCCCGCCACGGCCCTCCTGAGTTACCCGATCGACCGGCGGATCCTGCGGGCCTTCGGCAAGCAGCCGCGGTCCACGGCGACGATGCTGATCGTCCGGCACGCCAAGGCGGGCCGGAAGCAGGGGTACCAGGGCGACGACCTCGCGCGCCCGCTGGACCGCAACGGGAGGGCCCAGGCGGAGGCCCTGGTGGACCTCCTGGGGGCCTTCGGGCCCGGCCGCCTACTCTCGGCGCCGCCGGTGCGGTGCACGCAGACCCTGGAGCCGCTGGCGGCCGAGACGGGCCTGCCCCTGGTGGAGGAGCCGACGATGTCGGAGACCGCCTACGCCCGCGATCCTGCGGCCGCCCATCGCCGGATCCGCGAGATCGCGCGAACGGGCGAGGAATCGGGCACCGTCCCCGTGGTGTGCAGCCAGGGCGGTGTGATCCCCGATCTCACCGCGTGGTGGGCGGGGGCCGACGACGTGCGCCTCCCCGCCGCCCGCAACCGCAAGGCCAGCGTGTGGGTGCTCACCACCGAGGGCGGGCGCCTGCTGACCATGGACCACATCGACAGCCCGCTGCCCCTGGAGCACTGAGGCGTCCAGGGGCAGCGGGCCCGACGGGTCGGTCTACTTCTTGGCCGCCTTCTTGGCGGGAGCCTTCTTGGCCGGGGCCTTCTTGGCGGGGGCCTTGGTCGCCGCCTTCTTGGCCGGGGTCGCCTTCGCCGGAGCCTTCTTGGCGGGAGCCTTGGTCGCGGCCTTCTTGGCGGGGGCCTTGGTCGCCGCCTTCTTGGCCGGCGTGGTCTTCGCCGGAGCCTTCTTGGCGGGGGCCTTGGTCGCCGCGTTCTTCGCGGGCGCCTTGGTCGCCGCCTTCTTGGCGGGAGCCTTGGTCGCGGCCTTCTTCGCGGGGGCGGCCTTCGTCGCCTTGGCCGGGGCCTTCTTCGCGGCGGCCTTGGTGGCGGTCGCCTTGGCGGCCTTCGCAGGCGCCTTCTTCGCCGCCGCCTTCTTGGCGGGCGCGGCCGCGGTGGCCGAGCTACGACGCACGGCGGGACCCGAGGCCGGCAGCTTCGCCGAGCCGGAGATCACGGCCTTGAACTGCGCGCCGGGGCGGAAGGCGGGGACGGAGGTGGGCTTGACCTTCACCGTCTCGCCGGTCCGGGGGTTGCGGGCGACGCGGGCGGCGCGCTTGCGCTGCTCGAAGACGCCGAAGCCCGTGATGGTGACGGACTCACCGGAGTGGACGGCACGGACGATCGTGTCCACGATCGCCTCGACGGCGGCGCCGGCGGTCCGGCGGTCGGTGCCCAGCTTCTCGGTGAGCGCCTCGATCAGTTCTGCCTTGTTCATGGACGAATCCCTCTGTTGTCGGAGGCTCACCGCTGAGCCAACTAGGGACACCGTAAACGCAGAATTGCATTCAATCCAAGAGCCACGCCAGATTTGATCGAAGGTGTGTCGGAATGACAAGTGGCGGCACCGGTTCGATCCGGTGCCGCCACTGATGGTTCGTCGCGCTACAGGGTGACGGGTTTGTATGCGGGCCTACGACTTTCGAACTCGGTGATCGCCGCATCCTGCTGCAGGGTGATGCCGATGTCGTCCAGACCGGCCATCAGGCGGTGTCGGACCGGGTCGTCGATCGTGAAGGGGACTACCAAGTCCCCGGCGGACACGGTGCGGTCCTCCAGGTCGACGGTGACCTCCAGTCCGGGGTCGTTCTCGAGGGCCTTCCAGAGCAGTTCGACGTTCTCCTGCTCGACCAGGGCGGCCACGAGGCCCGCCTTGCCCGAGTTGCCGCGGAAGATGTCCGCGAAGCGCGACGAGATGACGACCCGGAAGCCGTGGTCCATGAGGGCCCAGACGGCGTGCTCGCGGGAACTGCCGGTGCCGAAGTCCGGTCCGGCGACGAGCACCGAGCCGCGGTCGTACGGCGGGGTGTTGAGAATGAAGTCCGGATCGGCGCGCCAGGCCGAGAACAGTCCGTCCTCGAACCCGGTGCGGGTCACGCGCTTGAGGTAGACGGCGGGGATGATCTGGTCGGTGTCGACGTTGGTGCGGCGCAGCGGCACGCCGATGCCGGTGTGGGTGACGATGGCTTCCATGGTCGATTCTCCTTCGACTTCGGGTGGGCGCTACGCGCCGGCGACGGGGGCCAGATCGGCCGGAGCGGAGAGGGTGCCGCGCACGGCCGTCGCGGCGGCGACCGCCGGCGAGACCAGGTGCGTGCGGCTGCCCTTGCCCTGGCGCCCCTCGAAGTTGCGGTTGGACGTGGACGCGGAGCGCTCGCCCGCGGCGAGCTGGTCGGGGTTCATCCCCAGGCACATCGAGCATCCCGCCTGGCGCCACTCGGCGCCGGCATCGAGGAAGACCTGCCCCAGCCCCTCCTCCTCGGCCTGGGCACGGACGCGCATCGAGCCGGGGACGACCAGCATGCGGACCCCGTCGGCGACCTTACGGCCACGGAGGATCTCGGCGACGGTGCGCAGGTCCTCGATCCGGCCGTTGGTACACGAGCCCACGAAGACGGCGTCGACGGCGATGTCGCGCAGCGGGGTACCGGCCTCGAGGCCCATGTACTGGAGGGCCTTCGCGGCGGTCTCCTTCTCGCCGTCCGAGCCGAAGGACTCCGGATCGGGTACCGAGGCGCTCAGCGGCGCCCCCTGGCCGGGGTTGGTGCCCCAGGTGACGAACGGGGTGAGCGCGCTGCCGTCGATGTCGACCTCGGCGTCGAAAACCGCGCCCTCATCGGTGCGGAGGGCGTCCCAGGCCTCGATCGCCGCGTCCCAGTCCGCGCCCTTCGGCGCGTGCTCGCGGCCCTCGATGTAGTCGTAGGTGATCTGATCGGGCGCGATCAGGCCGGCACGCGCGCCGGCCTCGATCGACATGTTGCAGATGGTCATCCGCGCTTCCATCGAGAGCTTCTCGATGGCACTGCCCCGGTACTCGAGGACGTAGCCCTGGCCGCCGCCGGTGCCGATCTTGGCGATGATCGCCAGGATCAGGTCCTTCGAGGTGACACCGGGCTGCAACTCGCCGGTCACGTTGATGGCCATGGTCTTGAAGGGCTTGAGCGGCAGCGTCTGCGTGGCCAGCACGTGCTCGACCTCGGAGGTGCCGATGCCCATGGCGATGGCACCGAAGGCGCCGTGCGTGGACGTGTGGCTGTCGCCGCAGACCACGGTCATGCCCGGCTGGGTGAGGCCGAGCTGCGGCCCCATCACGTGGACGATGCCCTGTTCGCCGTCGCCCATGGAGTGCAGCCGCACGCCGAACTCGGCGCAGTTGCGGCGCAGCGTCTCGACCTGCGTGCGGGAGACCTCGTCGGCGATGGGCTGGACCAGCGTGTCGGTCGGCACGTTGTGGTCCTCGGTGGCGATGGTGAGGTCGGGACGCCGCACCGGGCGGCCGGCCAGGCGCAGACCGTCGAAGGCCTGCGGGCTGGTGACCTCGTGCACGAGATGGAGGTCGATGTAGATGAGGTCGGGCTCGCGCGAGGCGCCCTCGCCCTCCCCCTTGACGACGACGTGCTGGTCCCAGACCTTCTCGGCCATTGTGCGCGGCTGCATGATTCCCACCTGCTCCATGATCTTCGCTCAGCAGGTGGACGCGGGCTGCGCGTTGAATCCCACCATGCGAGAGCCTAGTATCGAACTATGGGAAAGGATACCGCACCGCCGGACGCCCCCGAAAGCCTCACCCCGGTGAGCGGGATCGGCGTGCTCGACAAGTCCGTCGCAGTGCTGCGCGCGGCCGCGGAGGAGCCGGCGAGCCTCGCCGACCTGTGCGGCCGGACCGGCCTGCCGCGGGCGACCGCGCACCGTCTCGCCGTGGGCCTGGAGCTGCACGGACTGCTCACCCGGGACGGCGACGGGCTGTGGCGGCCCGGGGGCGCCCTGCGCGAGCTCGCGGCCAGTACCGCCGACGCCCTGGTCGACACGGCGGCGATGGTGCTGCCCCGGCTCCGCGAGATCACCGGCGAGTCCGTCCAGCTGTACCGGCGCGAGGGCGATCACCGCGTGTGCGTCGCCGCCGCCGAGCCGCCGTCCGGCCTGCGGGACACCGTGCCCGTCGGGTCCCGACTGCCGATGACGGCGGGCTCGGGCGCCAAGGTGCTCGCGGCGTGGGCGGACCCGCGGGCGGACTCGTTCTTCAGCGACCGCGCACTCGCCGACGTCCGCAAGCGCGGCTGGGCGCAGAGCGCCGGCGAGCGCGAGTCCGGCGTCGCCAGCGTCTCCGCGCCGGTGCGAAATCCCCGCGGGGAGGTGATCGCGGCGATCTCCGTCTCGGGTCCGATCGACCGCATGGGCCGGCGCCCCGGCGCCCGCTGGGCGGCGGACCTGCTGCAGGCCGCCGAGGCGCTGCAACGGCGGATCTGAGCGGGGGCCGGGCCCGCCCGCCTAGCGGGCCCCGCCCACTCGGCAGCGCACCGCGGCACCGTCGACCACCAGGACCGCGGAGACGCGGCTCGCGGTGTCGGCCATGCGTGCCGCGCGGTGCGCGATCACGGCCTCGGCGACCATCGGCCAGACGTCGTGCCGGATCGCCCGCCGGACGGATCGCGCGCCGTACACCGGGTCGAAGCCGGTCTCCACCAGGTGGGCGGCGACGGCGTCGTCGATCGTCAGGTCGACGCCCCGCTTGCGCGCGCGGTCCGCGAACATCTCCAGCTCGTGGCGGGCCACCGCGACGGCCGTGTCCTGGGAGAGCTCCTCGAAGAGCGTCACCTCGTCGATCCGGTTGAGGAACTCGGGATCGAAGAACCGCGCGATGGACTGCTCGGAGATCCGGTCGAGGCGCCCCTCCAGGATCCGGTCCACCCGCTCCCCCGCCGGCGCGGGGAGCAGCCGCGAGACCGAGCGCCCGGCCCGGTGCCACGGACGCTCCTGCTCGGCCCGCAGCTCGCGACTGCCGAGGTTGGAGGTCATGAAGACCAGGCAGTTGCGGAAGTCGTAGCGCTGCTGGCCGTTCGCCAGGGTCAGCTGCCCACGGTCCAGGACGTGGAGGAGCGCCCGCAGGACCGTGGTGTGCGCCTTCTCCACCTCGTCGAAGAGCACGATCCCCGGCATGGAGACGGTGCCCTCGATGCGGTCGCGATCGAAGACGCTCAAGCCCTCCTTGGAGCCCGAGTAGCCGGGTGGCGCACCCGCGAACGAGGCCGCGTAGTGCTCCTGAGCCATCGCCGACATGTCCACCTGACAGAAGTCGTCCGGGCCGGTCCGCAACGCCGAGGCGAGCTGGCGGACGATCTCCGTCTTCCCCGTGCCGGTGGGTCCGACCAGCAGGTGGCTCGCGAGCGGACGGGTCTTGTCGGTGAGACCGGCCTGCACCACCGAGAGGGTCTTGAAGATCGACTCGATCGCGTGCTCCTGACCGAAGACGTTGGCCTGCAATTGCGCCAGGATCCGGGCCGCGTCGACCCGCCCGACCGCCGCCTTGGCGAACTCGGCGTCGGTGGGGCGGGAGTCGGGCGGGCCGGGCGCCCGACTGCCGACGTCGGCTCCCTCGGCGGCCAGGCGATCGGTGATGAAGGGCACGGCCTACGCCTCGCGGGTCTTCTCGGTGGGCAGCGTCCCGACGGGGCAGTCGGCGACGCCGATCGTGTCGCGCGTGAAGGATTCGACCTGCTCCCGCGCGGCCTCGGCGTCGGTGACCCACAGCTTGTAGAAGTCGAAGGGGCACTCGGCGACGCCCTTGTCGCCCTCACCCGCGGCGTGGATCCCCGTGTAGCCGCGGTGGAGGATCTTGAACAGGTGGTTCTGCGACTGATCGTGCTTGCGGGCGTCGCGGATCGTCGAGACGGAGAGCTGCGCGTACTGGATGCCGTACTCCTCCTCGCCGGTCTCGCCGAGCGTGCGGCCGTCGAAGCCGATGATCGCCGAGTGGCCGAAGTAGGAGTAGACGCCGTCGAAGCCCGCGGCGTTGGCGACGGCGACGTAGACGTTGTTGGCCCACGCCATGGCCTTCGCCATGAGCACCTGCTGATCCTTCGACGGGTACATGTAGCCCTGGCAGCGCACCACGAGCTCCGCGCCCTTCATCGCGCAGTCGCGCCAGATCTCGGGGTAGTTGCCGTCGTCGCACACGATGAGCGAGACCTTGAGCCCCTTGGGGCCGTCCACCACGTAGGTGGAGCTGCCGGGGTACCAGCCCTCGATCGGGGCCCAGGGGATGATCTTGCGGTACTTCTGGACGATCTCGCCCTGATCGTTGATGAGGATCAGGGTGTTGTAGGGCGGCTTGTTCGGGTGGTCCTCGTGCTGCTCCCCCGTGATCGAGAAGACGCCCCAGGTGCCCGCCTTGCGGCAGGCGTCGGAGAAGATCTTCGTCTCCTCGCCGGGAATCGCGGCGGCGGTGGCGTACATCTCGTCGGGGTCGTACATGATCCCCTGCGTCGAGTACTCGGGGAAGACGACGAGGTCCATGCCGGGCAGGCCGGCCTTCATGCCGACGATCATCTCGGCGATCTTGTGGCAGTTCTCGATGACGCCGGCGCGGTCGTGCAGGCGGGGCATCTTGTAGTTGACGACCGCGACGCCGACGGTGTCGGGGCTAGAGGAGATGTCTCCGTGACGCATGATGGAACCTTTCGGTGATGTGGTTGATGTCGTTGCAGGGCAGGGGGTACGGGATCAGGCGGCCTCGGGCCGGGCAGGGGCGGCGGGGACCGGCTCGGGTGTGGACGCCGGCGCCGGCAGCGACGGCAGCGCCCTCGCCGCCACGGCGCTGACCACCAGGAGCGCGACGGCGATCACCACCGCCCACACGGCCGCCGACGCGCTGGTGGGCCAGGTCCCGCGCCAGATCAGCAGCGCGGGGATCGTGCAGGTCAGGTGCGAGCCGACGAGGATGAGCCAGCCGGTGAACGGCATGAGCGAGGTCTTGCCGCACGCCAGGATGAGGAAGAACAGCAGCCACATCACGGCCCACACGAACCAGATGACGCCGAGCACGGGGTCCGCGGCGAGGGCGAAGACGCCGAACACGATCGCCATGGCGGCCACGAAGAGCGAGTACCAGCCGAGACCGCGGCCGTCGTTGCCCATGAGGTTGTTGACCCCGACGAAGAGATAGGTGAAACCGAACAGGTAGCTCGATCCCGCCCCGAACACCCCGGCGAGATCCCCATCGGCGGCCACCACGGCCAGCGTCGGCAGGACGACCTGCATCGCCCCGACGAAGAGGTTGAAGACGCCCGCCTCACGGGCGGAGATCGCCCCGAGGAACCAGGCCCCGTTGACGAACAGAACGGCTCCGACGAAGAGCAATCCGAGTGTGGTCATCGCGACTCCCGATTTATTACCGATTCGGCACTATATCTGATCGGTAGTATTGGCGGGCAGTTCGGTGCGCGCAGCGGATTCGGCGAAAATGCAGGTGGAAAGGGTTACGAGAGCCGCAGGACGAGCGACTCCCACACCTCGCGGCCGGTGTCGGAGAGCGTCAGCAGGACGCTGCGCCGATCGCCCGGAGCGGGCCGGCGGTACGCGAGGTTGCGCTCGACGAGGCGGTCGACCAGGCGGGTGGTGGACGACGGAGTGGTGCCGGTCCGGGCCGCCAGCTCACCGACGGTGGCGCCCTCGACCGCGGCGAGCAGCCGCAGCGCGCGGAAGTGCTCGACCGTGAGGTCGTGCTCCGCGAGGGCCGGGGTGAGGACGTTCATGACGAGGTCGTCGGCGTCGCACACGGCCGCGAAAGCGGTGCGCCCCGGCGCCTGCCGCAGGTCCGCGCTCGCGTCCATGTCCGCCCCGATCTTCGACTGTGTCATCGCAATCCGCGACCACTGTATCGCGTTCCCTCGCCGCTGCGGGCGTGCTCCGCGTAGGCTCGGTCGTACACCGGTCCGTAGTGCACGACTTCAGACGAGCGGACGTCCATGAGCGAGTACACCGTTGGGTTGTTGTACCCCCGACGTGGCCCCGCGGGGCTGTTCGGCCCGTCGTGCCTCAGTTGCACGACGCTGGCGGCCGACGACATCAACACCCGGGGCGGGATCCTCGGGCGCGAGTTGGCCGTGCGCCCCATCGACTCCGCGACCGGCGTGGCGAACGTGACCCGCGAGGTGGAATCCCTGCTGGCGGCGGGCGAGATCGACGCCATCGTCGGCTGGCACACCTCCGACGTGCGACGGGCGCTGTCCGCGCGCCTCGACCTGCGGGTGCCCTACGTGTACACCGCGCTCTACGAGGGCGGCGAGTCGACGGCCGGCGTCTTCCTCACGGGCGAGACGCCCGAAGAACAGATCCTCCCCGCCCTCGAATGGCTCCGCCGGGAACGCGGCCTGCGCCGGTGGTGGATCGTCGGCAGCGACTACCTCTGGGCCCGCGACAGCGCGAAGGCCTGCGTCCGCTTCGCGCGCCGCCTCGGGGACGACCTCGTGGGCGCGCGCTTCGTCCCCGTCGGCACCGAGGACTTCTCGGCCGTGATCACCGACATCGCGCGCTCCGACGCCGACGGAGTGCTCATGCTCCTCCTCGGGCAGGACGCCGTCGAGTTCAACCGGGCCTTCGCCGCGGCGGGCCTCGACGGTGCCTTCGTCCGGTACTCGCCGCTCATGGACGAGCACATGCTCATGGCCTCGGGCCCGGACGCCACGCGCGACCTGTTCGCCTCGGCGGGCTACTTCGACTCCGTCGTGACGTCCGAGTCGATGGAGTTCGGCGCCCGCTACTTCGGCCGGTTCGGTCCCGACGCCTGCACGCCGACATCCATGGGCGAGTCCTGTTTCGAGGGCATGCTCCTCCTCGAGTCACTGCTGTCGACGGTGCGCAGCACGGACGTCCGGGACATCATGGCCGGGGTGGGCGGCGTGCACTACGAAGGGGCCCGGGGCAACATGGCGCTCCGCGACGGCCACGCGCATCAGCGGATGTACCTGGCGCGCGCGGAGGGCTGCGACTTCGACGTGATCAGCCAGCTCTGAGCGTCCCACTCGCGCGCGGCGCGCTGAGGGCCGCGAAGGTGGGGACGTCGGTGTACAGGTTGTCCAGGGTGTGTGCGTCGGCTGGCCCGGTCGAGCCGTCGGGCTTCAGGCTGAGGGTGCCGCGCACCTCGGCCACCCAGGTCGCCGTGTTCGGGTTGATCCCGCGCTGGGCGGCACTGCGTTCGAGGTGGACGTCGTAGGCGCGGCCGTGCGGATCGTTCACGCTCGGGGCGGTCGGCGCCATCGTGCGCCACCCGCCGGCAAAGACCGGCACGACGCCGGGCCCGGGTCGGCGCCACAGGTCGCGGATCCTTGCGGCGACGTTGGCGATCCGGTACCCGAACCCCAGCGAATCGTTCTCGACGGGCCCCGTGGAACACAGGCCCGGACCGAGCATGGACCAGTCGAAGCGCAGCCCCGGGTAGTCGTCGTAGTCCTCCGGCCGGACGTCGAGCTCGGGCCGCACGGACTCCCGCAGGCGCCCCCGCTGCGAAACCTCGCCGACCATCCAGAGCAGGGATCGGTCCGAGTAGTAGGAGTTCTCGTAGCCGCCGCCGACGTCGAGGTGGACCCCGTCGAACCACACCTGGCGGATGTCCCGGTGCGCCCCGCCCCACAGGCAGGGCGCGAAGGGCCTGCGGCGCTCGCCGAGCGCGAGGGCCTGTCGGGCGCGGTTCACCTTCGGGCTGAGCTCGACGTCGTGGAACCGGTACTTCTCGCGGGCGATGCCGGGGAGGCCCAGGGCGCCGACGGTGTCGAAGACGCCCAGGTTGTCGATGGTGACGACGCCCTCGTCATAGCAGTACGGCTGCAGCCTCGCGAGGTCCGCGTCGTGCTTCGGGTCCTTCTTCGTGCCCGGCGGCCGCGTCCGGTACACCGACATCGCCTCGGGCAGTTTGTCCTGCGCGACGCCGTCGGGGGTCAGCAGCCCGACGTGCGAGATCATCCCGATGAGGCTGCGGGCCGTGTAGGCGCCGCGGCTGAAGCCGAACACCGAGATCCGGTCGCCGGGCTCGTAGTTGAGCGCGAGGAAGCAGTAGCAGTCCAGGATGTTCGCGTCGAGCCCGAACCCGAAGGCACCGGCGAGGACGCGCTCGATCCGGCTGCCGGCGGACCCCACGCCGCGCTGGTAGTAGACGATCTGGGGCTCGCCGTCGTGCCCGACGGGGGCCACGCCGCGGGCGATCTTCTCGACGTTCGAGACGTGCTTGTTGTCGGGCTTCTGCCACGTGCCGTCGCAGCAGATCACCAGGGTCTTCGGCTTCCGGATGGCGTTCATGGTCCGACCCTAGGAAGCGGGCGGACACCGGTCACGAGTAGCGGGCTACTCGATTCGGGCCGCATCACGGTGCCCCCGGGCGAGCGCGGACGCGAGGCCCGCGCGATCGGTCGCGTCCACCTTTGCGCAGGCGCGGTAGATGTGGCCCTCGACCGTCCGGACCGAGAGGAAGAGCCGGTCGGCGATCTCCTTGTTCGTGAGCCCGGCGGCGATGAGGTTCGCGATCTCCCGCTCCCGGGTGGTGAGCGGGAGGGGGTGGGCCGACTCCGCGAGCGCAGGTGTCCGCAGGCCGCCGCACGCCGCGGCCAGACGGTCGGCGGTGGCCGCCGAGTTGTGCATGGCGCTCCGGCGGTCCGCCTGGGCGTGGACGCTCGCCGCGGCGGCCGCCGCATCCGCCGCCGAGGGCAGCGCGCCGATCCGCTCGAACTCCGCCGCGCACGCGTCGAGAGCCGCGCCGTCCCGGGCGGCCAGTGCGCGGGCGTGGCGGGCGTACACCGGCACGAGCACGCCGTCCAGCCGGAGCGCGAGCGCGTCCAGACGGTCCGCGATCGCGGGATCGGCGTCACCGAGCCGCGCGGCGGTGTGGAGCGCCTCCGCCTCGATCGCGTTCTGTCCGCTCGCCGACGCCGCATCCGCCGTGCCGCGCGCGGTCGCGATCGCCGCGGACGTCGTGCCCGCGGCCGCCTCCTGCCATGCCTGCGCGAGCATCATCTGGTGGCCGAAGACCGCGACGTTGTCACCGAAGTGACGACGCGCGTCCAGCATCGCCGCGGCCGCCGCGGCCGCGTCGCCGAGGGCGGCGTACGCCTGCGCCAGCTGGAATCGCGCGGGGAAGACCCAGGAGACGTCGGGGCGGTCTCGCACCGTCGCGAGGGTCTGCTCCGCCTGCTGGACCACCCGCGCGTAGCGGCCCTCCGCGAGGTCGACGGCGCTGACGTGGATGCCGGAGAGTGCCCACGCGAGGAACTGTCCCGCCGATCGGAACTCGACGTAGCGCTGGGCCGCGGCTCGCGCGCGATCGAACGCGCCGGTCAGCGTCAGCGCGAGGATCTCGCCGTACCCCGCGGGGAAGCGCAGCACGCCGTCGGTGTGCGGCTCCGCCTCGCGACCGCGCGCCGCGAGCGCCGCCACCTCGTCTCCCCGGCCGGACAGCGCCCGCGCGAAACCGCCCGCGAAGACGGCCCATTCGACGGCCCAGGGGGTCGCGACGGGTGATTCGATCACCGCGTCCGCGAGCGCCAACGCCCGCGGCAGGTCGTCCGTGAAGGCGGCGCAGGCCGCCCCGATGCCCCCGACGATGAGCGCGAGAACGGGGGTGTCGACGCGCGCGGTCAGCAGCGCGAGCACCTCGTTCGCAGCGACGACGTCGCCGACGGCCCAGAACAGGTTCCCGATCCGCTGCGCGCCCCAGAGCACGAGCTCGACCTCGTCGAGATCCTCGGGGTCGAAGGAGCGCAGCACGCGATCGGACTCCGCGGCCTCGCCCTGCCACATGAGCGCCCGCGCCAGCAGGCACGCGGCCGGCAGGCCCGCTCCGCCGTCCAGCGCGGCGCGGGCGAAGCGCTCCCCCATGGGGACGTTCGCGAGCATGAGGGCGTCGCGCGCGGCCTCGCACAGGAGACCCGGGTCCAGGTCGGCGTCGCTGTCGAGGGCGAGCCCGGCCAGCCGGATCCGGTCCGACGCCGAGGCGACCTCCCGCCGGCCCAGCGCCTCGACGAGGTGCCCGCGCAGCCGCCGGGAGGAGGCGAATCCCAGTCGGCCCCGGATCACCTCGCCGAAGAGCGGGTGCGCGTAGCGGACGGAGAGGGCCCGGCCCTCGCGGGCGATGCGGATCAGTCCCTCGGACTCCGCCTTCTCCACCGCATCGTCGCCGCCGAGGTCGGCCAGCACGTCGAGGTCGATCGGTTCGCACAGCGTCAGCAGCTTGAGCACGTGCAGGACGGCGTCGTCGAGATGGTCGACGCGCCCGTCGAGGAGGGACGCCAGCTCCGAGGTCACGGCGGCGCGGCCGCGCATCTGCCAGACGCCGCCGACCTCGCGCAGCGCCCCTGACTCGAGTGCGCCCTGCACGAGGTGCTTGAGGTAGAGCGCGTTCCCACCGGACGCCTCCCACATCAAGCGGGCGGACAGGCCCTCGAGCCGTCCCCCGACCGCCGCCTCGACCAGCTCGACGCTCTGCTCCAGCGTGAAGGGCTCCAAGGCGATCCGGACGACGTGCCCGTCCTTCCACAGATTCGTGATGGCGTCGGGTACCGCTTCGCCGCTGCGCACCGTCGCGATGAGGTGGACGGCCCGGTCGATCGCGAGTTGGTGCAGCAGCGTGGCGGACAGCTCGTCGAGCAGGTGCGCGTCGTCGACGCCGACGACCAGATGCCCGTCCGCCAGGAGGGATTCCCGCGCCGCCGACAGGTACGTGACCGGATCGGTCGACGTGGCCGGGCCGACGAGATGCGCGAACACCCCGAGCGGTATCCCGCGCGCGGATTCCGTTCCCGCGACCCACTGCACGTGCAGGTTCGAGTCCGCCGCGACGGACCGCGCGAGCGTCGTCTTGCCGACGCCGGCATCGCCCGTCACGATCACGCCGCAACCGGCGGACGCCGTGTCGAGCGCAGCGCGGACGTCGTCGTACTCGCGGCCCCGCTCGACGATCCGCAACTGCTGTCGCATGAACACGTATTCTAGTACCGGCACGGCCCAACGGCGCCGGTCGAATCTCGCGGGTTTTCCTGCCCGACAGCTTGATTCGGGTACTAATGGTCGAAAATCCGATCTTTGCGATCCGCTGCGGTCGATTCGGCACGGTCGTCCACGGAGTCGGCGAGAAGTCGGGTAGTGCGCTACTCGTGTGCTCGGCGTCGACGCTGCGCAGAATCTCCTTCAGATCGCCGTACGCACCAGCGGAATTCCTCCCCCGCCCCGGCGATCTCCCGCACCGAAGGAGCGATCGAATGTCCGATTTCGTCTTCTGCGCCCGGGGCACCGGCGAATCCCTCTCGGGGAACATGCTGGACAACGTCTCCCGGCGATTGCACGGCGTCACCGTGGAACAGGTGATCTACAGCGCCTCGATCAGCCTGGACAACGCCGCCCGCGACCCGCTGGCACCGTCGGGCGACAACAGCGCGACCCAGGTGGTGAACTGGCTCCGCACCCGGATCGCCGCGCTCCACCCCGGCGACCGCTACATCGTCCTCGGTTACTCGCTCGGCGCCGTCGGCGTGAACCGGTGGCTCAAGACCAGTCCCGACACCGCGGGCTGCCGGATGGTCGGCACCATCGCCGACCCCAGCCGGCGGGCCGGCGTCTCCTACGGGCTCCCGATCGCGCCGAACCGCTTCGGCATCTACGCGACGGGCGGCACGGGCACGGTGCCGAACGACCAGCGATCGCCGGTGCCGCTGTTCGAGATCGCCAGTCCCGGCGACGTGATGACCTCGTGCCCCGCGGTCTCGCCCCTGCACGCCTTCGCCGGGCCGGTGATGGCCTTCACGCTCACCGACCCGAACGCGCTCATCGCGCAGCTGGTCGCCGGCGGGATCGATGACGTGGTGTCCGACCTCGCGAATGCCGGGCACTGGTTCGACCCGGGCTGGTGGTCCTGGCCGGCCGACCTCGCGGGCTTCGCGAACGGGCAGCACACCACGGCGTACGGCCTGCCGATGTGGCGCGACAGCGCCAATCGGCCGGTCTCGGGGATCGACCTGCTGGCCCGCGTGTGCAGCTGGAAGATGTCGGCGGTGCCGGCGTGAGCGCGTACACCCGCGATGCGGTCGCGGCGGCGTTCATCGCGGAGGGGCGCCGGTCCGGCGTCTCCGAGCGCGGGATCGTCATCTGCCTGGCCACCGGCCTCGTCGAATCGAATCTCACCGTCTACGCCAATCTCGCGGACCCCGACTCGCTCCAGGAACCCCACGACGCCGTCGGCTCGGACGCCAACAGCGTCGGGCCGCTCCAGCAGCGGGCGCCGTGGTGGGGCTCGAGTGCGCGCGAGCGCATGGATCCCGTGCTGAGCTCACGCCTGTTCTACGCCGCCCTGAAGGCGCTGGACTACGACTCGCCCGCCCATACCGCCGGCTGGTACGCCCAGCAGGTCCAGCGCTCCGCCTTCCCCGATCGCTACGACGAGCGGATGGCGCAGGCGCAGGACATCTACGACCGCCTCACCGCGGCCGGCCCTTCCCCCTCCCCCGACGTCGCGAACGGAGCCGCCATGTCCCCCGCACCCGCCTACACCGAGATCGACCGGATGGGCGACTCGCGTTCGTCGCGCAACGGCGCCGTGATCCGGAACTTCCTCCTGCACACCGAGGAGGGGAACAGCACGGCCGAGCGGCTCGCCGCCTACTGCAACGATTCGGCGCACGGCGCCAGCTACCACTACACGGTGCGCGACGGCGTCGTCTGCGACGTCGTGGACACCGACTTCGCCTCGTGGAGCGTTCTCAGCGCGAACCCGTACACCATCAACCTGTGCTTCGCGGGCAGTCACGCCGGCTGGTCGCGCGCGGACTGGCTCGAGCGCCGCGACGACCTCACGATCGCGGCGTGGCTCGCGGTGGCGGACGCCCGCAAGTACGGCTTCGCCACGACCGTCATCGCGCCGCCGTACCGCGTCACCGACGGCATCAGCGACCACCGGTACGTGACGCGGGCGCTCGGCATCGGGTCGCACACCGACGTGGGCGACGGCTTCCCCTGGGACGTCTTCGCCGCGGACGTCGCCGCGTTCACCAGTGCGGGCGCTCCCGCGGTCGTCGGGCAGCCCGACGGGGCCGCTGCCGCGCCGCCCGCCTCCCCGCCGGTCGACACCGCGGCGCGGGCGGAGGCGGCGATCACCGCGGCGGCCGCGCGGGCCGCCGACTGGATCGGGCGGCGGAAGGACCTCGTCGCGGTCGCCTGCCCCGACGGACGGGGGTGGTTCGCCGCCTTCCAGGGCGGCACCGTCTACTGGACCGCCCTCACCGGCGCGCACACGGTGCCCGCCAGGCTCCTCGAGTCCTACACCGGCTACCAGCGGGAGAACGGCCCGCTCGGCTACCCGGTGGTCGACCACACGGAGCTGCCGGACGGACAGGTCGAGGCGTTCGAGCGCGGCGTGCTGTACCGGCGCCGGGACGCCGCGCAGGGCTTCTTCGTCACGGGGACGATCGGCGCGCGGTGGGCGCGGGACGGCTACGAGAAGGGCCCGCTGGGGTGGCCGATCTCGTCCGAGATGAAGCTGTCCGACGGCGGGGTGCGGCAGGACTTCGAGCACGGGCGGCTGTACTGGTCGCCCGATGGGACCACGGTGGTCGGCACGACCGCCGCCGAGACGGCCGGCGCGGTGGGTGCCGCCGGTGCCGCACCGGCGGCCTGACCCGGAAAGAGGTGGAGATCATGGAGGACATCAGGAGCAGGATCTTCCCGCGGAAGATCCCCGAATCGGTCCGGCGGGCGCTGTACGCCACGGCCGGCCCGCTCGTCACGCTGCTGGCCGCGGGCGGCCTCATCCCCGGGAACCAGGCCGCCGCCTGGACATCCCTGGTGATTGCCGCGGTCACGCTGCTCATCGCGGTGGTCAACTGCGAGTCCCGCTGGCGCAACGCCGTCTACCTGACCACCGCGGCCCTCCAGGCGGTGCTGCAGGGCTACGGCATCGGCACCGACGCGACGTGGGCGGCGATCAGCGGCATCGTCGTGTCCCTGTTGGGGATCGGGCTGGCCGCGGCCTTCACGCCGTCGGGCCTGGCCGAGGAGAACCGCGCCGCACCGCCGCGCGCGGTGCCGGTGGGATAGTCCTGGGGAGGAACGACGAAGGCCCGGATCGCATGATCCGGGCCTTCCGTTGTACCCCCGATGGGATTCGAACCCACGCTACCGCCGTGAGAGGGCGGCGTCCTAGGCCGCTAGACGACGGGGGCTAGAACTGCTGCCGAGCGCGCACGAGGCGCCTCGACGATGTCGATGAAGGTAGCACACCTGCACCGAACGTACCCCCGATGGGATTCGAACCCACGCTACCGCCGTGAGAGGGCGGCGTCCTAGGCCGCTAGACGACGGGGGCTAGGACTGCGCCCTCCGCACGCGGAGGGCGCTGTCACGCTGGCCTACCAGGACTCGAACCTAGAATGGCTGAACCAGAATCAGCTGTGTTGCCAATTACACCATAGGCCAATGACTCTCCCCGAGATCGTTTCCGACCTCGTTTTGAGCCGCGATCCAGCTTACCCAGCCGCACTGGGAACGCCAAATCGCCAGGTCATCCCCTACTGCGGGGCGGCACCGTCGGCGGGCACCAGCGCGCGGGCGGCGGCGAGGCGGGCCAGGGTGCGCTCGCGGCCCAGCAGCTCCAGCGACTCGAACAGCGGCGGGCTGATGGGCGAGCCCGTGACGCCGACGCGGATCGGGGCGTAGGCCTTGCGGGGCTTGAGCGCCAGCTCGTCGATGAGGCGGCCCTTGAGGGCGCCCTCGATGGCCTCGGTGGTCCAGTCCGTGAGCCCCTCGAGCGCGGCGATGCTCTCGTCGAGCACCTGGCCGGCGTCGGCCTTGATGTTCTTCGCGGCGGCCGCGGGGTCGACGGCGAAGTCGGCCTCGTCGACGTAGAGGAACTTCAGCAGGTCCCAGGCGTCCGAGAGCACCACGATGCGGGTCTGCACGAGCTCGGCGGCGGTGCCGAATTCTGCGCCGAGGCGCGCGCCGTCGACGAAGCCGCGCTCGACGAGGAAGGTCCGCAGACGCGCCTCGAAGTCCTCCGGGGCGAGCAGGCGGATGTGCTCGGCGTTGATCGCGTCGGCCTTCTTCTGGTCGAAGCGCGCCGGGTTGGAGTTCACCCGGTGCACGTCGAAGGCGGCGATCATCTCATCGAGGCTGAAGACGTCGTTGTCCGGCGAGATGCCCCAGCCGAGCAGCGCGAGGTAGTTGAGCAGCCCCTCGGGGAGGAAGCCGCGGTCGCGGTGGTGGAAGAGGTTGGACTCGGGGTCGCGCTTGGAGAGCTTCTTGTTGCCCTCCCCCATCACGAAGGGCAGGTGCCCGAACTCGGGGGTGCGCTCGGCGACGCCGATCTTCTCCAGCGCCTCGTAGAGCGCGAGCTGGCGCGGCGTGGAGCTGAGCAGGTCCTCGCCCCGGAGGACGTGCGTGATCTTCATCATCGCGTCGTCGACGGGGTTGACCAGGGTGTACAGCGGGTCGCCGTTCGCGCGGGTGAGGGCGAAGTCGGGCACGCTGCCCGCGGCGAAGGTGGTCTCGCCGCGCACCATGTCGTTCCACGTGAAGTCGTGGTCGGGCATCCGCAGGCGCACGACGGGGCTGCGGCCCTCGGCGCGGTAGGCGGCCTTCTGCTCGTCGGTGAGGTCGCGGTCGAAGTTGTCGTAGCCCAGCTTCGGGTTCCGGCCGGCGGCGACGTGTCGCGCCTCCACCTCCTCCGGTGTCGAGAAGGCCTCGTAGGCGTGGCCGCCCTCGACGAGGCGCCGGACGACGTCCAGGTGCAGGTCCTTGCGCTCGGACTGGCGGTAGGGGCCGTACGGCCCGCCGACCTCCGGCCCCTCGTCCCAGTCGAGCCCGAGCCAGCGCAGCGATTCGAGGATCGCGGCGTAGCTCTCCTCGCTGTCGCGGGCGGCGTCGGTGTCCTCGATGCGGAAGACGAAGGTGCCGCCGGTGTGTCGCGCGTGGGCGAAGTTGAACAGCGCGGTGCGCACCATGCCAACGTGCGGCGTCCCGGTGGGCGACGGGCAGAAGCGCACCCGGACGGACCCGGGCGCGGCGGCGTTCGACGGTGCGGCGGAAGACTCAGTCACGGCGTCCAGGGTAGTCGCCGCGCGCGGCGCACCCGCTCACGAGTGCGCCGCGACCAGCGACCGGATCCTCTCCAGCTGGAGCGCGGAGACCTCGTCGGCACGCTCGTCCTCGGCGAAGACGTTGGAGCAGATGATCGCGTCCTCGCGGGCGAGGAACCCGGAAGCGCCGAGGTGGCCGAACAACTCGTCCCAGTCGACGTCGCCGTCGCCGATCGTGAGGTGCTGGTGCACGCGCACCGCGTTGCCCGGCGGATTGGTGATGTACCGCAGGCCGTGCGAGCGGCGGTGGTCGAAGGTGTCGGCGGCGTACACGGCGCCGAGCCGCTCCCCCAGCTGCGGGATCAGCGCGGCGGCCCGGTCGCCGTAGTGGAAGGTGTGGCTGCCTACGTAGACGAAGCCGACGGCGGGCGTGTCCAGCCCGCGGATGATCCGCCACGCCTCGAGGCCGTCCTCGACGAAATCGTCGGGGTGCGGGTCGATGTTGAGCGTGACGCCCTCCCGCTCGAGGAGCGGCACGAGCTCCTCCATGCTCCGGTAGAAGCCCGCCTCGGACTCCTCCGCGCGCTCGGGCCGCCCGCTGAACTCGGTGTTGATCACGGGGACCCCGAGCTCGGCGGCGATCGCGATGATGCGCCGGAAGTTCCGCACGGCGGTCTCGCGCTGCGGCTCGTCGGGCCACGAGATGCGCTGCACGGGAAGGAGCGAGGTGATCCCCACGCCCGCGTCGGCGGCGCGCTTGCGCACCCGGGCGAGCTGCGCCCGGTCCACGCGCGGGTGCGCGAAGAACGGGATGAAATCGGCGTGCGGCGTCAGTTGGATCCACTCGTAGCCGGCCTTGGCGGCCACGTCGAAGAAGTCCTCGACGTCGTGCGTCGAGTGGTAGGGCGTGGGATCGAGCGCGATGCGGACCACGGTGCCCCCTAGCCGCGCTCGGCGTAGAACGCCGGCATCTCGGGGAGCTCGACGGGCACGGGACCGGTCGTCTCCAGGGCCCTCACCCCGGCCGCGCAACACACCGCCACCTTGTAGCCGTCGAAGGCCGACGGCCCGGCGATGGTGCCCACCTTAGCGGCGTCGACCCAGGCCTGCACCTGGCGGTCGTAGGCCTCGCGGAACCGGGTGGTGAAGTCCCCGTGGTCCGCGACGGAGAACCGGCCCTGCTGCCACATCTGCAGGCCGGCGGGCTCGCCGATCCGGGCGACCCCGCGCTCGAAGACGGCCTCGGTCTCGACCTGGTAGCCGAACTCGATGGAGACGTTCATCTCGACGTCGACCAGCACGCCGTTGTCGAGTTCCATGAGCACGAGGATCGGTTCCCGCAGGTGCTCGGGGCTCCGCGAGTTGCGGCGCGGGTACTTCACCTCGACCGAGGTGACGACGCCGCCTGCCAGCCACGGCACGACGTCGAACTCGTGCACCACGGAGTCGTTGATGAGCATGGTCTGCACGTAGCTCTCGGGCACCGAGGCGTTGCGGTGGCGGGCGTGCAGCATGACCAGCTCGCCGGCCGGCTTGGCCGCCACCACCTTCCGCAGCTCCTCGTACTCGCGGTCGAAGCGCCGCATGAAGCCGACCTGGATCAACTGCCGTCCGCCGGCCATCTCCGCCTCGACGACGCGCCACGAGGAGTCGGGGTCCTGGGTGAGCGGCTTCTCGCAGAGCACGGGCAGGCCGGCGGCGAGGACCTTCAGCAGCGCCTCCTCGTGGAACTGTCCGGGGGTGGCGACGAGCACGGCGTCGACGACGCCGGACGCGAGCGCCGTATCGAGGTCGGCGAACCCGGCGGCGCCGGGGGCGAGGTCGAGGGCGGCGGCCCGCCGGGCACCGTCGGGCTCGACGACGGCGGCGACGGTCGCCCCCGCGATGGTGGTGGCGATGCGCCCCACGTGGTCGGCGCCCATCAGGCCGGCGCCGACCACGGCGACGCGGAGGTCGTTGGTCATGGTGCTGGAGTCTCCTTGCAGGTCTTCGGTTCCGGGCCCGGTGTCCGGGTCGTGGGAATCAGCGGGTGCGGGTGAGCGGGTGGCAGCCGAAGATGTGCTGCCGGGTGCGGGTCGCGATGCCCGCGGGAAGGTCGATGTCGCAGCCGGGCATGTCCTGCTCGACGATGGCGAACAGGTCCGGGTTGATCCGCAGCGCCGCCTCGATGACGGGGGCGAAATCCGGGATGCCGTTCGGCGGTTCGACCATGATGGCGGAGGCGGCGTCGGCGAACGGGGTGTCGTTCTTGAGCACCTCCCAGATCAGCGCGGGGTCGATCTGCTTGAGGTGCAGGTAGCCGATGCGCTCCGGGTGGCGCTGCATCAGGGCCACGTTGTCACCGCCGTAGTACGCGAAGTGGCCGGTGTCCAGGCACAGGTTGAGGTAGCGCGGGTCCGTCTCGGCGAGGAGTCGCTCCACCTCGCCGGTGGTGCCGACGTGGCTGTCGGCGTGGGAGTGGAACTGTTGCTTGATCCCGTACTCCTCGGCCAGGGCCTTGCCGAGCCGGTCGTGGCCGGCGGCGAGGGCCTTCCACTGCGCGTCGTCCAGCGTGCGGGCCTCGAGCGCCTCGCCGGTGAGGTCGGAACGCCACAGGTCGGGGATCACGACGATGTGCTCGGCGCCCAGGGCGCCCACCAGGGTCGCGACGTCGCTCACCTGCTTCCAGGCGCGGTCCCACTGGTCGGCACCCTTGTGGAAGCCGGTGAAGATCGTGCCGCCCGACAGTTCGAGGTCGCGCTTGTCGAGCTCGTCCTTCAGCCGCTGCGGATCGGTCGGCAGGTAGCCGTACGGGCCCAGTTCGATGTAGTGGTACCCGGCCTCGGCGACTTCGTCGAGGAAGCGCTCCCACGGGGTCTGCCGCGGGTGGTCGGCGAACCACACGCCCCACGAGTCGGGGGCGGTGCCGATGCGCAGGCCTTCGGTGTGGGCGGCGGTGGAGGCGGTCGTGCCCAGGGTGTCGGTCATGACGGTGGTCCTTAGGTCGGATCGTGGAAGTGATGGGCGAAGGCTTCAGCCGAGGAGCGGCCGCTGCGCCTTCTGCTGGTCCAGGTACTCGGCGCGGGCGGTGGCGGTGCTGTCGATCGTCGACACTGCGGCGACGGGCACGTCCCACCACCCGTTGCCCTCGGGGGCGTAGAGCTGCGGGTCGTTGTGGATCTGGATGACGGTGGGCCCCGATGCCGCCTTGGCGGCGCGCACGGCATCGGTGAGCTGCGCGATCGCGTCCGGTCCGGGTGCGATGTCGATGACCCGCGCGCCGTAGCTGCGCGCGTTGGCGGCCAGGTCGACGGGCAGGAACTCGCCGCGCTCCAGGTCGGGCGCGGGGACGCCGCCGGACTCGTCGGCGGTCCGGTAGCGGGTGCCGAACCGTTGTGACCCGACGGTCTCGGAGAGGTGGCCGATCGAGGCGTAGCCCTGGTTCTCGACGATGACGACGATGAGCTTGATCCCCTCGGCGACGGCCGTCACCAGCTCGCTGTTGAGCATGAGGTACGAACCGTCGCCGACCATCACCACGACGTCGCGGTCGTCGCCGAGGGCCAGGAGCCCGCGCTTGGCGCCGAGGCCTCCGGCGATCTCGTATCCCATGCAGGAGAACGCGTACTCGACGTGGTAGCCGAGCGGGTCCCGCACGCGCCACAGCTTCTGCAGATCGCCCGGGAGGGAGCCGGCGGCCTGGATGATCACGTCGGCGGGGTCCATCGCCGCGTGCACCGCGCCGATCACCTCCGGCTGGCCCGGCAGGTCGGCACCGGTGGGAGCCAGGGCCGCGTCGACGACCGCGTCCCAGTCCGCCTTGGCCGCCGTGGCGGTGGCGACGGACTCCGGCGGAACGCGGTAGTCGGCGAGCTCCGTGCGCAGCGCCGCGAGGCCCTCGCGGGCGTCGGCGATGAGCGGCAACTGGGAACCGTGCTTGTAGGCGTCGAAGGACGCGACGTTGAGGTTCACGAAGCGCACGCCGGCGTCCTGGAAGGCGGTGCGGCTGGCGGTCGTGAAGTCGCTGTACCGGGTGCCGATGCCGATGATCACGTCGGCCTGCGCGGCGATCGCGTTGGCCGCAGCCGTACCGGTCGCCCCCACGCCGCCGAGGTTCAGCGGATGGTCCCAGGCCAGCACGCCGCCGCCCGCCTGCGTGGTTCCGACGGGGATCGACGTGGCCTCCGCGAACCGGCGCAGCTCGTCCTCCGCTCCCGCGTAGAGGACACCGCCACCGGCGACGATGAAGGGGCGCTTCGCCTCCCGGATCGCCGCAACGGCGCGGGCGAGCGGGCCGCGCTCGGGCAGGGGCCGCCGGAGGTGCCACTCGCGATCTGCGAGGAACTCCTCGGGGACGTCGACAGCCTCGGCCTGCACGTCCTCGGGCAGGGCGATGGTGACCGCGCCGGTCTCCACCGGATCGGTCAGCACCCGCATCGCGGCGAGGGCGATGGAGAACACCTGCTCGGGCCGCTGCACGCGGTCGAAGAACCTCGACAGCGGACGGAAGGCGTCGGAGACCTGCAGCCCGATGTCGTGCGGATGCTCGAGCTGCTGCAGCACCGGATCGGCGACGCGGGTGGCGAAGGTGTCGGAGACCAGGAGCAGCGCGGGCAGCCGATTCGCGGTCGCGAGCGCGGCGCCCGTCAGCATGTTGGCGGCGCCCGGACCGACGGACGCCGTGCACGCGTAGGTGCCGCGCCGGCGGTGCATCCGGGCGTAGCCGACGGCCTGGTGCACCATGGCCTGCTCGTTGCGCGCCTGGTGGTAGGGCATGAGGCCGGCATCGGTGGCCGCGTACTGCAGCAGCGCCTGGCCCACGCCCGCCACGTTGCCGTGGCCGAAGATGCCGAAGGTCGCCGGGACGGTGCGCTCGCGCACGGCGCTCACGGTGCCGTCGCCGTGCACGACCTCGTCCACGGTCCACTGGTGCGCCAGGAACTCGATGAGGGCCTGGCCCACGGTCATCCGCCGGGTGCTCATCGCTCGTCTCCTTCGGTCGGTGCGGCCGTGTACGGCAGCCGCGGATCGGGGCCCTGCGCGGGCCAGGTGTGCCGCAGCCATGCCTGCCGCGGATCGTCGCTGATCAGCCAGACCCGTTCGGGGTCGGGGCCGGCCATGACGTTGAGGTAGTAGAGGTCGTACTCGGGGGCGGCCATCGCGGGGCCGTGGTAGCCGTAGGGCACGAGGGCGATGTCGCCGGTGCGGACGAGGGCGTTCGTGTCGATCTCCCCCGCCGCCGACGAGTAGGTGACGAAACTCCCGAAGGCGTCGGCGTCCTCGGGCACGCTCCCGGCGGCCAGGCCCCGGGCGGGCGCCGCCTCGAAGTAGTAGATCTCCTCGAGCCGGGACTCGTGGCCCGCTATGTGCTCGTCGTGCTTGTGCGCGGGATGACTGCTCCAGTTCCCGCCCGGGGTGATCACCTCGCACACGATGAGGGCGGCCGCGTCGAGCGCGCCGGGCGTGCCGAAGTTGTGCACCTGCCGGGTGTCCCGGCCGGCGCCGCGCACCTCGACGGGCACGTCGCCCGCGGCGATGTGCCGCGTGGGCCGGCGCTGCGCTGTCGGGGCCTCCGCGATCGCCACCCGGGCCGGGCCGCGGACCGTGAATCCCCCGCCCGCTCCGACGTACAGGACGTCGGTGGGGCCGTCGAAGACGGACGCGCGGCCCGCGAGGGCGACGAGGGGGCCACCGTCGAAGCCCGCCGCGGCGGCCGCGTCGAGTTCGACGGAGACCCCGCCCGAGAGCGGCACCACGATGCGCTCGATGTCGCCGCCGGGCAGCACCATCGGCGCATCGCCGAGATCCGCGACGCGGATCCCGGTGTGCGCCCAGCCGGGCAGGGAGCCGTCGACCACGGATTCCCACCCGTCGCGCGCCAGTGCGCCTCGGGCGTGGAACCATTCGTTGGGCGTCGCCATCGCCGTCCTCTCCTGTTCCGTCCTCGCGGACGATGTTGCTGCCGGAAGCCGTTCGCGTCAGTCGTTCTGGGGGAATCCCAGGTCGACTCCGCCGTGGCTGGGGTCGAGCCACCGGCTCGTGATCGCCTTGAGCTGGGTGAAGAACTTCACGCCCTCGGCGCCGTGCGCCTTGGTGTCGCCGAACATCGAGTCCTTCCAGCCGCCGAAGCTGAAGGTGGCCACGGGGACCGGGATCGGCACGTTGATGCCGACCATGCCGACGCGGATGTCCTTCTGGAACCGGCGCGCGGCGCCGCCGTCGTTGGTGAAGATCGCGGTGCCGTTGCCGAAGGCGCCGGCGTTGATGAGGTCCACCCCCTCCTCGTACGAGGCCACGCGGACGATCGCGAGCACGGGTCCGAAGATCTCCTCGGTGTAGACCCGCGACGTGGTCGGGACGCGGTCGATCAGGGTCGGGCCGAGCCAGAATCCGTGGGCGTCGCCGTCGGGGTTCACGTCGCGGCCGTCGACCACCACGTCCGCGCCGTCCTCGACGGCGACGTCGATGTAGGAGGCGACCTTGTCGCGGTGCGCCTGCGTGACCAGCGGCCCCATGTCGCATCCGCGGCGGCCGTCGCCGATGCGCAGCCCCGCCATCCGAGAGGTGATCTCCTCGATGAGGGCGTCCGCGACGGGCTCGACGGCCACCACGACCGAGATGGCCATGCAGCGCTCGCCGGCCGAACCGAAGCCGGCGTTGATGGCGGCGTCGGCGGTCAGGGCGAGGTCGGCATCGGGGAGCACCAGCATGTGGTTCTTGGCGCCGCCGAGCGCCTGGACGCGCTTGCCGTGCGCGGTGGCGGTCTCGTAGACGTACCGGGCGATCGGCGTCGAGCCGACGAACGAGACGGCGGCGACGTCCGGGTGGGTCAGCAGTCCGTCCACGGCCTCCTTGTCGCCGTTGAGCACCGTGAAGACGCCCTCGGGCAGGCCGGCCTCGCGCCACAGCTCGGCGATCCAGATCGCGGCCGACGGGTCCTTCTCGCTCGGCTTGAGCACGACGGCGTTACCGGCGGCGATGGCGATGGGGAAGAACCACGCGGGCACCATCGCCGGGAAGTTGAACGGGCTGATCACCGCGACCACACCGAGGGGCTGGCGGGTCGAGTAGACGTCGATCCCGGAGGAGACCTGCTCGCTGTACTCGCCCTTGAGGTGATGCGCCATGCCGCACGCGAACTCGACGACCTCCTGGCCGCGGCTGATCTCGCCCAGGGCGTCGGAGAGGACCTTGCCGTGCTCGCTGGTGATGATCTCGGCGAGCTCGCCCTTGCGGGCGTTGAGGAGCTCGCGGAAGGCGAACAGCACGGACTGGCGCTTGGCGAGGGAGAGGTCCCCCCAGCTCTCCGAGGCCTGCTTGGCGGAGGCCACGGCGGCGTCGATCTCGGCGCGGTCGGCGAGCGCGACGCGCTTGGTCACGACGCCCAGGGCGGGGTCGTAGACGTCCGCGGTGCGGCCGCTGCTGGACGGGTACTCGGCACCGTCGATCCAGTGCGGGACGACGGTGAGGGTCTCGGTGGTGGTCATGGAGCGGCTCCTTCGCGGAGGTGGATGCGGGTGGTCAGGCCCCGTGCACGAGGCCGGCGGCGGTGTCGACGGCGGCGGTCACGTCGCCGTCGCGGGGGTAGAGCAGGGTGCGGCCGACGACCAGGCCGTGCACGCCGGGCAGGGCGAGCGCCTTGGCCCACGAGGCGTAGACGGCAGCGGGATCGCCGCCCGGGTCGCCGCCGAGGAGCAGGGTGGGCAGCGTGGTCGCCGCCATGACGCGTTCCATGTCGTCGACGACGGGGAGCTTGAGCCAGCTGTAGGCGGAGGTGTTGCCGAGGCCGGAGGCGATGGCGACCGAGTTGATGACGGCCTCCGTCGAGAGGTCGTTGCCGATCTTCCCGTCGGTGCGGCGGCTCATGAAGGGCTCCAGCATGATCGGCAGCTTCGCGGCCGCCGCGGCGTCGACGGCGCGGGCCGTGGCCTCGAGCGTGGCGACGGTGCCGGGGTCCTCGAGGTCGACGCGCACCAGCAACTTGCCGAAGTCCAGGCCGCCGCGCCGCATCGCGGGCACGTCGTAGGCGGTGTACCGGTCGTCCATCTCGAACGCCGCGCCGCGCAGGCCGCCGCGGTTCATGGAGCCGACCACGATCTTGTCGTCGAGGAGGCCCAGGAGGGCGAGGTCCTCGATGACGTCGGGGGTGCCGAGCACGCCGTCGACCCCGGGGCGGGAGAGGGCGAGCGCCATCCGCTGCAGCAGGTCGTACCGGTCGGCCATGGCCATCGCGTCGGAACCGACGCCGAGCGCGCCGCGGGCGGGGTGGTCCGCCGCCACGATGAGCAGCCGGCGGTCGCCGCGGACGAGGGGGCGGCGGATCCGCGCGCCGAGCACGTCGGCGATGGCGTCGGGGTTCTCGTGCCGAGCGGCGCGCAGCCGGTCGAAATCGCCCGCCGTGAGCGGGCCGGTGGTGCGGGCGGTGTCAGACATGGTTGTTGTCCCGTTCCTCGATGACGGACTCCACCTCGTCGGTGGTGGGCATGGCGGTCGAGCATTCGCGGCGCGAGGCGACGATGGCCCCGGCGACGTTGGCGAAGCGCAGGACCCGCTCGAGCGGCCAGCCCGCGAGCAGGCCGTGGCAGACGGCGCCGCCGAAGCCGTCGCCGGCGCCGAGTCCGTTGATGACGTCGACGAAGTGCGGTGCGACCTCGACACTCTCGTCGCGGGTCTTCGCGAGGACGCCCTTGGGGCCCTGCTTCACCACGGCGAGCTCGACGCCGCGCTCCAGCAGGGCGTCGGCCGCGCGGCCGGGCTCGGTCTCGCCGACCGCGACCTCGCACTCCTCGCGGTTGCCGATGGCGACGGTGACGTGCTCGAGGGCCTTGCCCACCTCCTGGCTCGCGACCTCGGCGGACTCCCAGAACATGGGCCGGTAGTCGAGGTCGAGCACCGTCAGCGGGGCGCGACCCCGGGCGTTCCACGCCGTGTGGTGCGCGGAGCGGCTGGGCTCGCGGGAGAGCCCGGTGACGGTGGCCCAGAAGATCTTCGCGGAGCGGATCGCGTCGAGGTCGAGCGCGTCGTCGTCGAGCATGAGGTCCGGCGCGATCGGGTCGCGGTAGAAGTAGAGCGGGAAATCGTCCGGCGGGAAGATCTCGCAGAAGGTGACGGGGGTGTTCAGCCCGCGCACCTCGCCGACGTACCGGTCGTCGACACCGAGCCGCACCAGCTCCTGGTGGACGAAGCGACCGAACGGATCCGCGCCCGTCGCCGTGATGACCGCGGACCGTCGCCCATGGCGTGCCGCGGCCACCGCGACGTTGGTCGCGCTCCCCCCGAGGTACTTGCCGAAGGTCTCGACCCGGTCGAGCCCGACACCGTCCTGCAGGGGGTAGATGTCGACCCCTACCCGCCCGATGGTGATCAGGTCGAACGGCGCACCGTGGGTACCGGCATCAGTCATGTGGGAGGCCCTCCTTAGCCCTGGTCCCGGACGAGACGTGGATCACTCCCGCTCATTTGTCCTGTCAATCTAACAGAAGGAGGCGACAATCTTCAATAGGCTTCTAGCTGCATAAATCCAGCGCCTGGGAGCGTCGCCGATCCGACGGAGACGCCGAGTACCGGCTGACATGAGCGTCATATGTGCGGACATAGACCAAGTCGCATTGCAAGGGGCGATTGTACGAACAAACGCTGATCAGCGCCCGCATTTCCCGCTTCGGTGCACTAGACTGCATCGCATGTCGCCTGCCCCGGTCTCGGTCGAACTGGACCGCACCAGCCCCGTGCCGCTGTACTACCAGCTGGCACAGGCCCTCGAACGTTCCATCCTGAACGGCGAGCTGGTGCCCGGGGACCGGATCGAGAACGAGATCGATCTCGCCAAACGACTGACCCTGTCCCGCCCGACCGCCCGGCAGGCCATCCAGGCGCTCGTGGACAAGGGGCTGCTGGTGCGCAAGCGCGGCGTCGGCACCCAGGTGGTGCGCAACGAGGTGCACCGCGCGGTGGAGCTCACCAGCCTCTACGAGGACCTCATCGCCGCGGGCCAGACCCCGTCGACGGAGCTGCTCGACTACCGGCTCGGCCGGCCCGACGAGGAGATCGCCGACGAGCTGGGCATCGAGCACGACGCGCAGGTGGTCTCGATCCGACGGCTGCGCAGCGCGGACGACGTACCGCTGGCGATCCTCTCGAACTACATCCCCGCCGAGCTCGCCCCGGCCCCCGACGAGCTGCAGAGCAAGGGCCTGTACCAGTGCCTGCGCGGGCGCGGCATCACGATCGCCCAGGCACAGCAGCGGATCGGCGCGCGCATCTCCGACGACGACGAGTCGCGCCTGCTCGACGAGCCCGCCGGCGGCGCCGTGCTGACGATGCAGCGCGTCGCGTTCAACGAGTCCGGCACCGCCATCGAACTGGGCCGCCATGTGTACCGGGCGTCGCGGTACTTCTTCGACGTCTCGGTGTTCAGCCGCTGACGTCCACCGCGGCGAGATTGGGCGGCACGACGATCTGGATCGCGGAGGGCCGCGGCCGGTGCGGACCGGTGATGGCACCGTGGAAGCCCATGATCGCGTGCGCGGCGCCGCGGAGGTCCGCGCGCAGGTCGTGATGCAACACGGCCGAGATCCGGCCCGCCAGCAGCAGTTCGCGATTCGATTCCGCGAGGTCGTGGCCGATGTAACCGCGATAGGACCGCCGCGCGTCGTCGAACGCCGCGACGATGCCGCGGTTGCCGCCCCCGGGTGAGTAGACGGCGGCGATGTCGGGCTCGCGGACCAGCACCGCGGCCACCTCCCGCCGGCACACCGCGTCGAGGCCGCCCGTGTCGTCGAGGCCGACGATCCGCCGCGCCGGGTCGGTCCGCGCGATTTCGGTGCGGAACCCCGTCTCCCTCTCCTCCTCGCCCCGGAACAGCCGGCCACTGCTCACCACGAGCAGCGCTCCGGCGGACTTCCCCACCCACTGCGTGACGAGGTGCGCCGCCGTCGCACCCGCGGCGCGGTTGTCCATGCCCACGTACGCGATCCGGGCACTCTGCGGCACATCGGTCACCACCGTGACCACCGGGATCCGGCGCGCGGTGAGGCGGCCGATCGCCGCCGCGACCGCGGGCGTATCCGGAGCCTTGAGGACGACGCCGTGGCTGCCGCGGCGGGCGATGCCGTCGAGCACCGCGATCAGTTCCTCCTGCTCCCACGCCTCGCGCACGTGATACCGGGCGCGGAAGACCGCAGGACGCAGGGTGGGGAGCTCGGCCTCCAGTGCGGCGCGGGTCAGGTCCGAGAAGCGACGCGGCGTCTCCATGACGAGATCGAGCATGAACCGCCGCCCCGACAGCCGCAGCTGCGAGCGCTGCCGGTCGAGATCCACGATCGCCTGCCGGACCTGGGCCGCCGTCCCCTCGCGCACCCCGGCACGGCCGTGCAGCACGCGGTCGACGGTGGCCTCACTGACGCCCGCCTGCCGTGCGATCTCGCGGATCGGATGGGAGTGCGCCACCACCGGACCTCCTCGCGCTGAGGGATTCTTGAGGGATTTCCGGGGTGTCCCGGACCTCGACAGCTTGCCACGATGAATCCGGGGACGGACACCGATTCCCCACTCCCGCTTCACATCGACGTCAGGAACACCGACATGTCCACCACCTCACCCGCGCGGTCCGGCGCGCCGGACCGGGAGAGCCGCATCACCGAAGGCGACTGCGACCTCGACGCGTTCGCCGCGCTGCTGCAGGCCGAGACGGACCTCGCGCAGTACCCCTATGCGGACCGGGCGGTGCGCGGGGTCCTCTTCTACGGCGCGGCCGCCACCGAGGCCGCGGGCGATCCGGTCGCGCGCGAGGACCTGTCCGACGAACTGGCACGGGCGCTGTCGACCGGACCCGGCATCGTCGTCTTCGACGGCGCCTTCGGCGAGCGGCACGGCCTGCGCGCGTCGACCGAACTGTTCACCGCGATGATCGCCGAGCAGCGCGCCACGGGCTCCGGCGGCGGCGACCACTTCGCCGCCCCGGGCGCCAACGACCGGATCTGGAACGCCCTCCAGAAGCACGCACTGCGCGACCCGGCGTCGTTCGCCCGCTACTACGCCAACGACGTTCTCGCGCTCGTCGCGACCGCGTGGCTGGGCCCGATGTACCAGGTGACCTCCGCGATCAACGTGGTCAACCCCGGTGGGACGGCGCAGTCCCCGCACCGCGACTACCACCTCGGCTTCATGGAACCGGAGACCGCGCAGCGCTTCCCGCGGCACACGCACCTGCTCTCGCCCGCGCTCACCCTGCAGGGCGCCGTCGCGCAGGTGGACATGCCCGTCTCGTCGGGCCCCACCCTGTACCTGCCCTACTCCCAGCGCTACGAGCCCGGCTACGTGGCCTTCACCCTTCCGGAGTTCCGGGACTACTTCGAGGCGAACCACGTCCAGCTCCCGCTGCGCGCCGGCGACGCCGTCTTCTTCAACCCGGCGCTGTTCCACGCCGCGGGCTCGAACCGGTCGGCGGGCATCCGCCGGATGGCGAACCTGCTGCAGATCAGTTCGGCGTTCGGACGCGCGATGGACGCCGTCGACCGGTCCGCGATCCTCCGGTCGGTGTATCCGCAGCTGCAGGCGCTCGACGCGGCCGGCGAGACCCGCGCCGTGGCGAACCTCGTCGCCGCCTCGGCCGAGGGGTACGCATTCCCGTCGAACCTGGACCGGGACCAGCCGCTCGACGGCATGCACGGCGAGACACAGGCGGAACTGACCTTCCGTGCGCTCGCCTCCGGCCTGGCCCCGGAGGCCTACGCCACCGAGCTGGCCGCCCTCGACGAGCGGCACCGCCCGTGACCGCGCGGCCCGCCGACCTGGCGGACAAGGTGGTCCTGGTGTCGGGCGGCAGCCGGGGCGTGGGCGCGGCGGTCGTCCGCGAGGCGGCCGCTGCGGGCGCCCGCGTCGCCTTCACCGGCAGGGACGCCGCCAACGGAGAGACACTGCGCTCCGAGCTCGCAGCGAACGGGGTGGAGGCGCTGTTCGTCCGCGCGGACGTCGCCGATCCGGCGCAGGCGACGGGCTCCGTCGAGGCCGTCGTTGAGACGCTTGGCCGGGTCGACTGCCTGTGCAACGCGGCGGGTCTCACCTCCCGCGGCACACTGACCGGGACCACGCCGGAGCTCTTCGACGAGCACATCGCGATCAATCTCCGGGCGCCCTTCTTCACCATGGCCGCCGCGGTGCGGGACATGCGGTCTCGGCACGCGCCCGGCACCGTCGTGAACATCATCTCGATGTCGGCACACGGCGGGCAGCCCTACCTGGCCCCGTACGTGGCGGCGAAGGCCGGGCTGATCGGCCTCACGAAGAACGCCGCTCACGCGCACCGGTTCGACCGGATCCGGATCAACGGACTCAACATCGGCTGGACCGAGACGGAGGGCGAGGCCCTGGTGCAGAAGCGGTTCCACGACGCTCCGGACGATTGGGCCGAGCGCGCCGGGCGGGAGCTCCCCGCCGGTCGCCTCGCCTCCGCCCGCGACGCGGCCGCGGCGGTGGTGTTCCTGCTCTCGGACCGGAGCGGCGTCGTGACGGGCTCGGTGATCGACTGGAACCAGCAGGTGAGCGGCGCCTACGACTGAGAACTTGCACCTCACGCTAATTTGACCGAACATACTGACATGCTGCGTATCGCTGCCCGGCGCCCACGGGAGGCCGCGAGCTTCAGCCGCCCCCTCGCGCTCCTCGTCGCGGGTGCGCTGTTCCTCGAGAACCTCGACGGCACGGTGCTGCAGACGGCTGCGCCGGCGGTGGCCCGCGACTTCGGGGTCGCCCCGGCGGGTGTGAGCCCCGCGATCGTGGGCTACCTCCTCGCGGTCGCGGTGGCCATCCCCGCCGCCGGGTGGGTCGCCGAGCGGTACGGCACGCGGCGGGTCTTCCTGTGGTCGGTCGTGGGGTTCACCGCCGCGTCGGTCGCGTGCGCGCTGGCACCGGACCTGCTGTGGTTGTGCGTGTTCCGGCTCGCCCAGGGAACGGCGGGAGCGCTGATGATCCCCGTCGGGAGGATCGCGGTGCTGCGCGCGGTCCGGCCGGCCGACCTCCTGGCGGCGATGGCGTACCTGACGTGGCCTTCCCTCGTCGCGCCGGTGATCGCGCCGTTCCTCGGCGGCGTCATCACCGACGTCCTGGGATGGCGGTGGATCTTCGTGCTCAACGTACCGATCGGCGTTGCATTGGCGGCCGGCGGTGCGCTCCTGATCCCGCGGAACGACGAGGGCATCCGCACACCGCTCGACCGATGGGGCTACCTGCTCACCGCGGGCGCGGTCGTGTGCCTCACCGGCGGCGTCGAACTGCTGCGAGGCGGACGCCCGTGGACCGTGGCCGCCCTGGTGGTGGCCGCAACGCTCCTCGCCGGGGTGGCTGCACAGGGGATGGCGCGTCGCCCCCACCCGCTGTTCGATCCGGCGGTCATGCGCATCCGGACCTTCCGCGTGGGCAACGTGAGCGGATCGATCTACCGTCTCGTGATCACGGGCGCGCCGTTCCTCTTCGTGCTGCTCTTCCAGGCCGGATTCGGGTGGAGCGCTGCCGCGGCGGGCGCGATGGTGACGGCGGTCTTCGTCGGCAACCTCGCGATCAAACCGCTGACCTCCCCGATCATCCGGGGGCTGGGGTTCCGACGCACCCTCGTCTGGTCGATCGTCGCGGGTGCGGTGACGCTGCTCGCCTTCGGGTGGGTGCACGCGTCGACGCCGGCGACGGTGATCGCCGCGCTCCTGGTGTTCTCCGGGATGGTCCGGTCCATCGGCTTCAGCGCCTACAACACCGTCATGTTCGCCGATGTCCCCCGCGACCTGCTCCCCGCCGCGAACGGCCTGTCCGCCACACTCCAGCAGGTGGGCACGGCCCTGGGCATAGCCGCGGCGGCAGCGGCCGCGCGTCTCGGCACGGGCCTGGCGGGCCCGGACGCCGTCGAGCTCGGCTACCGGATCGCCTTCGTCCCCTTCGCCGCACTGCTCCTGCTGCCCCTCGCCGGGGCGCTACGGCTCCCCGCGAACGCAGGCGAACACGCCGCTGCCCGACGGTGACGCGCACCGTCGGGCGAGCGGTCGGCGAGCGGAATCACAGGACGACCGTGACGCGCTCCGCTGCGGATCGGCGCGCCGCCGCCAAGGCACGGGCCTGCGCGACGGCGTCGGCGCGACCGAAGGCCGGCGCCGCCCCACCGGCGAAGGCGGCGCTCGCCGCCTCGAACTCGATCCGGTAGGCGTCCTCGTTGTCGGGCCCGGGTGGGGTGAGGCCGAAGGCGCCGCCCGGATCCGCCGGCAACCGCTCCGCCCGTTCCCCGCGGATCACCTCGACGGCGCCGGACCGGCACAGCCACGGATCGTCGACGACGATCCGTCCCTCCGTGCCGACGAGCTCGAGCTGGTCGCGCCGCTCCAGGTCCAATCCGACGTCGATCAGCCCGAGGACGCCGTCCTCCAGTTCGAGGACCGCGGAGGCACGGAGGTCGTGGCCCGCGCCCGAACCGGCCGGATCGGCGACACCGACTGCACGCACGGTCGACGGTTCGCCGCCGAACAGCCGGACCGCGCTCACGCAGTAGCCACCGAGGTCCGCGAGCGCGCCGCCGCCGAGGTCGGTCGTGCGCCGGATGTCGCCTGCGGGGGCGCTCACGCTGAGCGCGGCGCGGACGAGCGCGAGCGCACCGATCGCGCCCTCCGCGAGCAGGCGACGGACCAGCAGCGTCTGCGGGTGCAGCCGCCACATGAAGCCCTCGATCGCGAGCCGCCCCGCGCGCTCCGCGGCGTCGAAGACGGCCGTCGCCTCCTCCGGGTCCAGGGTCAGCGGCTTCTCGCACAGCACGTGCTTACCCGCTTCGAGGGCCCGCACGGCCCACTCGGCGTGCAGCGTGATCGGCAGCGGCACGTACACGGCATCGATGTCGGCGTCCGCGAGGAGATCCTCGTAGGAGCCGTAGGAGACCGGGGCGCCGACCTGCGCCGCGTAGTCGGCCGCCCTACCCGGCTCCCGCCCGGCGACGGCGGCGAGATCGGCACCGTCGGCGGCGGCGATCGCGCGGGCGGCCACCCGCCCGATCCCCGACGTCGACAGCAGGCCCCAGCGCACCGTCATGCCCGGACCTCCACCACCGCACCGGTCCGGAGCGATTCCGCGGCGGCGTCGGCGAGCAGCAGGGCCGCCCGGCCGTCGTCGAAGCCGGGGGACGCCGCGCCGCCGGTCTCCGTCATCGTCACGAAGGCGTCGAGCTCCGCGCGGTAGGCCGGCGTGTAGCGGTCGAGGAAGAAGGTGAGGGCCGGTCCCGCGGCACCGGTGTGCGCCGCCCCCGAGAAGGTCACGGACGTCGCGTGCTGGTTGGCCGCGCTGAGCGAGCCCAGCGCGCCGAAGGCCTCCAGCCGCTGGTCGTAGCCGTAGGCGCAGCGCCGGGAGTTGGTGATCGTCGCCAGCTGCCCGCCTGCGCCGCGGAGGACGACCATGGCGCCGTCGACGTCGCCGGCAGCGCGGATCTCCTCGGAGACCAGGTTCGATCCGAGGGCGGACACGGCCACCACCTCGCCGAGGAAGAACCGGGCGAGGTCGAGATCGTGGATCATCATGTCGCGGAACAGCCCGCCCGAGGAGGCCACGTACTCCGCGGGTGGCGGCGCGGGGTCGCGGCTGACGATCGTCAGTTGCTCCAGCGAGCCGATCTCCCCCGCGTCGACACGGCGGCGGACCTCGGCGAAGGAGGAGTCGAAGCGGCGGTTGAAGCCGAGCATCACCTTCTGCGTGAGCTCGCCGAGGTCGGCGCGGCACGCATCGACCCGCGCGAGGTCGAGGTCGATGGGCTTCTCGCACAGCACGGTCCGGCCGGTGCGTACCGCGCGGGTCAGCAGGTCGACGTGCGTCGGTGTCGGCGAGGCGACCACGCCGGCGTCCACGTCACCGGCCGCGAGGACCTCCTCGACATCGGTGGTCCAGGCCGCGCCGTAGCGCTCACCGACTTCTCCGGCCGCCGCCTCGATCGGGTCGAAGACCCACGTCAGCTCGGCGCGGTCGCTCACCGCGACGGAATCGGCGTGCACCCGCCCGATCCGGCCGCATCCGAGCACCGCGATCCGGGTCCTGCTCATCGCACCTCCTCCAGGTGCTGCGCGGTGCGCAGCGTCTCGACGGCCAGCGCGACGGATTCGCGCTGGCCCAGCGTGTAGTCCTCGTTCTCGATGGACAGCGGACCGTCGTAGCCCGCGAGGCGCAGGTTCGCGATGAACCGCACCCAGAAGTCGACCCCGTCGGGGTGCCCCGTCCCGACGGCGACGTAGTTCCAAGCCCGCTCCCCGGTACGCGGGTTCGGGATCGTCTCCAGCCGGGAGGCGACTGCGGCGCGGTCCTCGATCCGGGTGTCCTTGGCGTGCACGTGATGGATCGCGCCGTCCAGGGCGCGGATCGCGGCGAGCGGGTCGGCGCCCATCCAGATCAGGTGGCTGGGGTCGACGTTCGCGCCGACCGTGTCGCCGACGGCATCGCGCAGGCGCAACAGCCCCGGGACGCTGTAGACCAGCTGGTTGGCGTGCATCTCGACAGCGATCCGGACACCCCGTGCTCGCGCCTCCTCGGCGATCGGCCCCCACCAGTCGATCGCCCGCTCCCACTGGTAGTCCAGGAGTTCCAGGTTCTCCGGCGGCCAGACCGTGGTGATCCACGGCGGCACCGTATCGCCCGGATAGCCGGGGAGGCCCGACATGGTGACGACGGTGCCGACCTCGAACTCCTGGGCCAGCCGCAGCGCACCGCGCAGGACGGCGGCATCGCGCTCTCCGTGCCGGGGGTGCAACGGGTTCCCGGCGGCGTTGAAGGCCTCGAGCCGCAGCCCGCGGGAGGCGACGTCGCGGGCCAGGCCCGCACGCGCGCCACCGTCGTCCAACAGCTCCGCCAGATCGGCGTGCGGGGCGGGCGACCACCCGCCGTGCACACCGCCCAGGCCGATCTCGACGGTCTCGACGCCGAGGTCCACGGCCGTGTCGAGGGCCTCGGCGCGGGTGAGCTCGGAGAGGCTGTCGGTGAGCAGTCCGATCTGCACGTCAGCCCCCGATCCCGGACGTCGCCGGCACCGTCAGGCCGAACAGGCCACGGCGGCGGACGAAGGAGTCGTCGGGGACGCCGATCTCCGCGAGGCCTGCGACGCCGGCGGTGAACAGCGCGCCGTCGAGCGGGAGGCGGACGGTCGTCCCGAGGGCGCCGGACGCGTAGGCGGCGACGGTGATCTCGAGGATGTGTCGGGCGACCGCGGCGTCGACGGCGGGCGCCCGGTCGCCGGCGATCGCGTCGGCGAAGTCGAGCACCGTGTCGCGCATCGACGCGGCGATGAGGGGCTCCAGTTCGGCTCCCGCCGGGAGGTCGACGGTGCGCGTCCCGGATTCCGTGGTGACGGTGAGTGATTCGAACGGGGCCCACGGCATCGTCCCGTCCGCGCGGTAGTGCGCGACCGCGCGGCCGCGAGTGCCCTCGACCGCGACACCGCCCTGGCCCATGCCCCACGCGATGTTCACCATCGCGACGCGGCGGCCGGCCTCGAGGCGGCACAACGCGATTCCATCGACGGCGTCGCCGTCGGTCGCGCTATCGACGAACGCGGAGACTCGCTCCGCGCGGGCGCCGAGGAGGGCCTCGGCGAGGTACACCCCGTGCAGCATGTCGACCAGGACGCCCCCGCCCGCCTGCGCGGGATCGTGCCGCCAGCTGGGCCGATAGCCCGCCGCGCCCGGTAGGTCGAGGACACCCAGCATGTCGACGCGCGCCGTGCGGATCTCGCCGAGCTCGCCGGAGTCGATGATCGCCCGCAGCGCCACCACCTCCGGGAAGAACAGGTAGTTGGCGACCACCGCGAGCACGGTGCCCGCCTTCTCGGCCGCGGCGCGCATGGCCTCCGCGTCCGCGGGGACGGCGGCGATCGGCTTCTCACACAAGACGTGCTTGCCGGCGCGGGCGGCGGCGACCGCGACGTCGCGGTGCAGGTGCTGCGGGGTGCACAGGTCCAGCGCGTCGACGTCGTCGCGGGCCAGTAGCTCGGCGACGTCCGCGTGCACCTGCTCGGGTGTCAGTCCCGCGGCGACGCGGCCCAGCTCGAGCCGCTCGGGGGTCGGGTCGGCGATACCGACGATGCGGAACCGGTCGTCGGCGGTGAGGTACGCGGGGATGTGGAAGCCCAGGGCGATGTTGCCGCAGCCCACGAGGGCCACGCGGATCGGCTCGGTCATGTTCGCTCGATTCGGGTCGGGGTGGTCAGGTGTCGACCGTGACGGGGCGCCCGGCCGCGTCGGACCGGACGGCCGCCTCGACGATCGCCAGGGTGCGGACACCGTCGGCGACGTCGGGGAGATCGGCCAGGTACGGGGAGGGGTCCTCGCCCAGCGCCTCGGAGAGCAGCGCGCACGCGAAGTCGCGGTAGAGGTTCGCGAAGGCCAGCGCGTACCCGTCCGGGTGTCCGGCGGTGAACCGGGACGCGGCGAGCGCCGCGGGGGTCGCCGCGGGTCCGGCTTTGGTGAGCAGCCGGTCGGGTTCGCCGGCGGCACGCCACCACAGGGTCTCCGGGGTGTCGTGGTCCCAGCTCACGCTGCCGCGGTCGCCGTGGACGGTGACCGCGAGGCCGTGCGTGGCCCCGGCGGCCTGCGAGGTGCTCCAGCAGCGTCCGCGCGCGCCGTTCTCGAAGCGGAGGGTCAGATACGCGTTGTCGAAGGCCACATGCTCGGGGGCGACCCGCGCGAGGTCCGCGGCGACCGTGGTGATCCGACGGCCGGCGACGAACTCCGCGAGGTGCAGCGCGTGCGTGCCGAGGTCGGCGATCAGCGCGGTGACGCCGCCCTCCGTGCCGTCCACGCGCCACGAGCCGGGCGGTGTGTCCGCCGCGTACATCCCGCCGGCGAACCTGCTCTCGACCAGGGTGATCCGGCCGAGGTCGCCCCGGGCGACCATCTCCCGCGCCTGGCGCACCATGGGATAACCGCTGTAGCAGTGGGTGAGCATGAGCCGCCGGCCCGACTCCGATACCGCCGCCGCGACCCGGCGGGCGTCGGCGGCGGTATCGGTGAGGGGCTTCTCGGAGATCACGTGGAAGCCGGCTGCCAGGAGGTCGCAGGCGATCTCGGCGTGGCTCGACGGCCGGGTCGCGACGATCACCGCGTCGACGCGGTCCGCCCGCACGGACTCCCCCGCGATGAGGGCGCGGTGATCGGCGTAGGTGCGCTCCGGTGGCACGAGCCACGACCGCCCGGTGGCCGCGTTGGTGTCCGGGTTGCGGGAGAAGGCGCCCGCGACGAGGTCCCACAGCCCGTCGGCGCGGAGCGCGACGGCGTGGGTCTCGCCGATGTAGCTGCCGATCCCGCCGCCGACCATTGCGACCCGCACGCGGCGGCCGAAGCGTTCGAGGAGTGTCGCCCTCACCCACTCACCTGCGCAGTTCGTGGCTGAGGGTCTCGAGCTCGTCGCCGCCCGCCATCTGCGAGGTCAGCTCCTCCAGGCTGATCTCGTCGTACGTGCAGTCGAGCTTCTGCCGGCCGCGGTTGAGCAGCACGAAGTGATCGCCGACCATGTACGCGTGGTGCGGGTTGTGCGTGATGAAGACGACGCCGAAGCCCTGGTCCCGGGCCGCTGTGATGTACCGCAGCACCATGCCGGACTGCTTGACGCCCAACGCTGCCGTCGGCTCGTCGAGGATCAGCACCCGCGCGCCGAAGTAGATCGCCCGGGCGATGGCGACGCACTGCCGCTGGCCGCCCGACAAGGAGCTGATGGGGGCGTCCACGTCCGGGAGATCGATGCCCATCTTGAACAGTTCCTCCTTCGTCGTGGCGCGCATGGTCTGCACGTCGAGACTCTTGAGGAAGCCCGAGCGCAGCTCCTGGCCGAGGAAGAAGTTGCGCCACACCGGCATCAACCCCACGACTGCGAGATCCTGGTAGACGGTGGCGACGCCCTTCGCGAGCGCGTCCTTCGGCGAGTCGAGGGTCGTGACCTCGCCGTCGACGAGGACCTCGCCCTCGCTGGGCTTGTGCAGCCCCGCCATCGTCTTGATCAGCGTCGACTTGCCCGCGCCGTTGTCGCCGAGCACGCAGGTGACCTCGCCGGGGTACACGCGGAGGTTGATCCCCTGGAGCGCGATGATGTTGCCGTACTGCTTGCCGACGTCCTTGAACTCGATCAGCGCGACCTTGTCGTCGCCGGTCTCGGGCGTCTCGGCCTGAATGTCGTCCGTGGTCATCGGGTCACCTCTTCGCGGCGAAGTTGCGGAATGCGTTGTTGGCGATCACGGCGAACAGCAGCATGATGCCGAGGAAGAACTTGAACCAGTCGGGGTTCCAGCCGGCGTAGACGATGCACTGGTTGACCATGCCGAAGATGAAGGCGCCGATCATGGCCCCGACCGCGGTGCCGTAGCCGCCCGTGAGGAGGCAGCCGCCGATGACGGCGCCGATGATGTACAGGAACTCGTTGCCGACGCCCTGCCCGGACTGGACGGTGTCGTAGGCGTACAGCAGGTGTTGCCCGACGAACCAGGCGCAGAAGGCCACGAACATGAACAGGCCGATCTTGACCTTGGTGACCGGGACACCCACGGCCCGTGCGGAATCCTGGTTGCCGCCGACGGCGAAGATCCAGTTCCCGACCCGGGTGCGCATGAGCACGTAGGTGGCGACCGCGGTGAACAGAATCCACCAGAGCACCGTCACCTTGAGGCCGACGCCGAAGACGTGGATCGTCGAGGAGAAGACGGCCTGCGCCGACGGGAACCCCTCCATGTCGGCGATGGTCGGGGTGGCGACCTGGCCGGTGACCATCTTGGTGACCGCGAGGTTGATACCGGTGAGCATGAGGAACGTGGCCAGCGTGATGAGGAAGCTGGGGATCTTGGTGCGCATCACCATGTAGCCGTTGAAGGCTCCCACGGCGAGCGACAGCCCCAGGGCGAGCAGGGATCCCACCCACGTGTTCAGGTGCAGGTTGTAGGCGAGCATCGACGCCGCGAGCGACGAGAAGGTCACGGCCACACCGGTCGACAGGTCGAACTCGCCGCCGATCATGAGGACGGCGACCCCGCAGGCCATGATGCCGATCGTCGAACTGGCGTACAGGACGGTGGCGAAGGCCTCCGGACTGCGGAAAGGCGGCGCCACGATGAGGAAGAAGATCAGGATCGCGATCGCGCCGATCAGGGCGCCGACCTCGGGGCGCAGGATCAAGCGCTGGAGGGGCTTCTGTTTCTTGACGCGTTCGTCGGTGACGGGCGTGTGCGTGCTGAGGTCGAGGGCCTCGTCGGTGGTCATCAGCGGGTACCGCCCTTGGCGAGCTCGGCGACCTTGTCGACGTTGGTCTTGTCGATGAACGCCGGCCCGGTGAACACGGCCTGCCCGCCGCCGATGGTGTTGCCGTTGATGATCTGCAGCCAGAGCGAATCGATGGCGAGGTAGCCCTGCAGGTACGGCTGCTGATCGACGGCCCACGCGACCTTGCCGTTCTGGATCGCTCCGACCAGGGCCGCGTTGGTGTCGAAGGTGACGATCCGTGGCTTGGCGCCGGCGCTCTCGACCGCCTTGGTGGCCGTCAGCGCGAAGGGGGCGCCCAGGGCCACCACGGTGTCGATGCTCGGGTCCTGCTGCAGCTTGGCGTTGACCTTCGACTGCACGTCGGTCATGTCCTCACCGTTGACGTTGAGGTTCTCGACGGTGCCGCCCGCGAGGCCCGTCCGGACCCCCGCGCACCGCGACTCGAGCTGGACCTGCCCCTGCTGCTGGATGATGCAGATGGCCTTCTTCGCGCCCTCCTTCGCGAGGCGCTCCCCTACGGCGACGCCCGCGGTGGTCTCGTCCTGGCCGAAGTACTGTTGGATCCCCATGCGGGCGTAGTCGTTGTAGCCGGCGTTGAACGCGGAGACCGGGATCCCCGCCTTCTGCGCGTTCTGCACCACGGCCTGGAAGGCGTTGGGCGTGGAGAGGGTGAGCGCGATCCCGTCGACCTTGCTGTCGATCGCCGCCTGCACGAGATTCGCCTGGTTGGGCGCCTGCGGGTCGTTGGAGTACCGGAGGGTGACGTTGTCCTTCTTCGCCGCCATCTCCGCGCCCTTGCGGATGAGGTCCCAGAAGGTGTCGCCGGGCTGCTGGTGCGTGACCATGGCGATGGTCAGGCGCTTGGTGCCCGCCGAGCCGACTCCGGCGCCGCCGTCGCCGGTGTCGCGCGGCGCACCGCCCGTGCTCGAGCACCCCACCACCGTGATGAGCGCGGCCGTGCCGGCCGCGGTCGCGGCGAGCAGGGTTCGGAGCTTCCGCGGCCGCTGCGTGGTCTTCTTCATTGCTGTGTCCCTTCGACCTCACCGAGTGAGACGACCCACTCGCTGAGCTGAATGTAGTACAGATCACAGCGCTTGCCTAGTGTTTGTTCAGACATACGCACATTGCCGCGATCTTGCGGCTCAACCGGGCGGTGCGGTGGTGCCCCGGACGACCAGTCTCGGTGCGAGAACACGGCTCTCACGGTCGCGCGCCGCCGGGGCCGCGACGCCGCCGCCCGCCCCCATCCGGTCGCACAGGAGAGCACCCGCGCGGTGGCCCACGTCGAAGCTGCGGTCGTCGACCGTCGTCAACCCCACCAGCCGGGTCGACGCCAACGAGGTGTCGTCGTAGCCGACGACGGAGAGGTCCCGCGGGACGTCCATCCCGTGCTCGCGCGCCGCCCCGAGCACGCCGACCGCCATCACGTCGTTCGCCGCGAACACCGCGGTGATCCCGGGATCCGCGGCGAACAGTTCGGTCGCGGCACGGAATCCGGCCTCGTCGGACGCCTCACCGCGCCACGAGGCGTCGACCGCGGTCGCGCCCAAGCGGGAGACCTCGGCGGAGAAGGCCTCCCGCCGCACGTCGCCCGCCCCGCCGCCGGCGCACACCTGTCCGACGACGCGATGCCCCAGCCCCACCAGGTGTCGCGCGACGAGGCGCGCTCCCTCCGCATCGTCGTTGGCGACCGCGTCGAACCGCGCGTCCCGCACCGCGCGGGTGCCCGCGACCACGACCGGCGGGAGCGCCGCACCGTCGCGCGCGAGCAGCGATCGCGGGGGATCCATGCCGAGCACGAGCCCGTCGACCCGCATCGCGAGCATGGATTCGACCGGGTCCTCGGCCTGGTCCGCGGTCGCGACGTCGACGACCGCCAGTCGGTAGCCGGCGGGCCCCAGCGCGGCGTGCAGGCCGCGCACGAGGTCGACGAACCACAGGTTCGTGTAGTCGTCGATCAGCACGCCCACGGTGTGCGTTCGCCGGGCGGCGAGGTCGGCCGCAGCCCGACTGGGGCGGTACCCGAGCTCCGCGATCGCCTCCTCGACGGCACGCCGCGAGACGTCCCCGACCCGCGGCGATCCCTGCAGCACCAGGGAGACCAGGGACTTCGACACCCCCGCCCGCGTCGCGACGTCGTAGATCGTCGGCCGTCCATCCGCCATGCGCCACCCCTTGACAGGACATACGAACATTACTCATCATTGTTGGAGCGCTCCAACTCACATCGACAGTAGGTCGTGACAGCGCGCACAGCAACCCTGAAGGAGGGAACAATGAGCGGGAACAGCATCGGCGTCGCCGTGATCGGCGCCGGCATGGCGGGGAAGGCGCACGCCGCCGGGTACCGGTCCGCCACCGCCGTCTACGGCCCCGGACTGCCGGACGTGCGGCTGGTCTCCATCGCCGACGCGTACGAACCGCTGGCGGAGGACACCGCTCGCCGGTTCGGCTTCGAGCGGCACGACACCTCCTGGCAGGCGATCGCGGCTGCCGACGACATCGACGTGGTGAGCGTGGTCGTGGCCAACGCACTGCACCGGGAGATCGTCGAATCCCTTCTGGCCGCGGGCAAGCACGTGCTCTGCGAGAAGCCTCTCTCGGACGCCCTCGCCGACGCGCGCGCCATGGTGGCCGCCGCGGACACGGCCGCCGAGCGCGGCGTCCTGGGCCGGATCGGCCTGACGTACCTCCGCTCGCCCGGCATCGCCCTGCTCGGCGAACTGGTGCGGAGCGGCCGCCTGGGCCGGCTCATCAACGTCGACGGCGCCTACTGGACCGACTACGCCTGCGACCCCGATGGCCCGATCAGCTGGCGGTTCAAGGGCCCGGCGGGCTCGGGCGCGCTCGCCGACGTCGGCAGCCACCTGACCTACATCGCGGAGCTGTTCGGCGGCCCGGTCGCCACCGTCCGCGGCGCGACGCTGCACACCGCGTTCCCGACGCGCCCCAAGCCGCTCGGCCGCGTCATCGGCCACGAGCACGGCGCGGTCAGCGACGAGCGGGACGCCGTTGAGAACGACGACGTGGCCGGCTTCTTCGTGGACTTCGCGGGCGGCGGGACCGGCGCGCTGCAGGTCTCCCGGGTGGCGGCCGGCCACCCCAACACCCTGAAGGTCGAGGTGTTCTGCGAGCGAGGCTCGGCGGCGTTCGACTTCCGCAATCCGGGCCAGGTCCAGGTCGTGCTCGCCGACGGCGACCACGCGCTCGGCGGCCCGCGCACGGTGACGCTCGGCCCCGACCACCCGTACTGGCGCGGTGGCCTCGCGATGGACGCGCCCGGCGTGGGGATCGGCCAGAACGACGGCTTCGTCTTCCAGGCCCGCGCGATGCTCGAGGAGGTCGCCGGCCTGCGCGCCGACGAATCGCTACCGCGCAACGCCGACTTCGCCGACGGCCTGCACAACATGGAGCTCATCGACGCCGTCGCCCGCTCCGCTGTCGCCGGCGGCGCCCCCGTCGACGTGCCCTCGCTCCTCCCCCGGTCCTGACGTCCCGACATCCCGACGGAGAATCCCCATGAAACTCGGCCTGTACAACGCGATCTACCACGACCGCCCGCTGCCCGACGCGCTCCGCGCGATCGCCTCGGTGGGTCTCACCGGTATCGAGCTCAACACCGGGGGCTTCCTGCCGCCGGTGCACGTGCCGAACATCGCCGACATCCTCGCCAGCGACACCGCCCGCGACGACTTCCTCGGGAGCTTCGAGGGCACCGGCGTCACCATCGCCGGCCTCAATTGCAACGGCAACCCGCTGCACCCGAACCGCGCGATCGGCGGCAGGCACGCCGACGACATCCGCCGCTCGATCCGGCTCGCGGCCCGCCTGGGCCAGGACCGCGTCGTCACCATGTCCGGCCTGCCCGGCGGCGACCCCGGTGCACGGCACCAGAACTGGGTGGTGAACGCCTGGAACTCGGCCGCGCTCGACGTCCTGGACCACCAGTGGGAGATCGCCACCGAGTTCTGGCGCGAGACCGACCGCATCGCCCGCGACCACGACGTCACGGTCGCGCTGGAGCTGCACCCGCAGAACATCGTCTTCAACAGTGCGTCGGTGCACGAGCTGGTCGAGCGGACAGGGTCCACGCACCTCGGCGTGGAGCTCGACGCCTCGCATCTGTTCTGGCAGCAGATGGACCCGGTCGCCGTGGTCCGGCACCTCGGCGATCTGGTCGTCCACGCCGCCGCCAAGGACGTCCGGATCAACCCGGAGCACGCGGCGCTGAACGGGGTGTTGGACAACTCCTTCCGCCGGCTCGGCGCCGACGAGCCGCGGACCAACCTCGGTGGCGACGAGTGGGCCAACGAGTGGCCGACGGAGTCCGCGTGGGACTTCGTGGCGCTCGGCAAGGGCCACGACGTCGCGTACTGGACCGAGTTCCTCCGCGCCCTGCACGAGGTGGATCCGGACATGCTCGTGAACATCGAGCACGAGGACACCGAGCTGGGCCGCGAGGAGGGCGTCGCCGTCGCGGCCGAGGTCCTGCTCGCGGCGGACGCCGCGCTCACGGCATCCCTGCGGACGGAGCCGGCGCGCGGGTGACGGACGACGGGTGCCGACGGTCCGCGGACCGTCGGCACCCGTTCCACGCGGACTACGCGGACTACGCGGACTACGCGAGCGTCACCCAGCGCCCCTCGTCGACCGAGCGGGTCATGGCGTCGAGCGCGCGGGCGCTGCGCACCGCATCGTCGACGGTGGCGCCCTCGGGGACGCCGGTGACCACCGACCGGAGGAAGCGCTGGGCCTCGATGACCTTGAGGTCGTCGTAGCCCATGGGATTCGCCGCGCCGGGCTGGAACGCGGCGTAGTCGCCGCTGCCGGGCCCGACGTGCACCGCCGACACGGGCTGGTCCTGGAAGTCCGAGCCCAGTGACGCCTCGAGCTCGCCCATGCGCCGGTAGTCCCAGCGCACCATGCCGGACGTGCCGTGGATCTCGAAGCCGTAGGAGTTCTGCTCCCCCACCGCGACCCGGCTCGCCTCGAGAACGCAGCGCGCCCCGGACGCCAGGCGCAGCTGCGCCGACAGGTAGTCCTCGTTCTCGACCGCGCCCCGCACGCCGGACGTGGCGAGCTGGTGTCCCGAGGTGGCGCCGGTGGGCTCGGAGCGTTCGGGGATGAAGATCGCGGTGTCGGCGACCAGGGCGGCGATGTCGCCGAGCAGGTGGGTGACCAGGTCGACGCCGTGGGACCCCAGGTCGCCGAGCACGCCGTTCCCGCCGCGGCCCCGCTGGTAACGCCAGGTGAGGGCACCGTCGGGATGGGCGGCGTAGTCGCTGAACAGCCGGAACCGGGCGTGCGTGATGGTGCCGAGCCGGCCGTCGGCGATCATCGCCCGGGCGGCCTGCACCGCAGGGGCGTTGCGGTAGTTGAAGCCGACGGCGGTGCGCCGGTCGTTGCGCTCCGCGGCCTCGGCGACCGCGGCGGCGTCCGCCGCGGTCAGCCCGACGGGCTTCTCGATCCAGAGATGCTTACCGGCGTCGAGCACCGCGACGCCGATCTCGCGGTGCAGGAAGTTCGGCACGGTCACCGAGACGGCGTCGATCGACGGATCGCCGAGGACGTCACGCCAGTCGGTGTAGGCGGCGGAGGCCCCGAACCTGGTGGCGAACGCCGTCGCCCGCCCCGGGACGTCGTCCGCCACCGCGGCGAGCACCGGCACGGCCGGGCCGTCCGGGTAGTGATGCGGCACACGGGCGTACGCCTGCGCGTGCACCCGGCCCATCCAGCCCATGCCGATCACGGCCACCCGCACCGGGGTCGGATCCTGCTGCGTACCGTCGTGCATCGTGTGCCACCTCCGTCGTATCCAGCCGAACGGTTTCAGGATGCCACACGTTCGATAGTCATGTCATGACATTCTTTCAATCTCGTCGAACTACTTGTCAAACGCTCCACCGGTCTGCTGTGATGTTCCTCACGCGGACAGCGGGAAGGACTTCGACACATGACGCACGGAAGCACCAGCACACCGGAGGGCGGAACAACACTGCCACCCCTGCGGCCGGGCCCCCACCAGCGGCGGATGGACCTGGTCGCGGTCGTCGCGACCTTCGGCGGACTGCTCTTCGGCTACGACACCGGCGTGCTCAACGGCGCGCTGGAGCCGATGAAGCACGACCTGGGCCTCACCACGACGACCGAGGGCCTGGTGGTGAGCACGCTGCTCATCGGGGCCGCGGTCGGCGCGCTGCTCTGCGGCCGGCTCGCCGACGCCATCGGGCGCCGGAAGACGATGATCATCCTCGCGATCGTCTTCTTCGTCGGCACCCTCGGCGCGGTCTTCGCGAACGACCTGGCGGTGATGCTGCCGGCCCGGTTCGTCCTCGGCCTCGCGGTGGGCGGCGCCTCGGTCGTCGTGCCCGTCTACCTGTCCGAGCTGGCGCCCACCGAACGTCGCGGCGCACTCGGCGGCCGGAACGAGCTGGCGATCGTCGTCGGCCAGCTCCTCGCCTTCATCATCAACGCGATCATCGCGCGCGTCTGGCCGCCGCTCACCGACGCCAACCCCGACGGCCACCCCGGGGTGTGGCGGATCATGCTCGCGGTCTGCGCCGTGCCCGCCGTCTTCCTGTTCCTCGGCATGCTGCGGATGCCCGAGTCGCCCCGCTGGTACATCTCGAAGGGGCGCCACGAGGAAGCGCTCGCCGTACTGATGCAGGTCCGCACCGAGGACCGGGCGCGCGCCGAGATGGCGGAGGTCGAACACCTCGCCCACGAGGAGGAGGCCGCACAGACCGGCGGCTGGGCCGACCTCGCTATCCCCTGGGTCCGCCGCATCATGCTCGCCGCCGTGATCCTCGCGATCGCCCAGCAGCTCACCGGCATCAACTCGGTCATGTACTACGGCACCGAGATGCTCAAGACCGCGGGCTTCAGCGACAGCGCGGCCCCGATCGCCAACATCTTCATGGGCGTCTCGGCGGTGATCGGCAGCGCCGTCTGCCTGTTCGTCCTCATCGACCGGATTCCACGCCGCAGGCTCATCATCATGGGCATGATCGCCGTCACCGTCTGCCACGGCCTCACGGTGCTGTCGGCGCTGATCCTGCCCGAGGGCAAGGTCCAGGCCTACGCCGTTCTGATCTTCGTCGCCCTGTTCGTGCTGGCGATGCAGACGGCGCTCAACGTGCCGGTGTGGGTGTGCCTGTCCGAGCTCTTCCCCCTGCGGCTGCGCGGCTTCGGCATGGGTCTGTCGGTGCTCGTGCTCTGGCTGACCAACGCACTCGTCGGGCAGCTCTTCCCCACGCTGATCAAGGTCGGTGGCATCGTCGGAACGTACGGCACGTTCTTCGTCGTTTGCGCGCTGTTCGGCTTCCTGATCTACAAGACCCTGCCCAACACGAGCGGCCGTTCGCTGGAGGACTTGGAGGAGTCCTTCTCCCGCGGCGACTTCCGCTGACCGGCCCGTTACTGACACGAGGAGCATCATGACCATCATCGTCGCGGTCCCCGGCACCACCGAAGGCCCCGTCGCACTGCGCGCCGGCGTCGAGGAGGCGAAGTCCCTCGGCACCGATCTCGTGGCCGTCAATCTCGGCATCGCCGCACTCGACGTCTCGGAGGTCGAGGGCGAGGTGCCGATCACCGTCGTGGAGCGGACGGGGCGCGGCGACCGCGATCCCGTCGACGCCGTGCTGGACGAGATCGACGAGCGCGGCGCGACCCGCCTGGTGATCGCGGTCCGCCGCCGGTCGCTCGTGAGCAAGGCGGTGCTCGGCAGCGTCAGTCAGCGCTTGATCCTCAACGCACCGATCCCCGTCCTCGCCGTCAAGGCCGACTGAGCCGCGGTCAGCGGTCCTCGGCGAGGCTGGTCAGCGTGCCGATGCCCTCGACGGTGACCGCGACGTGCTGGCCGGCCGTGATCGGGCCGACGCCCTCCGGAGTGCCGGTGAGGATGACGTCGCCGGGCAGCAGGGTCATGACCGACGAGATCCATTCGACGATGTCGCCGATGGAGTGGATCATCAACGACGTGCGCGAGTCCTGCTTGATCTGGCCGTCGAGCTCCGTGTAGATCCGCGCGTCGGACGGGTCGAACTCGGTCTCGATCCACGGGCCCAGCGGACAGAAGGTGTCATAGCCCTTGCCGCGGGTCCACTGGCCGTCGTGGCGCTGCTGATCGCGCGCGGTGACGTCGTTCGCCACGGTGTAGCCGAGGATGACGTCCTTCGCCCGCGCGGCGGGCACGTCGCGGCAGGGCTGGCCGATGACGACGGCGAGCTCGCCCTCGTAGTCCACCTGCTCGGAGCTACGCGGCAGCTTGATCGGCGCCAGCGGGCCGATGATCGAGGTGTTGGGCTTGATGAAGATCACGGGATCCTTGGGCGCTTCGCCGCCCATCTCCGCGGCGTGCGCCGCGTAGTTCTTGCCGATGCAGACCACCTTGCTGGCGAGGATCGGGGCGAGCAGCCGCACGTCGTCGAGCGCCCAGCTGCGGCCCGTGAACTCCGGTGTGCCGAAGGGGTGCTCGGAGATCTCCCGGGCCCGGGCACCGTCCTCGGGGTCACCCTCGATGGCCGCGAACGCGACCCCGTCACTGCTGGCGATTCGTGCAAGGCGCATGCCGCGAGCCTACCGTTCGACTCCGATACTTCGATCCACTAGGCTTCGTCTCAGATAGCGAGCTTGCCGTCTCACTAGTTGGGAGTAGCGATGGAGATGTCCGCCGCCCGGCGGTGGTGGATCCTGGTGGTCTCGATGACCGCAGCGATCACCACGACCGCCGCCGTGAACTGCACCGCCTTTCTCCTCCCCCAGCTCATCCAGGGCGGCCTGAGCCCGCAGCGCGCCGGGCTGTTCGCCGCCGCCGCGCCCGCCGGGCTGCTGCTCACCACGATCCTGTGGGGCGTCATGATCGACCGGTACGGCGAGCGCCGCGTCCTGCTGATCAGCATGGCCGGCGCCGTGGCCGGGCTGGCGGCCGCCGTTGCGGCGTTCGCGGCGCACGCTCCCCTGTACGTCGTGGCCCTCGCACTGTTCGTCGCGTCCGCGATGGCGGCGAGCGGCAACGGCGCGAGCGGCCGGATCGTGGTCGGCTGGTTCCCGGCGTCCAGCCGCGGCACCGCGATGGGCATCCGCCAGACCTCGCAGCCCCTGGGCATCGCGCTGCTGTCGTTGACGATGCCGCTGCTGGCGAGCCGCGCCGGCCTGACCGCGGCGATGCTCGTGCCGCTCGCCGTGGCCGTCGTCTCCGTCGTGCTGGTGTGGGCGTTCATCGTCGATCCGCCGCGGCCCGAGACCGGTCCCGCGGCGGTCGACGCACGCGCGAACCCGTACCGGGAGGACTCCTTCCTGGTCCGCATCCACGCCGTCTCGCTGTTGCTGGTGCTGCCGCAGGGCGCGATCTGGACGTGGGGCATCACCTGGCTGATCGTCGGGCTGCACTGGGCGCCCTCGACCGCCGGGCTGCTCATCTCGGCGAGCCAGCTGCTCGGGGCGGGCGGGCGGATCCTGGCGGGCGCCTGGTCGGACCGGCTGGGTTCGAGGACGTCGCCGATCAAGTGGATCGCCCTGGCCGCCGCCGCCTCGATGGGCGGGCTCGGCGCGCTCGCCGCGGTCGGCTCGCCCATCGCGGTGGTGGTGCTCCTCGTCGCGTCGGTCGTGACCGTCGCCGACAACGGGCTGGCGTTCACCGCGATCGCCGAGAAGGCCGGGCCCTACTACAGCGGCCGCGCCCTCGGGATACAGAACACCGGGCAGTTCGTCGCGACGACCGCCGCCGGGCCGATCCTCGGCGCCCTGATCCACGCGACGGGTTTCGGCGCCGCCTTCGCCATCGTGGCCCTGGCCCCGCTGCTCGCCTACCCGCTGGTCCCCTCCGACGCGAAGGTCCCCGAACCGCAGGAGGCGGCACCGTCGTTGCCCCGGAAATGACTTAACAGCGTTAGCCCAGGGCGCTTCCTGGGAGAACGCCTGCTGCTAACGCTGTTAAGTCAGGGCTGGGTCCGACGGTGCCCCGCCGGAGGGGTAGCCGACGGGTTATGCGGTGAGGGCGGCGGCGATGCGGTCGCCGACCTCGACGGTGCGGATCGGGGCGTCGCCGCGGGCGGCGAGGTCCGCGGTCACCGCGTCCTCGATCCGCTGCGCGCCCTCGGCGTTCCCGAGGTGCCGCAACAGCATCGCGGCCGACAGGATGGCCGCGGTGGGATCCGCGACGCCCTGGCCGACGATGTCGGGGGCGCTGCCGTGCACGGGCTCGAACATCGACGGGTTGGTGCCCGTCGCGTCGATGTTGCCCGACGCGGCCAGGCCGATGCCGCCGGAGATCGCGCCGGCCTCGTCGGTGAGGATGTCGCCGAAGAGGTTGTCCGTGACGATGACGTCGAACCGCGACGGATCGGTCACCAGGTAGATGGTGGCCGCGTCGATGTGGCTGTAATCGACGGCGACGTCGGGGAACTCGGTCGCCACCTCGTCGACGGTGCGCTGCCACAGCGATCCGCCGAAGACGAGCACGTTGGTCTTGTGCACCAGCGTCAACTTCTTCCGCCGGGTGCGCGCGAGCTCGAAGGCGAAGCGCACCACGCGCTCCGCGCCGAACCGGGTGTTCACCGACGTCTCGTTGGCGACCTCCTGCGGGGTGCCGACGCGGATGGCGCCGCCGTTGCCGGTGTAGGCGCCCTCGGTGCCCTCGCGGACCACGACGAAGTCGATCTCGCCCGGGTTCTTCAGCGGCGACTCGACGCCCGGGAAGAGCTTCGACGGGCGCAGGTTCACGTGGTGGTCCAGCGCGAACCGCATCTTCAGCAGCAGGCCGCGCTCGAGCACGCCCGGCGGGACCTTGCGCGGGTCGCCGATGGCGCCGAGCAGGATGGCGTCGTGCTCGCGCAGGGACGCCAGGTCCTCGTCGGTGAGCAGCTCGCCGTTGCGCTCGTAGCGGCGCGCGCCCAGGTCGTAGTCGGTGGTCTGGATCTCGCCGACCACCGCGCGCAGCACCTTGAGCGCCTCCGCCGTCACCTCGGGGCCGATGCCGTCCCCGCCGATCACCGCGAGCTTCACGACAGATCCACCTGCGCGATGGTGGTGGCGGCGACCGCGTCGCCGATGGCCTGCTGCACCTCGGCGGAGACCGGCTGGCTGACGCGCAGCAGCACCGTCGCGCCCGCACCCTCGGCGTCCTGGCTCAGCGCCGCGGCCTGGATGTCGATGCCGGCGTCGCCGAGGAGCGTGCCGATCTTGCCCAGCGAGCCCGGCTGATCGCCGTAGGCGATGAACAGGTTCAGGCCCTCGGCGCGCAGGTCGAAGTTGCGGCCGTTGATGTTGGTGACCTTCTCGACGCGGCTCAGGCCCGACAGGGTGCCGGCGACGTTCTGGACGGTGCCGTCGCCGTACACGGCGCGCACGTCGACCAGGCTGCGGTGGTTGGGGCTCTCCGAGACCTTCTCCAGCTCGACGGTGACGCCGCGCTCCTCCGCCAGGGCGGGGGCGTTGACGAAGGTGACGGCGTCCTCGATGACGGCCGAGAACAGGCCGCGCAGCGCGGAGAGCTGCAGGATATCGACGTTCTCGCTGGCCAGCTCGCCGCGGACGGTGACGCCGATCTTCTCCGGCAGCTGCCCGGGCAGGCCGCCCAGCAGCACGCCCAGCTTGCGGGTGAGCTCGAGCCAGGGCGCGACCTCCTCGTCGACGGCGCCGCCCTTGACGTTGACCGCATCCGGGACGAACTCGCCGGCGAGGGCCAGGCGGACGCTCTTGGCGACGTCGGTGCCGGCGCGGTCCTGGGCCTCCGAGGTCGAGGCGCCGAGGTGCGGGGTCACGACGACCTGCGGCAGCTCGAACAGCGGGCTGTCGGTGCAGGGCTCGGTCTCGAAGACGTCGAGGCCGGCGCCGAAGACGTGGCCCGACGTGATGGCGTCCGCGAGGGCCTGCTCGTCGATGAGGCCGCCGCGGGCCGCGTTGACGATGACGACGCCCTTCTTGGTCCGGGCGAGCGCCTCGCGGCCGATCAGGCCCTTGGTCTCCGGGGTCTTCGGGAGGTGGACCGAGATGAAGTCGGCGCGCTCGAGCAGCTCGTCGAGGGTGAGCAGCTCGATGCCGAGCTGCGCGGCGCGGGCCGGGCTGACGTAGGGGTCGTACGCCACGATCTTGGTCTCGAAGGCGGCGAGGCGCTGCGCGACGAGCTGGCCGATGCGGCCCATGCCGACGACGCCGACGGTCTTGCCGAGGATCTCGACGCCGTTGAACGAGCTGCGCTTCCACGTGTGCTCGCGGAGGGTCTTGTCCGCGGCGGGGATCTGGCGGGCGGTGGCGAGCATCAGCGCGACGGCGTGCTCGGCCGCGGTGTGGATGTTCGACGTGGGCGCGTTGACCACGAGGACGCCGCGCTCGGTGGCGGCGGGCACATCCACGTTGTCCAGGCCGACGCCGGCGCGGGCGACGATCTTGAGCTTGGTGGCGGCGGCGAGGACCTCCGCGTCGACGGTGGTCGCGGAGCGCACGAGCAGCGCATCCGCCTCGGGGACCGCGGCGAGCAGGGCGGGGCGGTCGGGGCCGTCGACCCACTTCACCTCGACGTCGTCACCGAGCGCCTCCACTGTCGACGGTGCCAGCTTGTCGGCGATCAATACCACGGGACGGGTCACTTGCGCTCCTCATTCACGGTGCCGGTTGCAGGGTCAGCTTAGTGACCTGCGTCGGGGGCCTTCCGCGCCGGGTTGCCGGGAGCCTGCGGGCCGAAGATCCGGCGCACCGCGAGCGCCACCTCCACATCGAGCCGGTCGTCGCCGATCTCCCGGCCCCGGCGCGCCACTGCGCGGCGCACCCGGTACTTCACCGAGTTCGCGTGCATGAGCTGCTGCTCGGCCGTCGCCTTGAAGCTGCCGCCGGTGCGCAGGAAGATCTCCAGGGTGCTGCGCAGCCGCTCGTCGGCGGCGGTGTCCCCGGCCAGGGCCCCGAGGACACCGTCGGCCCACGCCCGGGCGGCGCCGACGTCGTGGGCGACGAGGGCCGCGAGGCCCACGCCCGGGTCGGTCGCGACGAGCAGCGGCGCGTCCGTCGCGTCGGCGACCCGCTGCACCTCCCGGGCCGCCCGGTTCGTCGCGCGGAAACCCTCGAGGCCCTCGCGCGGCGGCCCGAACACGACGCGCGGAGCGTCCGGGTCGGCGGCGACGAACTCGCGGGCGGCGGCGATCGCCGTCTCTCCGCCGGCAACCGGCAGCCAGGCCCACGCGGTGAGCCGGTCGACCGCCATCGTGAGCGGCGGCGCGACGGCACCCGCCGCGGCGCCGAGCTCCCGGAGGAAACGCTCGATCCGCTCGACCTCGTCGACGCCCTCCGAATACCAGACGACCATCCCGATGTGGCTCGCGCGCAAGGGATACCGGATGCTCGCAGAGGCGGCGGCCACACTCGGCACCTCGCCGTCGAGGACCTCGAGGACGCGCACGGTCCGCGCCCCACTCCGGGCGTCCACCCACGCCGCCCGCTCGGTCTCGTACTCGTCGAGCACGCGCCGGGTGACGACGTCGTTGTAGTCGAAGGACCAGCCGACGAGCCAGCGCATCGCCGCCTCGCGCAGTTCCTGTCCCGCCTCGGGGTCCGCGTCCAGCGCCTCGCCGATGAGGGCGATCATCGTCTGCTGCCCCAGGTAGTAGGCCCGGACGAGCGACGTCGCCGCCATGCCGCGCTGCGCCACCCGGCGCGGGTACTCGAGGGCGGCGAGCGGGACCTCGATCCGCTGCACGGGCACGTCGAGGACGATTGCGTGGGTGACGTTCTCGACGTTGGCCTCGACGCTCGCGGCCAGGGAGCCGAAGATCGCGTCGTCGGCGCGCAGGTCGGGAAGGTCGGCCGCGATCCGCTCCGTCATGGCGTCGGACACCGCGCGACGCGACGCCGCGCCCAGCACCCGGGCGATCAGCCTGCGCGGGGCGTCGGGGTCCATCACCAAATCTTAGCGCGCATCACGGAATGATTCAGCGTGAATTCGTCCTCCGAGGACGAATTCTGCGTCACATCTCGTCGCCGCTGGACGATGTGACGGCGATCACTCCAGCCCTACCGTGGATGCACCCACCGGACTAGGAGCCACCCGTGACGTACGAGTTCCCCACTTTCGCCCACCTCCCCGCGGTGCGCGCCGCCGCGGCGCCGCACGCCCCCGCGGTCGCCGACGACGCGATCGACCTCGACAACGCCGCCTTCGACGGCGCCGTCCGCAGCGCGGCCGCCGCGCTGCGCGCCGCCGGGATCGGCCACGGCGACGTGGTCGCGGTCAAGTTGCCGAACACGGCGCTCCTCGTGGTCACCCTGTTCGCGTCCTGGCACCTGGGCGCCGCCGCGACCCCGATCAACCCGTACCTCGCGCAGCCCGAGGTCGAGTACCAGGTGCAGGACGCGGGCGCCGCGGTCCTCGTCACCGACGCCGACGCGCCCGCCGGGATCACGGTCGTCGCCGCCGACGCCCTGCTCGCGCACGCGCCGGACGCCGCGGAGCCCGCATCGGCACCGTCGGACCTGGCTCTGCTGATCTACACCTCCGGCACCACGGGGCGCCCGAAGGGCGTCATGCTCGACCACGCGAACCTCGTGGCGATGAGCGAGATGTCCTCGGCTGCCTTCGACTTCGACGCCGACGACCACAGCCTGCTGATCCTGCCGCTGTTCCACGTGAACGCCATCGTGGTCTCCACGCTCAACCCGCTCCGCGGCGGCGGCCGCGTGACGATCGCGGGCCGGTTCGACCCGCGGACCTTCTTCCAGGTCCTCGAGGAGACCGGCGCGACGTACTTCTCCGCGGTACCGACGATCTACACGATGCTGGCCGGCCTGCCGCCCGAGGTGCGGCCGGACCTGTCCCGGGTGCGCTTCGGCGTCTGCGGTGCGGCACCCGCCAGCCGGGAGCTGCTCGAGGGCTTCGAGGCCCGCTACGGCTTCCCGCTCATCGAGGGCTACGGCCTCTCGGAGTGCACCTGCGCCGCCACCTGCAATCCGCTCGACGGCGAGCGCAAGGTCGGCAGCGTGGGGGTGGCCCTGCCGGGCCAGCGGATCCGGATCGCCGGGCCCGACGGTGCCGACGTCCCCGCCGGGGAGCCGGGCGAGGTGCTGCTCGCGGGCCCGAACATCATGCGCGGCTACCTCGGACGGCCCGAGGAGACCGCCAGGACCGTCGTCGACGGCTGGCTGCACACCGGCGACGTCGGCGTCCTCGACGAGGACGGCTACCTCCGCCTCGTGGACCGCGCGAAGGACATGATCATCCGCGGCGGGGAGAACATCTATCCCAAGGAGATCGAGACCACGGTCTACGGCGTCGCCGGCGTCGCCGAGGCCGCCGTCATCGGCCGACCGGACGCGAAGTACGGCGAGCTGCCGGTGCTCTACGTGTCCGCCGCGCCCGGCGTGCAGCTCGACGTCGAGACCATCGCCGCCCACGCCCGCGCCCAGTTGGCGAAGTTCAAACAACCCGTGACGATCACGGTCCTCGAGACGCTGCCGAAGAACCCCGTCGGCAAGATCGACAAGCCCTCGCTGCGCCGGCTCGACGCCTCCTCCAGCCAGCCCGCCTGACCCACCCATCCCGTAAGGACTCTCATCATGGGATTCATGAAACCCGACCTCCCCGAGGTCGACCCGGCCGAGTTCATCACCCGCCCGCTGCAGGACCGGCTCCGCTTCGCCACCCAGCGCTGGGTGGACCACGGCTTCGGCACACAGAAGGTCGCCTTCGTCATCTACGTCGTGAAGTTGGTCGTGCTGTACGCCTTCGGCGGTGTACTCCTCGCCACCGCCACCTCCGGCCTGCACTTCTGGGAAGTCTCGGCCTGGTGGAACCAGCCGATCGTCTACCAGAAGCTGGTCCTGTGGACGACCCTGCTCGAGGCCATCGGTGTGGCCGGGGCCTGGGGGCCGCTGACCTTCAAGATCAAGCCGATGACGGGCGGGATCCGATTCTGGGCGCGCACCGGCACCATCCGGCTGCGCCCGTACACGTGGGTGCCCGGCACCGCCGGCACCCGCCGCACGTCGCTCGACGTCGGCCTGTACTGGCTGCTGCTCGCCTCGCTGGCGGCGGGAATCGCACTCCCCGGCGTGATCGTGACCGACTCGTCGCCGTACGACCTGGTCGCGCCCTGGCTGATGGTCGCCCCGGTCGCCCTGCTGGTGCTGATCGGCCTGCGGGACAAGACGATCTTCCTCGCCGCCCGCGGCGAGCAGTACATGCCCGCGCTGATCATGTTCGGGCTCCTGCCGCTGCTCTCCTTCGCGACGATGATCGTCGGGCTCAAGCTGCTCATCGTGGTGGTCTGGGTGGGCGCCGGCATGTCGAAGATCGGCAAGCACTTCATCAACGTGATCCCCGTCATGGTCTCCAACTCGCCGTGCATGCCCTTCACGGGCCTGCGCCGCGCCCACTACCGGAACGCGCCGCACGACCTGCTGCCGTCGCGGCTCGCCCGGTTCATGGCCGAGGGCCTGGGCACCTTCGTCGAGATCGTCGCGCCGCTGATCCTGCTGTTCTCGATGAACCGCACCGTCACCGTGGTCTGCGCCGTGTTCATGGTGTGCTACCACCTGTTCATCATTTCCACCTTCCCGCTGGCGGTCCCGCTCGAGTGGAACCTGCTGTTCGCGTACACCGCGCTGTTCCTCTTCGTCGGGTTCCCCGCGCAGGACGGCTATTCGGTGCTCGACATGTCGCCGGCGTGGCTGATCCTCGTGGTGCTCGCCGCCCTGCTGGTCTTCCCCGTCCTGGGCAACATCCGCCCGGACAAGGTCTCGTTCCTGCCCTCGCTGCGCCAGTACGCCGGCAACTGGGCGACCGGCATGTGGGCCTTCGCGCCCGGCGCCGAGGAGAAGCTGAACCGGGTGCAACGACAGACGACGAACACCGTCGACCAGTTCGTGGCGACCGGCGTCGACCGCGAGTGGGCCGAGACGCTCATGAACATGGGGCTCGGGTGGCGCGCGATGCACAGCAACGGCCGCGGCCTGTTCTCGACGCTCCTGAGCCACGTGCCCGACGTCGAGCAGCGCACCCTGCGCGAGGGCGAGCTGGTGTGCAACACGCTGATCGGCTTCAACTTCGGCGACGGCCACCTCCACGACGAGACGCTCATCGCCGCGGTGCAGGAGCAGGCCGGCTTCGAACCCGGCGAGCTGATCGTGGTGTGGGCCGAGTCGCAGCCGATCACCCGCTTCAGTCAGGACTTCAAGATCATCGACGCCGCACTCGGTGTCGTCGCCCGCGGCCGGTGGAGCGTCACGGAGTGCGTGACGACCCAGCCGTGGCTGCCGGACGGCCCCGTCGCGTGCGAGATCACCTGGTCAGCGGACCACGACCGCTTCCCGCTGGGCATCGGGCTAGGCTCGCGGGCATGACCACCGGCACCGTCGTCGGCGGCGGGCCCAACGGGCTCGCCGCCGCGATCACCCTCGCCCGCGCGGGCGTCGAGACCACGCTGCTGGAGGCCGGCGACACCGTCGGCGGCGGCCTGCGATCCTTCGAGGCCATCGTGCCCGGCCTGATCCACGACCACTGCGCCGCGATCCACCCCATGGCCGTCGGTTCGCCCTTCCTCGCCACCGTCGATCTCGCCCGGCGCGGGTTGCGCTGGCGGTCCGCCGAACTCGAGTGCGTGCACCCGCTCGACGACGGGACGGCGGGCGTGCTGCGGCGCACCGTCGGGGACACGGCCGAGGGCCTGGGGCGCGACGGTGCCGCCTGGCGCGCCCTGTTCGGCCGGCCGGTGCGGAACTTCGACAAGATCGGCCCGTCGATGCTCGGCCCGCTGCTGCGGATACCGCGGCACCCGGTGGCACTGGCCGGATTCGGTGCGCCCACTCCCCTGCCCGCCGCCGCACTGGCACGCGCCTTCCGCACCCCGCAGGCGCGGGGTCTGTGGGGCGGCGTCGCGGCGCACGCCTTCCGCCCCCTGCACGAGCCGATGAGCTCGGCGATCGGCAAGGGCATGCTCACGGCCGGCCACGCCTTCGGCTGGCAGGTCGCCGAGGGCGGATCCGGGGCGCTCGCCGCGGCCCTGCTCGCCGAGTTCGAGGACCTGGGCGGCCGGGTGGAGACGGGAGTGCGGGTCACCGCGGCGAACCTTCCCGCGTCCGACGTCACCCTCCTCGACCTGGACCCGCAACAGGTCGCGGCGGTCCTCGGCGATCGCCTGCCGAGCCGGGTGCTGCGCGCCTTCGAGCGATTCCGGTACGGGCCCGGCGCGTTCAAGGTGGACTTCGCCGTGCAGGGCGGCGTCCCCTGGACCAACCCCGACGCCCGGCGTTCGAGCACCGTCCACCTCGGCGGCGAGTTCGCGGAGATCGCCGCGACGGAGAAGTCCATCGCCGCGGGGAAGATGCCCGAGCGCCCCTTCGTCCTCGTCGGCCAGCAGTACCTCGCCGACCCCTCCCGGAGCGTCGGCGACGTGCACCCGGTGTGGTCCTACGCGCACGTGCCGAGCGGCTACACCGGCGACGCCACCGAGGCGATCATCGCCCAGATCGAACGCTTCGCCCCCGGCTTCCGGGACCGGATCGTCGGCACCGCGGTCTGCTCCACGACGGAGATGTCCCGCTACAACGCCAATTTCGTCGGCGGCGACATCAACACCGGCTCGAAGGACCCGCTCCAACTCGTCTTCGGCCCGCGGATCACCCTGCAGCCCTACGACCTCGGCGTCCCCGGCACGTACATCTGCTCCGCGGCAACGCCGCCCGGACCCGCCGCGCACGGGATGTGCGGCTTCCACGCCGCGACGCGAGCTCTCGGCCGGCTCGGCCGCTGAGCGCCCCGAAAGGCCCAACGATCGGGGCACCGTCGCCCCGGAACGGAGATCAGATGACCGAGATCCTGCTGCTGGTGCGGTCCGCCGCCGCCTCGCCCGAGGTGGAGGACGAGTACAACGCCTGGTACGACGAGGTGCACGTACCCCAGATCCTCGAGCGCGTCCCGGGCGTGACCTCCGCGCGGCGGTACCGCCTCGCCGACGCGCAGCTCACCCCGGCGGACAAGCTGCCCGTCGCCTACCTGGCCGAGTACCGCATCGAGACCGACGATCCCGCGGCCTCCGCGGCCGCGCTCGGCGCGGCGCTCACCGACGGCACACTCGACATGAGCCGGACCATCGCGCGGCCCGAGATCCTGTTCTACCGCCCGGTGTAGCGCTCCGCGGCGACCGGCCTACTGCGCGGCGTAGGCCGGCTCGCTGCGGAACCGGGAGATGCGGCCGTCGATGCCGCAGATCCGCCACATGAGCCTGCTCAACGGGTTCATGAGGCCGCACTTCTCGGCCATCATCCGGACGTCGCCGAAGACGTCGCGCTTCATCTGCTGCGATTCGTCCGAGCGCCAGAAGATGTCCTTCTTCACCGACCGCGGGACGTCGAAGGTCTCCCAGAACTCCTTGGGCGGCATCATGATCATGGTCACCATGACGCGCATGGTGATCGGCAGCATGAGCGAGAGGATCAGCCGCGGGAAGGCGCCGCGCGTGGGGATCCGGTGCTCGAGCAGCTGGTGCGCGAAGCCGATGTGCCGGGCCTCCTCGGCCACGTGGATCTGCATGATCGAGCTCATGGCCGGATGCTGCTCGGAGCCCGACCGCAGGAACTGCTTCTGCAGGTGGTCGATCGGCTCCTCGCCGCCGAGCACCATCATGTAGAAGTACAGCGGCGTCATGGTCGCGAAGAGCGGCACGATCGGCGAGATGCGGCGCAGGAACCAGCTGCCGCCGGGCACGTCCATACCCACGCGGTTGACGAACTCCTGGAACATCAGCGTGTGCTGGCACTCCTCCTTCGCCTCGTGCGTGGCGTAGCGGAACTCCGGCGAGTTGTTCGGGAGGGCCGCCGTGTACTGCATGATCCCTCGGATCAGCATCGACTCGAACTGCAGGCCGACCTTGGCGACGTTCGCCTGGCGCCACATCCCGATCTCGATCTGCTTCGCCAGCGGCTGCTCCTGGTACCACGGGTGACGGCCGATCGGATCGAAGCGGGAATCGCACACCCAACGCGGATCGTCGGGGACGATCGCCAGCTCCGGCGCGTCCCAGTCGATGTCGAGGTACGGGTCGAAGTTCCGGCGCACCGAGGCCTCGGAGAGGTCCGTCAGCGTCTGCTCGTACTCGGCCTGACCGGGGAACGGGTTCCCCTGCGTGCGTCCCATGTGCGTGAGGGCCAGTCGCATCCACGTCTCGCTTCCGTCCGCAGCCATCGTCGTCGTGATAGCCGTTCGGGTTCACCCTATCACTATCAATCAGCAGTGCTGGTTTCTTCGGCGATGAGCTACACGTAGGACAAGATCAGCACGCCGGTCGAGAAGGCGAGCATGCCGAGGCAGTTCACCCAGAACGTCGACCCGAGGAAGCCCGCACGGACGTGCGCGACCGCGGCGCACACGAAGTAGGCGACGACGCCCGCGTTCGCCGCGAAGCCCACGCCGGGGTACTCCAATCCGGCGAGCAGCCCCGCGACCGCGACCAGCTTGATCACGACGAGCGTCCACCACCAGTCGCGCGGGAACCGGACGCCGTCGAGGCAGTCCTGGATGAAGGCGGGCGGACGCACGGACAACAGCGCGTCGCCCAGCAGCACGACGGCGAGCGCGACGGTGAGCCACGGCCAGTGCGGCACATCGATGAAACCGGTGGTCATTGCGGGTCTCCTTCTCCCAGGATCTGTGTGATCGCCTCGACGAGGCGCTCCGCTGCGACCTCCCGCGTAACCGCCCCACCCGAGGTGGCGAACAGCAGGCCGATGTAGACGAAGTACAGAGTGCGGGCCGCAGCGCCGGCATCGGCGCACCCCGCGGCGGCGAAGACCTTCTCGAAGTCGGTCTGCAGCTCGTCGGCGAGGTCGCCGAAGGTCCGGGAGCGGTGCTTCCCGCGCGCAAGAACCGCCGCGTACTCGCGGGAGAGGTCGCCGTCGGCGTTGAAGTACGTGACGAAGGGGGCGACAACGCCCACCAGTCGCGCGATCGCCTCCGCCCGCCCGAGAGCCGGTAGCGCCCCACTCGCGTCGCGCGCGGCGTGCACAGCCGCGATCCAGTCATCGACGATCGCGATGAGCAGCGCGTCCTTGTCGCCGACCGCCATCACCGTGCCGACGCTGACGCCCGCGTCGGCGGCGATGCCGCGCACCGTCGTGCCCGCGAAGCCGCGCTCCCGGAAGGACCGGTCCGCGGCGGCGAGTACCCGCGCCCGGGTGCCGGCCTTCGCCTCCGCTCGCGACTGAACATGTTCATTGAACATGTTCAGTACAGTAGCGCGCGCTCCCCGTACGCGCGAGAGCCCCGTCGGACCCGGGGGTCCGACGGGGCTCTCGCGGTGGTGCGGGTGAGACCTAGGCGGTCTCGGTGATCGGGCGATCGACCCAGCTCATCAGGTCGCGCAGCTTCTTGCCGGTGACCTCGATCGGGTGCTCGGCGTTCTCCTTGCGGAGGGCCTCGAGCTCCTTGTTGCCGCCCTCGACGTTCGCGACGAGGCGCTTGACGAAGGTGCCGTCCTGGATGTCCGTGAGGATGTCCTGCATGCGCTTCTTGGTGTCGGCGTCGATGACGCGCGGGCCCGAGAGGTAACCGCCGAACTCCGCGGTGTCGGACACCGAGTAGTTCATGCGGGCGATGCCGCCCTCGTACATGAGGTCCACGATGAGCTTGAGCTCGTGCAGGCACTCGAAGTACGCCATCTCGGGGGCGTAGCCGGCCTCGACCAGCACCTCGAAGCCGACCTTGACGAGCTCCTCGGTGCCGCCGCAGAGCACGGCCTGCTCACCGAAGAGATCGGTCTCGGTCTCCTCCTTGAAGGTGGTCTTGATGACGCCGGCGCGGGCGCCACCGATCGCGGCGGCGTAGCTCAGGGCGAGCGCCTGGCCGTTGCCGGTCGGATCCTGGTCGACGGCGATGAGGGCGGGGACGCCCTTGCCGTCGACGAACTGACGGCGCACCAGGTGGCCGGGGCCCTTGGGGGCGACCATCGCGACGGTGACGTTGGCCGGGGCCTCGATCAGCTTGAAGTGGATGTTCAGGCCGTGGCCGAAGAACAGCGCGTCGCCGTCCTTGAGGTTCGGCTCGATGTCGGCCTTGAAGATCTCGGCCTGCGCGGTGTCGGGCGCGAGCAGCATGATCACGTCGGCCCACGCGGCGACCTCGGCGGGGGTGCCCACGGTGAGGCCCTGCTCCTCGGCCTTGGCGCGCGACTTCGAGCCCTCCTTGAGACCGATGCGCACGTCGACGCCGGAGTCGCGCAGGCTCAGCGAGTGCGCGTGTCCCTGCGAGCCGTAGCCGACGACGGCGACCTTCTTGCCCTGGATGATGGAGAGGTCGGCGTCCTCGTCGTAGAACAGTTCGATTGCCACGGTGGTTCGGTGTCCCTTCTTGGTTTTCTGCAGTAGTGAAGTTAGCGGGTCGCGGTGATCGACTTCGGACCGCGTCCCAGCGCGATGACGCCGGACTGCGCGATCTCGCGGATCCCGAAGGGATCCAGGACCGCCAGCAGCGCGTCGAGCTTGTCCGGCGTACCGGTGGCCTCGATGGTCACCGAGTCGGGCGAGACGTCCACGATCTTGGCACGGAACAGGTCGACGGTGTCGGTGACCTGGCCCCGCGAGGTGGCGTCCGCGCGCACCTTGATGAGCATGAGCTCGCGCGCGACCGAGGTCGTCGAATCCTGCTCGACGATCTTGAGCACGGAGACCAGCTTGTTGAGCTGCTTCGTGACCTGCTCGAGGGGCAACTCGTCGACCGTGACCACGATCGTCATACGGCTGACGCCCTTGAGCTCGGTACCGCCCACCGCGAGGGATTCGATGTTGAAGCCGCGGCGGGAGAACAGGGACGAGACGCGGGCGAGCACGCCCGGACGGTCCTCGACCAGGACGCTCAGCGTGTGCGTGGTGCTCACTTCTGCTCCTCCGAACGCTCCATCGCGGCGTGGATGACGGCCGGCTCGTCGGCCGCGTCGTCCTCGTCGAACAGCGGGCGGATGTCCCGCGCCGCCATGATCTCGTCGTTGCTGGTGCCGGCGGCGACCATCGGCCACACCTGGGCGTCGGCGCCCACGATGAAGTCGATGACCACCGGGCGGTCGTTGATCTCGCGCGCCTGCGCGATGATCGCGTCGACGTCCTCCTCGCGCTCGCACCGGAAGGACACGCAGCCCATCGCCTCGCCGAGCTTGACGAAGTCGGGGATGCGCATCGAGTGCGTCGACAGGTCGGTGCTGGAGTAGCGCTTCTCGTAGAACAGCGTCTGCCACTGGCGGACCATGCCGAGGTTGCCGTTGTTGATGATCGCGACCTTGATCGGGGCGCCCTCGATCGCGGCGGTGGCGAGCTCCTGGTTGGTCATCTGGAAGCAGCCGTCACCGTCGATCGCCCAGACCTCCTTCTCGGGCGCACCCATCTTGGCGCCGAGGGCGGCGGGGACCGCGTAGCCCATGGTGCCGAGACCGCCCGAGTTGAGCCAGGTGCGCGGCTTCTCGTACTTGACGAACTGGGCCGCCCACATCTGGTGCTGGCCGACGCCCGCGCAGTAGATCGCGTCCGGGCCCGCGGCGACGCCGAGGCGCTCGATCACGTACTCGGGGCTCAGCGCACCGTCGGACTCCGGCTTGTAGGCCAGCGGGTAGGTCGCACGGATGCCGTTGAGGTACTCCCACCAGGCGGTGAGGTCCGGGGCGGCGATGGTGGCGCGGTCCTCGGAGATCGCGGCGATGAGCTCGGCGATGACCTCCTTGCAGTCGCCCACGATCGGGACGTCCGCGAAGCGGTTCTTGCCGATCTCGGCCGGGTCGATGTCGGCGTGGATGACCTTCGCGTCGGGCGCGAACGAGTCCAGCTTGCCGGTGACGCGGTCATCGAACCGCGCGCCGAGGGTGACCAGGAGGTCGGAGCGCTGCAGCGCGGCCACGGCGCCGACGGTGCCGTGCATGCCGGGCATGCCCATGTGCTGCTGGTGGCTGTCCGGGAAGACGCCCCGCGCCATCAGAGTGGTCACGACGGGGATGCCGGTCAGCTCGGCCAGCTTGAGCAGCTCGTCCGAGGCCTCGGCCTTGAGCACGCCGCCGCCGACGTAGAGCACGGGCGACTTGGCCGCGGCGATGAGGCGCGCGGCCTCCCGGATCTGCTTGCCGTGCGGCTTGGTCACGGGGCGGTAGCCGGGCAGGTCGATCTGCGGCGGCCACGAGAAGACGGTGTCCTCCTGCAGCACGTCCTTGGGGATGTCGACGAGCACGGCGCCCGGGCGCCCGCTCTGCGCGAGGTAGAAGGCCTCGGCGATGACGCGCGGGATGTCGGCGGCGTCGTAGACGAGGAAGTTGTGCTTGGTCACGGGCATCGTGATGCCCGAGATGTCCGCCTCCTGGAAGGCGTCGGTGCCGATCAGCGGGCGGCCGACCTGGCCGGTGATCGCGACGATCGGGACCGAGTCCATCTGCGCGTCGGCCAGGGGCGTGACCAGGTTGGTCGCGCCGGGGCCCGACGTCGCCATGCACACGCCGACCTTGCCGGTGGCCTGCGCGTAGCCGGTGGCGGCGTGGCCGGCGCCCTGCTCGTGGCGCACCAGGACGTGGCGGACCTTCTTCGAGTCGAGGAGCGGGTCGTAGACCGGGAGGATGCAACCGCCGGGAATGCCGAAGACCGTGTCCACGCCGATCTCCTCGAGCGACCGGACCACCGACTGCGCGCCGGTGACGCGCTCGGGGGCCACGACGCGGGCGCCCTCGAGGGCGCTGTGCGCGACGTCGGCCGCGGCGTGCTGCTTCGAGGCGGCGGAATGCGCGCCGGGGATCCCGGCGCCGGGCTTACGGGCCCCGGGCTTCTGCCCTGGATGGGGCCGAGCTGTAGGTGCGCTCACGATGTGACCTTCTCACCGCTCTTGCGGTGCTCTGCTCTATGGACGTATCGGCGGGCGGCGTTGCCCGAAGACTATCCGGGCAACAAAAAACCCCCGTCAGCGGTAGCTGAGCGAGGGTAGCGCGTCGATGCTGGTGCGAAACGGTGATAACCGGTTCAGGCGTTGACGCGCCGACCGATTACGAGAAGCTGGTTGCTGTGTTTCACACCAGTGAAAGTAGGCCCCGGTGTGCATTCGCGTCAAACCAGTGAGCACCCCCGTCTCACAGGATGGGATTCTGCTGCCGCGTGCGACAATGCGTGTTATGAGCGAGAGCCCTGCGAAGCAGCCGAGCACGACGGGCACGACCCGCACCGTGACCACCGACCACACCTCGGACACCGCCGTGCCGATCGACGCCGGCGACCGGGTCGTCTTCAAGCATCCCCGCATCGCGCTCCTCGGCGTCGCCCTGTTCGCCGTGTGCCTCGCCCCCATCGTCGGCCCCTGGACCGTGGGCCGTTCCATCGACGGCAGCGCCGCCGGCACCGGCGCCGCGATCCTCGGCTGGCTGCTGTTGATCGTCCCGATCCTGCTCGCGCTGTGGATCCTGCGCGTGCGCACCGTCATCGGACCCGACGGGGTCCGCTCGGTCCGGGTCCTCTCGGCCACCACGATCGGCTGGGACGAACTGGCAGGGATTAGAATCGGGCGCAACGGTGCGGTGTACGCAGTCCGCACCGACGGTTCCGAGGTGCGACTACCCGCCGTCACCATCAGCCAGCTCCCCCGCGTCGCGGTCGCCTCCGGCGGCCGGATCCCGGACGTCACCGCGGAATAAATCCCGCCGGACGGGCCTTCCCTGTTCACGGGGAGCGCGTCTCCTCCACCAGCCCGCACGATACGAAGATCCGAGGCGAGAAGCACATGCCACCGCTCCGCTCACGCACCACCACCGTCGGCCGCAACGCCGCAGGCGCCCGCTCGCTCTGGCGCGCCACCGGCCTCACGGACAGTGACTTCGGCAAGCCGATCGTGGCCATCGCGAACTCGTACACGCAGTTCGTCCCCGGCCACGTGCATCTCAAGGACATGGGCGAGATCGTCGCCGAGTCGGTGCGCGCCGCGGGCGGCGTCGCCCGCGAGTTCCACACCATCGCGGTGGACGACGGCATCGCCATGGGCCACGGCGGCATGCTCTACAGCCTGCCCAGCCGCGAGATCATCGCCGACTCCGTCGAGTACATGGCGAACGCGCACACGGCCGACGCGCTGGTGTGCATCTCCAACTGCGACAAGATCACGCCCGGCATGCTCAACGCCGCGATGCGCCTGAACATCCCGACCGTGTTCGTCTCGGGCGGCCCGATGGAGGCCGGCAAGGCCGTCATCGTCGACGGGATCGCCAAGGCACCGACCGACCTCATCACCGCTATCTCCGCGTCCGCGAACGACGCGATCGACGACGCCGGGCTGAGCGAGGTCGAGCGGTCCGCGTGTCCCACCTGCGGCTCCTGCTCCGGCATGTTCACCGCCAACTCGATGAACTGCCTCACCGAGGCGCTGGGCCTCGCGCTGCCGGGCAACGGTTCGACGCTGGCCACCCACGCCGCCCGGCGGGCACTGTTCGAGCGGGCCGGCTCCGTCGTGGTCGAGGCCGCGAAGCGGTACTACCGCGACGGCGACGAGTCGGTGCTGCCCCGCAACGTCGCGACCCCCGCGGCGTTCCGCAACGCCATGGCGCTCGACGTCGCGATGGGCGGCTCGACGAACACGGTGCTGCACACCCTGGCGGCCGCGCAGGAGGGTGAGGTCGACTTCGACCTGTCGACGATCGACGCGATCAGCCGCAAGGTGCCCTGCCTGTCCAAGGTGTCGCCGAACAGCGATTACCACATGGAGGACGTGCACCGGGCCGGCGGCATCCCCGCCATCCTGGGCGAGCTGCGCCGTGCGGGCCTGCTGGAGACCGACGTCCACACCGTGCACGAGCCGTCGTTCGACCAGTGGCTCGACGACTGGGACATCCGCTCCGGCAAGGCCACGGACGAGGCCCTCCAGCTGTTCCACGCGGCCCCGGGCGGCGTCCGCACCACGCAGCCCTTCTCCACCAAGAACGAGTGGGAGAGCCTGGACACCGATCAGGCGAACGGCTGCATCCGCGACGTCGAGCACGCCTACACCGTCGAGGGCGGCCTCTGCGTGCTGCGCGGCAACATCGCGGTCGACGGCGCGATCCTCAAGACCGCGGGCATCGACGAGGACCTGTTCACCTTCGAGGGGCCGGCCGTCGTGGTCGAGTCCCAGGAGGAGGCGGTCTCGAAGATCCTGGGCAAGGAGATCACGGCGGGCGACGTCGTGGTCGTCCGGTACGAGGGCCCCAAGGGCGGCCCCGGCATGCAGGAGATGCTGCACCCCACCTCGTTCCTGAAGGGGCGGGGCCTGGGCAAGGTCTGCGCGCTGATCACCGACGGCCGCTTCTCGGGCGGCACGTCGGGCCTGTCCATCGGCCACATCTCCCCCGAGGCCGCGGCGGGCGGCGTCATCGGCCTGGTCGAGGACGGCGACCGCATCCGCATCGACGTGCACACCCGCGCCCTCGAGCTGCTCGTCGACGACGAGGAACTGGCGCGCCGTCGCGCGAAGATGGAGGCTTCGGAGCGCCCGTGGCAGCCCAAGGACCGCCAGCGCACCGTCACCACGGCGCTGCGCGCGTACGCGGCCCTCGCCACCTCGGCCGACAAGGGCGCCGTCCGGTACGTCCCGTAGGCCCCGTCGCAACGGCGAACGCCCGGCACTCCCTGAGGGGAGGCCGGGCGTTCGGCGTTCGTGCGGCTACTGCTTGACCAGGGGATTCGCGCCGTTGAGCAGGATCCACACGGTGACCGCCGCGGCGACCGCGACGATCAGCCACACGACCGAGCCGATGTGCGGGCGCCGCGCCCACCCCCGGTTGAAGTCCAGCGAGATCTTGCCCGGGCCGGTGAGGATGATCGCCACCGACGCGAACAGGAGGAGGAGCTCGAACTCGACGCCCTTGTCCTGGGCGAAGAAGACGAAGCCGTTGCCCGCGGTGGTCAGCTTGAACAGGATCGCCGAGAGCATCACGCCCACCGCACCGGCGGCCGCGATCGGGGTGAGCAGGCCGAGGACCAGCATCGCGCCGCCGCCCAGCTCGACGACACCGGTCGCGATGGAGATGACCTTGGTGAAGCGCTCGAAGCCGAGCGACGGGTCGTTGCCGTTCTGCAGGTAGGAGGCGAAGCCGTCGATGCCGGGGCCGCCCCAGATGCCGAAGAGCTTCTGGATGCCGTGCGCGGCGAGGATCACGCCGACGGCCACGCGCAGGACGAGGAGCCCGAGGTCGGTGGTGCCGCGGCGCGCGGCCTTGCGCGCCTCCTCCAGCTCTGCGGGGATGTCGGCGACCGGCTTGCCGAACCGCCGACCGGGCGGCGGCGCGATCGGCTCGGTGGCCGCGGTCTCCAGCGGGATGCCCTCGGCCTCGGCGCGGGCCTGCGCGGCGCGCTCGCGGCCCCGGCGGCGGTTGTACCGCTTGCCGAACTCGTCCCGCTCGTCGCTCGACAGGTCGGCGCGTTCGGTCGCGGCGTCCGGGGAGGTCCCGGAGGTGGAGATCGCGGCGGTGGCCGCGTTCGCCGCGGCGATCGCGGCGGCGAGGTCGCTGGTGTCCGGCACGGAGGTCGTCGGCTCGTCGCCGCCCGACGGTGCCGGGGTCGCGGCCGCAGCGGGCGTGCTCGCCGCGGCAGGTGTGCTCGGAGCAGCCGGGGAAGCCGCGGGGGTGGTGTCCGCCGCCGCTCCCGCGGGCTCGTCGCGGTAGCGCGGGAGCACGGGCCCGATGCCCGTGTCCGAATCGTCGTGGGGGTCCAGGATGAACCCGCCCGTGGGGTGCTTCTCACCGAACCGGGGCAGCTCGCCCGTCGGCCGGAAGTCGAAAGGGGATTCGCCCGCACCCTCGCTGGTCGCGTTCTCGGTTCCGTCCTTGTCACTCACGGAATCCACCCTAGAGTGCGAACGCGGCGCGGGCCGGGAGCGAACCGCTGCCGGAGCCCGATCGGTAGGGTGGCGGCATGAGTGTGGGGACCCGGCGCGCGCGTTCCGGCGCGCGGCGCGCCGTCGTGGTCGCGACGGCCGCGGCGCTGCTCGCGGGGTGCGCCGACTTCTCCGGCAGCGAGGCCGCGCCCTTCACCGGCCCGCCCACCGGCCAGGTCACCACGACCAAGCCGTCCGGTCCCGCCCGACCGAGCGCGGCCCCCAAGGCGCCGGGGCCGTGCATCGATCAGGACGCGAACGTGCTCGCCACGTGCCTCACCGAGCCGACCGACCTGATCCCCACCGACGCCTTCGAGCACGCCTACGTCGCCGAGCGGGGCGGGACGATCATGTACACCACCACGGACCTGCCGAACCGCGAGGTCCTGCGGGTCGGCGTGGATGCGTCGGGCGACGGCGGGCTCACGGCGATCGCGCTGTCCCCGTCGTACGACCAGGACCGCCTGTTCTACGCCTACGTGAGCACGCCCACCGACAACCGCGTGGTGCGGGTGACGCCGGGCGACGATCCGAAGGTGATCCTCGCCGGCATCCCCAAGGGCGCGACGGGCAACGCCGGGTCGCTGCTGTTCTCCGGCCGCGACCTCATCGTCGCCACGGGCAACGCGGGCGATGCGAACGCGGCCCGCGACCCCGGCTCGCTCGCCGGGAAGGTGCTCCTGCTGCCGTCGCCGGGCACCGTCTCGCCGGTCCGACCGAAGGTACTGGCCACCGACGGCGGCGTCCGGCAATCGCTGTGCGGCACCCCCGGCGGACCGCTGTTCATCGCTGACCAGGGCCTGACCCAGGACCGGCTCCGGGTCCTCACGCCGAACGCGCCGGCGTCCGTGGTGTGGAGCTGGCCCGAACGGCCGGGCCTCGCCGGGTGCGCCGTGGTCCCCGGCGGCGTCTTCGTCAGCGAGTCGCGCGCCGGCAAGGTGGAGATGCTCAAGCTCCCCGACGGCCCGACCGCGGCCGACGGGGAGCCGATCCAGGTGCTCGATCGCGCGAAGTACGGAGTCTTCGGGCGACTCGCGATCGGCCCGAAGGACGCGCCGCAGGGCGTGACGACGAACAAGCCGCAGCCACAGGCCCCGACCGACGACCGGGTGGTGCTGATCCCGATGCCGAACGGCGAGTCGACCGCCACCGACGACTGATCCGCCCAGCGCCGCGGCCGTCCGGTAACGAAAACCCCCGTTTCCCGATCACTCCTTCGGTATCAGTCGATCGGTCGGCAGGAGCACCGGGTGAAGACATCGCCTATCCGCAGCGCGAGCACGGCGGTCGCCGCACGGAACCTGGCCTGGTGGGTGTCCAACATCCGCGAGACCTGGTGGAGCGGCGGCCCCGACTACGACGACCGGATCGACTACTTCACCAGCCGCGGGCTGCTCCGGGGCTTCCGCGTGGTCGTGAGCGTGTGCGCGGTGCTCCTCGGGGCGATCTCCGCGGTTCTCCTCGTCAACGACCGGACGCGGGGGTTCGCGGCGTCGCCCGCGGTCCCGGCGGCGATCCTCGTGGCGGGCGCGGTCCTCGGGCTGTTCTGGGCCGTCCGCTGGCAGCTCGGCGCGGTGCCGGGCGAGCGCGCAGCGCTGACCTTCGTCCTGGCGTCGACGGTCTCGATCGCCGCGGTGTCCTGGACCGATGCCGAGACCATGGCCGGCGTGGCCGGGCTCAGCGCCATCGCTCTCGTCGCCGTGTTCACCGCGTTCATGCTCTCCCCCTGGCACTTCGTCGCCCACTCGACGGTGTCGGTCGCGGCGATCGCGCTGTTCGTCCCGCTGATCGTCGCCGAGTACGGCTGGGTGATGGCCGCCGTCAAGGCGGTGATGCTGACGGTTGTCACGGTCGGCGTCCCGGCGTGCGTGCAGATCGGCATCGCCTTCCTCTCCCAGGACGCGGCCGACTCCGACACCGATCCACTGACGGGGGCGCTCAACCGTCGCGGCTTCCGGCGGGCGAGCCTGCGGAGCGTCGTGGGTCGTTCGACGGGCCACCGCCCCGTTCCCGTCGCGGTCATGCTGATCGACGTCGACGGGTTCAAGGTCGTCAACGACGAGCTCGGTCACGACGCGGGCGACGCCGTCCTCGTCCGCGTCGCCGACCTCCTGCGCACGATGTCCGACGGCGCGGTCGTCGCCCGGATCGGCGGCGACGAATTCGCCGTCGCCGTGGTGGGCGGGGCGGCCGCGGATCACCTCGCGACGGCGGAGCGGATCCGGCGGGCGATCGAGGCGATCCCCGTCAGCGGCGGCACGGTCGTGACCGCGAGCATCGGCGTCGCCACGGCGGCGGTGCCCGTGCACGACCGCACCGCGGTGGACGAACTCCTCGCCGAGGCCGACGAGGCGATGTACACGGCGAAGCGCGCGCTCGGCCAGGACGTCGCGGTCAGCGACGCCGGGGCGCGCGGAACCGGTCCGACGTCACTCGCAGGCTGCGAGGACTAGCTCGCGGACACGGGCGGCGTCGGCCTGGCCGCGGGTGGCCTTCATGACGTCGCCGACGATCTTGCCGGCGGCCTGCACCTTGCCGGCCTTGATCTTGTCGACGATGTCGGGGTTGGCGGCCAGCGCCTCGTCGACGGCCTTCTGCAGCGCACCGTCGTCGCGGACGACCTCGAGGCCGCGCGCGGCGACGACCTCGTCGGGCTCGCCCTCGCCGTCGAGCACGCCGACGATGACGTGCTGCGCCAGCTTGCTGGTGAGCTTGCCCTCGTCGACGAGCGCGATGACCCGCGCGACCTGCGCCGGCGAGATCGCCAGCGCCTCCAGCTCGACGGAGCGGGTGTTGGCCTGCTGCGGCAGGAAGCTGCCCCACCAGGAGCGCGCCGCGTCGGGGGTCGCACCGGCGTCGACGGTGGCGATGATCCGGTCGATGGCGCCGAGGTTGATCAGGTCGCGCATGACCTCGTCGGACAGACCCCAGTCGGCCTGGATCCGGGCGCGGCGCAGCCACGGCAGCTCGGGGATGGTCGCCCGCAGCTCCTCGACGAGCTCCGCCGGCGGCGCGACGGGGCCGAGGTCGGGGTCCGGGAAGTACCGGTAGTCGTCGGCGGTCTCCTTGGGGCGGCCGGCGGTGGTGGTGCCGTCGCCCTCCTGGAAGTGCCGGGTCTCGAGGACGACGGTGCCGCCCGCGTCCAGAACCGCCGCCTGGCGCCGCATCTCGTAGCGCACGGCCACCTCGACCGACCGCAGCGAGTTGACGTTCTTGGTCTCGGTGCGGGTGCCGAACTCCGTGGCCCCGACGGGCTTGAGCGAGACGTTCGAGTCGCAGCGCATCGAGCCCTGGTCCATGCGGACGTCGGAGACGTCGAGGGAGGCGAGCAGGTCGCGCAGCGCGGTGACGTAGGCGCGGGCGATCTCGGGTGCCCGCTCCCCCGCGCCCTCGATGGGCCGGGAGACGATCTCCACGAGGGGCACGCCCGCGCGGTTGAAGTCGAGCAGCGAGTGCGAGGCGCCGTGGATGCGGCCGGTCGCCGACCCGATGTGGGTCGACTTGCCGGTGTCCTCCTCCATGTGCGCGCGCTCGATCTCCACGCGCCACGTGGTGCCGTCGTCCAGCGGGACGTCGAGGTGGCCGTCGTAGGCGATCGGGTCCTCGTACTGGCTGATCTGGTAGTTCTTCGGCTGGTCCGGGTAGAAGTAGTTCTTCCGCGCGAACACCGAGCTCGGCCGGATGGAGCAGTTCAGGGCGAGGCCGATCCGGATGGCCGAGCGCACCGCATCGCGGTTGACGACGGGCAGTGCGCCCGGCATGCCGAGGCACGTGGGGCACACCTGGGTGTTCGGCTCGGCGCCGAACTCGGTGCGGCAGCCGCAGAACATCTTGGTGGCGGTGCCGAGCTCGACGTGGACCTCCATGCCCATGACGGGCTCGTAGCGGGCGACGACGTCCGCGTACTCGGGAAGGTCGATATCGGCAAGCTCGGCACTCATGCCCCCAGCCTAATGGGCGCCGGTCAGCGCACCGAGACGGCCACCGCGTCGGCGGTGACGGTGATGGTGCCCGTGACGAACCCCGAGTCGGATCCCGTGACCGGACGACCGTCGCGACCGGTCGCGGTGAACGTCCACGGGCGGGTGTCGCGGAAGGAGACCTGGCCGTCGCGGACGGTCTCGCCGAGGTCGATGTCCTGGACGTTCGGCGCGGTCCAGGTGTACGTGCCGTTCTCGCCGGAGAAGTCCGACTGCGGGCAGCCCGACGGGTAGCGGTCCTTCGACGCGGCGCAGGCGGAGTACTTGGCCGCGATCTGCTCGCGCGCGGAGGTCTTGGCGGCGTCGCTCAGGCCGAACGCGATGCTGAACGTGCTGCCCACGCTGTAGCGCGACAGTCCGTCGACCGGGGCCTGCCCCTTGTTGTCGCCGACGCTGATCTTCTCCTGCTGCGGCACGAGGTTCTTGTTGGCGGAACCGAGGTCGAGCGCGCCGGGGAAGACGTACACCACACCCGACGCGGGCAGCGGCTTGCCGAGGATGGTGATGTTCTTCTTGTCCGAGTCGTACGACGAGTACGGCTTGAGCTGCACCGCCGCGGTCTGCAGCCTCCAGTCGTCACCCACCTTCTCGAGAGTGAGGTTCTCGTCGTAGGACACCGCGCCGATCGTCACCGTCAGGTGCACGGACCCCATGTAGCCGTCGGTCTCGCTCACGATCTTCAGGTCCTTGATCGGCGCCAGCTCGCGTTGCTTGCGCAGCACGTCGTCGGTGAGCAGCTCGGTGGAGGCGGGCGCCTCCTTGCCGTAGCTCAACGCCTTCTTCGCGTCGCCGGCCTGGAGGGCGGCGAAGTAGGCCTTGACGGTGGCGCCGGGCGAGCCGGTGTCGCCCCCGCCGCCCACGCTCTTGACGATCGCGATGCCGGCGATCAGCACGATCACCAGCAGCACGGCTCCGCCGCCGATGAGGGCGGGGATCAGCCAGGCCGGGCGCGGCTTCTTCGGCGCACCCGGTCCGCCGGGGACGGGCGGGAACGGCGGCACGGCGCCGGGGCCGGGGGCCGGGTAGCCCTGCGCGGCCGGGTACTGAGGGTACGACGGTGCGCCGCCCTGCTGCGGGTACGACGGCACCCCGGCGGCCGGGTGGTCGGGCTGCCAGGTGGGGCGCAGCTGCGTCTGCTCGTTCGGGTCGGACGGATCCTGGCCCGGCGTGAACCCCGGGTTCGAGGGAGGATTCGGATTCATGGCCGGAATCGTGCCCGGAGCCTCTTAAGGTTCGCTTCAGGGTGGCCAATCCTGTCGGGCGTTCGGATCAGCCGAAGAACTCCGCGGCGTCGTCGTAGCGCTCGCGGGGGACGCGTTTGAGCTGCTTGACCGCCTCGGCGAGCGGGACGAGGGCGATCTGCGCGCCGCGCAGCGAGACCATCTGCCCGAACTCCCCCGCGTGCGCGGCGTCGGCGGCGTTGACGCCGAACCGGGTGGCGAGCACCCGGTCGGCGGGCGTCGGCGTCCCACCGCGCTGGACGTGCCCGAGGACGGTGGTGCGGACCTCCTTGTTGATCCGCTTCTCGATCTCCACACCCAACTGGTGGGCGACGCCGGTGAACCGCTCGTGGCCGAACTCGTCGGTACCCCCGACGCGCAGCTCCATGGTGCCCTCGGCGGGTTTGGCGCCCTCGGCGACGACGACGATGAAGCTCGAGTGCCCGCGTTGGAAGCGGCGTTTGATCATGGCGCACACCTCCTCCACGTCGAACGGCACCTCCGGGATGAGCACCATGTGCGCGCCGGACGCCAACCCGGAGTTCAGCGCGATCCAGCCCGCGTGCCGGCCCATCACCTCCACCAGCATCACCCGCTGATGCGACTCCGCGGTCGAGTGCAACCGGTCGATCGCGTCCGTCGCAATGGTCAGCGCGGTGTCGAAGCCGAAGGTGACGTCGGTGCAGTCGATGTCGTTGTCGATCGTCTTGGGTACGCCCACGACGGGGACGCCCTCGTCGGCGAGCCACGACGCCGCCGTCAGGGTTCCCTCGCCGCCGATCGGGATGAGCACGTCGATGCCGTTGTCGTCCAGGGTCTGCTTGATCCGGTCCAGGCCGGCGCGCAGCACGTCCGGGTGGGTGCGGGCGGTGCCGAGCATCGTCCCGCCCTTGGTCAGCAACCGGTCGTTGCGGTCGTCGTTCGACAACTGCACGCGGCGGTCCTCGAGCAGGCCCCGCCAGCCGTCCTGGAACCCGACGACCGCCGAGCCGTAGCGGGAATCGCTCGTGCGGACCACCGCGCGGATCACCGCGTTCAGGCCCGGGCAGTCACCACCACCGGTCAGGACTCCGATGCGCAGACTCATGCCGTCGATCTTGCCGCCTCGGACCGAACCTGTCAGGACGACTCACGAGGAGCTCACCCCGGGGTCACGACCCCCGTCTCGTAGGCGTAGACCACGGCCTGGGCCCGGTCGCGCAAGCCGAGCTTCTGCAGGACCTTGCTGACGTGCGTCTTCACGGTCTGATCGGAGACGAACAACGACGCGGCGATCTCGGCGTTGGACCGCCCGGCGGCGACGGCTTCGAGCACCTCGCGCTCGCGCGGCGTCAGCGTGGCCAGTTCGGGCGGCGCGGTCCGACGGTGCGCCCGGGCTGCGGTGACCTCCGCGATCATCCGCCGGGTGACCGACGGGGCGAGCAGCGACTGCCCCTCGTGCACCACGCGGACGGCGCGGACCAGCTCCTCCGCCGGTGCGTCCTTGAGCATGAATCCCGACGCCCCGACGCGCAGCGCCTCGTACACGTAGTCGTCGATGTCGAAGGTGGTGAGCATCAGCACGCGGACGCCGTCGTGCCGGCGCAGGATCTCGGCGGCGGCCTGCAGCCCGTTCATCTCGGGCATGCGGACGTCCATGAGCACGACGTCGGGCTGCAGCCGCGCCACCTCGGCGACCGCGGCCTTCCCGTCGGGGGCGTCCCCGATCACGGAGATGTCCGGCTGCGCTCCCAGCAGGGCGCCGAAGCCCTGCCGGACCATGGCCTGATCGTCGGCGATGAACACGGTGATGGGCACGGACCCAGCCTAGGCGGTGGCACCGTCGGGACGGGCCGGGAGCGCGGCACGGACCGCGAAGCCCCCGCCCGCCGTCGGCGTCGCCGACAGGGAGCCGCCGACGGTGCGCGCCCGCTCGGCCATGCCGGGGATGCCCTGCCCCAGCCCGGGGCCGCCGAGGTCGGCGTCGGAGGTCCGGGGGCCGTTCTCGATGCTCAGGTTGAGCGTCCCGGTGTCCAGCGTGAGCGCGACGGTGATCGCTGCGCCCTGCGCGTGCCGCGTGGCGTTCGCGATGGACTCCTGCACGATCCGGTACGCGACGAGCGCGGTGCTCTCCCCGATCGCCGACGGGTCCGGCAGGGGCAGGTAATCGACCACGACACCCGCCGCGCGGGCACCGTCGATGAGCTCGTCGACGCCGCCGAGTCCCGGCGCCGGGGCGAGCTCGGCCGAGGCGTCGTCGAGCCGGAGGACGCCGAGCAGGGCGCGGACCTCGTTGAGGGCCTCGCGGGCGGAGACGGCGATCCCGTCGAACTCGGCGCGGGCGCGCTCGGAGACGTCGGGCACGCGGTACTGGGCGGTCTGCGCCTGGACCACGACGAGCGACATCCGGTGCGCGACGATGTCGTGGAGGTCGCGGGCGATGCGGGTGCGCTCCTCGAGGATCGCGCGGCGGCCGCGTTCGAGCTCGCTGACCTCGGTCTGCTCCTCGAGACGGTTGCGGGACTGCAAGGCCAGCCGCAGCAGCAGGATGATCACCAGCGAGACCAGGATCCCGGCGACCCAGCCGCCGCCCGTGCCGTCCTGGGCGTTGAGCCAGAACAGCATCGACGAGGCCGCGGCGATGGCGATGGCGTCGAGCGGCGAGCACTTGAGGAAGGCGATCCAGCTGGTGATCAGCATCGCCATGATCAACGAGACCTGCCAGTTCCACTGCCAGTCCTGTTTCGCATCGAACCAGAGCAGCGGGAACACCGCGGCCGTCGCGGCGACGATCCCCCACGCAGCGCGCGGGTGCGCCCAGGCGATGGCGATGGGCAGGACGGAGAGGCCGCTGATGATCGGCAGCAGCGCCGCCGGCACGGCGAACTGCTCGTTCAGGGTGGGCCAGGCGACCGCCCACATGATGAGCGCGACCAGCAGGAACAGCCAGTTGATCCTCCGGGACAGGAAGATCCCGAGCGGGGTGGCGTGCAGCGCGCCGTCGGGGGCCTGGATGTGCAGCGCGCTCTGCCGGTCCAGGTAGCGCCCGGCGCGCACCGTGGCGCGTCCGAACCGCTCGATCCTCTTCGTGGTCGTCCTCATGGAAGGCAACGCTAGGGGCACCGCGCGCACGGCGTCCTCATACTTCCGGGTGATATCGAACCCCTCGCGCAGCCGATCCGCGGATCGATCCGGCGTTCTTAGCGTCGCTGTCATGAACCGCCGCATGCTCGCCGCCGCAGCCGTACTCGCCGTCCCCTTGTCGTTCGGGATCTCCCTCCCCGCCGCCGCGGGCGAGGCCGCCGAGCGCGAGGACTCGTCCACCGCCACCGCGGTCCGCGCCGTCACCGATCCCGCGCTCGACACCGCCGCCCAGGTGCGCGCGGTGCCGCGCTCCCTGGGGTACGCCGCAGCGGCCGGCCCGGGGTACGCCGTGAACCCGCACGGTGACTGTTCGTCGGTGGTGCGGCTGCCCGCGGACTTCGACGCGCCCTGCAAGGCGCACGACCTGGGGTACGACCTACTGCGTCACGCCGACGCCGCCGGACGCCCGCTGGGCGGCTGGGCCCGGCACCGGATCGACGACGCCTTCGCCGACCGGCTCGCGGCCGCGTGCGCGGCACGCCCGGTCGCGCAGCGCCGCCATTGCACCGAGGTCGCCGGGTTGACGGTGATGGCGGTGCGCGCCAACACCTGGCGCCAGCACGACGGTCCGCCGCGGGCCGAGTCCCTGCGCGAGGTCGTCACCAGCTGGCTCACGGTCGGGGGGCGGCTGTGATCCCGCGGCCGCGCCTGCGCGGCGGCGTGCCCACCGGGTACGCCGTGGGGGTGGCGTGCGCGCTCTTCCCGAACCAGTTGCCGCGCACCGTCGTCGTGCAGATCGTGGCGTGCCTGCTGTTCGGCGCGATCGGGGCGGTGGCGGGGTGGGCGGTCGTGCGCCGGCGGGAGCCGTCCGACGGTGGCGGACGGGTCGCGCTCTACATCGTGGCGGCCGCGCTCGCGGGCTGGGTGCTGTGGCAGAACCACCTCCGGGCGGCCGCCGGCGCGGATCCGGTGGGGCCGCTGGCCTTCGCCGCGCTCGCCGGTGCCGTCGTGGCGGCACCGTTGGCGGCCGGCGCGCTGTGGCCTGTGCGCGCCCGGGCCGCCGTCGCGGCGCTGGCCGGTGTCGCGGTGACGGCCGGGATCGCCTGGCCCGCAACGGCGACGTCGGCGGAGACCGCGTCGTACGCGGAACGCTTCGCGGGTATCGAGTCCTCGGCACCGGGCGTGCGGGCGTACGCCTCCCTCGGCGACGGCGCCACCCCTTCCGCGCGCGCCGCGGTGGCGGTGGACCGGCTCATCGCCGCGGGCGGCCTCGCGCGGCGGGCGGTGGTGATCGCGGTGCCGACCGGATCCGGTTGGGTGGATCCTCATTTCGTGCGCGGGGTCGAGGAGTCGCTGCACGGGGACAGCGCGATCGTGGCGGTGCAGTACACCGAGATGCCGAGCTGGCAGTCGTTCGTCCTGCATCGCGACGCCGCCGCCGCGAGCACGGCCGCACTGATCGACGAGCTGCACCGGCGGGCACCGTCGAGCCCGATCCGCGTGTACGGGCAGAGTCTGGGCACGGTGGGCGTCCTCGCCGCCCAGCAGCGGGCGGCGGAGCTCCACGTCCCGATCGCCGCGACGCTGCAGGTCGGCACCCCCGCCGGCGTGGCGCTCGCGGGGCCCGCACAGCTCAACGCCTCCGATCCGGTGGGCATCTGGTCGGCGCGACTGCTGGTCGCGCCGCCGGCACGGGCCGCGTCCGGCTCCGGACGCGCCACCCCGAGGCCGCCGTGGCTGCCCGTGCTCTCGTTCGTGCAGGCGACCGTCGACCTGCTGGGTGCCACCGCTCCGCCGCCCGGCCTGGGGCACCGCTACGACGAGAGCCAGGGATCGGCACTGGTCGCGGACCTCGTCGCGCGGGAGGGCTTGCCCACCGCGGCTTAACCGGATACTTTGTGTCCAGGTTAAGGAGGACCGGCATGCGGATGAGCGAGGGCGTCGAGTGGGCGGCACACGTGTGCGTGCTGCTGCACTGGCTCGACGAGGGCGACCTCACCCCCGTCCCCGCCTCGCGACTCGCGGAGTCCTACGACCTCCCCGCCGCGTACCTCGGCAAGCAGCTGCAGGCCCTCGCGCGCACCGGGATCACCGAATCCCTCCCCGGCCGACGGGGCGGGATCCGGCTGGCGCGTCCCGCGGCGGAGATCACCCTGATGGACGTCGTCGCGGCCATCGAGGGCGGCACGGCGGCGTTCGCCTGCACCGAGATCCGGCAGCGCGGCATGAACGAGGGCAGTCCCCGCAGCGAGTTCGCGCGACCGTGCGGCATCGCGCACGCGATGCGCGGCGCCGAGCTCGCCTGGCGTCGGGAACTGGCCGCGACCTCCATCGCCGACCTGTCGGACGCAACGCCGCGCCGCGTCGCCGACGCGGCGCGCCGCCACTTCGGCGGCGCTTGAGCCACCATCCCCGCCGTCCCCGAGACCCCCGCCCTAAAACCTGGACATTCAATATCCATCTATCGAGAGGAAGATCCATGAGCCGCACCCCCGGAGCCACGTCGTCGCCCGAGACCTACACGGCGCTGGTCGCGCTGGACGGCCGGCTGGCGAAGTCGCTCGGCAAGGTCCTGTACGACATCGTCAAACTGCGCGCATCGCAGATCAACGGCTGCGCCTTCTGCGTCGACATGCACGCGAGCGACCTGGAGCGCCTCGGTACGCCGACCCGCACGATCTACGGCGTCGCCGCGTGGGAGGAGAGTCCCTTCTTCGACGAGACGCAGCGCGTCGCACTGGCTTTCGTGGAGCGGCTGACCGGCGGCATCGATGCGGTCGACGACGCCCTGTGGGACGAGGCGGGCCGCCTCCTCGGCGAGGAGCGCCGCACCGACCTGCTCGTCGCCGTCGGCACCATCAACACCTGGAACATGCTGGGCATCACCACTCACCTCCACCCCGCCCCATGACCCCACCCTGACCTCTGACCTCGCCGCCACCCGGACTTAACAGCGTTAGCCCAGGACGCTTCCTGGGACTTCTCCTGCATCGGCTGCTGGCTACCCGCCGGTAGCCGATACAGGGGAACCGCAACACAGGGCTCGCGCGTAAAATGAACATGGGGGCGTTCGAGCGCGAGGTGCATCGATCAGCGGACCTGATCGCCGCCGTGGGCCGGTATGCGGCGGAGAAGGACTACCTCTGCATCACACCCGGCTTCCGAGTTCCGCGCGGATCCGCCGGCGGCGCGGTCGGAGACCTCGCGACGGCGATGATCCGCCAGTACCCCGGATCCGCGCTGTGCGGCTGGACGGCGGCGCGACTGCACCTGCACACGATGGCGAAGTCACGGGAGATCGTCGAAGTCCTGGGGCCGAAGCAGATCCGCCGACGCGGCATCCTCAGTCGTACCGCCGAGTTCGACGCGGACGACATCGTCGTCCGCTACGGGCTGCCGTGCACCTCACCGCTCCGCACGACGATGGACCTCATTCGCTACACCGCCGGCGACGAGGGCATCGCCGCCGCGGACCAGTGCCTCCGCGTCTTCGGCAGGCCGGCCACGACGCACCGTCCGGCCTGGGTGTCGCGCCCGGCGATGGCGACCGCGGCGCAGATCGAGGCCGAGCTCGCGCGACGCGAGTGGTGGCGGGGCACCCGCATCCGGTCCGTTCTCGACGAGGCCGACGGTCGCGCCCAATCGCCGTGGGAGACCTTCTCCCGGTTGACGCTCCATCGCGCCGGACTGACGACCATGATTCCGCAGGTTCCCGTGCTCGACGGCGAGTACTTCCTCGACCTCGCCGACGAGGAGCACAAGGTCGCCGTGGAGTACGACGGCGCCCATCATCGCGACGCGAAGCAGCACGCCGCCGACGTCGAGCGCTGGAACGTGCTCGAGAAGGACCTCGGCTGGAACCTCATCATCGTGACGTCGGGGCCGTTGACGAACCGCCCGGACGTCCTCCTTCGCCGCGTCCGCACCGCACTCGCGGAGCGCGACCATCCCGCTACCAGTGGGTAACCAGCACTCGCCGCAGACGTTTCCCCAGGACGCCGCCTGGGCTAACGCTGTTAAGTCACCCGACGGGTCGATCCGATGGGCCGAGGTCAGCGCCGCGGGCGACCGTCAGGCGACGGGACCGCGGGCGGTCTCGTAGGCGGCGCCGACCTTGTAGAGCCGGTCGTCCGCCTGCGCCGGCGCCAGGATCTGCAGGCCGACGGGGAGACCGTCGTCCGTGGAGAGGCCCGACGGCACGGACATGCCGCAATGGCCGGCGAGGTTCGTCGGCAGCGTGAACAGGTCGAACAGGTACATCGCCAGCGGATCGCCGACCTTCTCCCCCAGTTTGAACGCCGTGGTGGGGGTGGTCGGCGAGACGATGACGTCCACCTGCTCGTAGGCCTTCGCGAAGTCCGCGGCCAGCAGGGTGCGGACCTTCTGCGCGCTGCCGTAGTAGGCGTCGTAATAGCCCGAGCTCAGCGCGTAGGTGCCGATCATGATGCGCCGCTTGACCTCCGCGCCGAAGCCGGCCTCGCGGGTGAGCGCCATGACCTCCTCCGCGGAGTGCGTGCCGTCGTCGCCCGACCGGAGGCCGTAGCGCATGGCGTCGAACCGGGCGAGGTTCGACGAGACCTCCGACGGGAGGATCAGGTAGTACGCGGCCAGCGAGTACTGGAGTGTGGGCAACGAGACCTCGACGGTCTCGGCACCCAGGTCGCGCAGATGCTGCACGGCCTTCTCGAACGACGCCTGGACGCCGGCCTCGGTGCCGTCGGCGCCGAACTCCTTGACCAGGCCCACCCGGACGCCCGTGAGGTCGCCGGCGGCGCCCGCGCGGGCGGCGGCCACCACGCCGGGAACCGGGGCGTCGAGCGAGGTCGAGTCGCGCGGATCGTGTCCGGCGATCACCTCGTGCAGGAGTGCGGTGTCGAGGACGGTGCGCGCGCACGGCCCGCCCTGGTCCAGCGACGAGGCGCAGGCGACGAGGCCGTAGCGGCTGACGGCGCCGTACGTCGGGCGCACGCCGACGGTGGCCGTCAGCGACGCGGGCTGGCGGATGGAGCCGCCGGTGTCGGTACCGATGGCGAGCGGCGCCTCATGCGAGGCGAGGGCCGCGGCGCTGCCGCCGCCGGAGCCGCCCGGGGTGCGGTCGGCGGCCCACGGGTTGCGGGTCACGCCGTACGCCGAGTTCTCCGTCGACGAGCCCATGGCGAACTCGTCCATGTTGGTCTTGCCGAGGATCGGGATGCCGGCGGCGCGCAGCTTCGCGGTGACGGTCGCGTCGTACGGCGCCGTCCACCCCTCGAGGATCTTGGAGCCGCAGGTGGTCGGCGCGTCGGTCGTCGTGAAGACGTCCTTGAGCGCCAGCGGCACGCCGGCCAGCGCGGACGCGGGCTGCTCGCCGCGGGCCCGGGCCTCGTCGACGGCGCGGGCGGCCGCGAGGGCCTCCTCGCCCGAGACGTGGAGGAACGCGCCCAGCTCGCCGTCGACCTCGGCGATCCGGTCCAGATGCGCCTGGGTGACCTCGACGGAGCTCAGCTCGCCCGCGGCGATCTTCCCGGCCAGGTCGGCGGCGGTGGCGCCGGTGATCTCGGTGGATGCACGCAGATCGGTCACGGTCACTCCTCCCCCAGGATGCGCGGCACGGCGAAGCGGTCGCCCTCGCGGTTCGGGGCGCCCGAGAGCGCCTCCTCCGGCGTCAGGCTCCCGACGGGGCTGTCCGCCCGGTTCACGTTCACGTTGCCCTCGGGCAGGGTGAGCGGCGCGACGTCGGCGTCGCCGACCTCGGTCACCACCTTGACGTGCTCGAGGATCGAATCGAGCTGCGTGGCGAAGACGTCGAGCTCTTCGTCGGTGACGGCGAGGCGCGACAGGCGCGCCAGGTGGGCGACCTCGTCCCGGGAGATGGCAGACATGCCCTTGATCCTAGGCGGCGCCGCTCGTCGCCCGCACACGGCGGTCACGCCACCGTGACGACCACCTTGCCCCGCGCACCGCGCGTCGCCGCCGCGGCCAGCGCCTCGTCGAATCGGGCCAGCGGGAAGGTCGCGCGCACCCGGGGAGCCAGGACGCCCTGCGCGGCGAGGTCGAACAGCCCGGCGAGCCGTTGGCCGTCGGCGCGCACCGACACGGCGACGGACCGGATCCGGTCCGTCCGGGGCTCGGTCCCGGGGAGCACCGCGATGTACGCGCCGCCGTCGCGGACCGTCGCGGCGACGGACTCGCCGAGGGACGCGGTGTCCAGCGCGGCGTCGTACCCGCCGGTGAGGCCGGTGGCCGCCTCGGCCCCGGCGTCCCGCACGCCCTCGGCGTCGGCGGGACGCGCGAGGCCCGTGACCGTCCAGCCGGCGCGTACCGCGAGGGGAACGGCGAAGCCGCCGACCGCGCCCGCGGCGCCGGTGATCAGCAGGTCTCCCCCGGGCTCGCCGACGAGGTCGAGGGCCTGGGCGGCCGTGAGCGACGCCAGCGGTAGGGCCGCCGCGTCGACGGTGCCGATCCCGTCCGGGATCGGCGCGACGTCGGCGGCGGGCAGCGCAACGTACTCCGCGAAGGTGGCGACCGTCGGGTCGGCGACGATGGCGGCGACGCGGGTGCCGGGCGCGATCGCGGCGCCGTCGCCCACGGCGACGACCTCCCCCGCGAGATCCCAGCCGAGGCCGAGCACCGCGTCGGGCGCGGCCCAGCCGGCGTCGCGCGGGCCTCCGGCGGCGGTGAACGCATCGACCGGGTTGACCGCGGCCGCGGCGATCCGCACGAGGACCTCGCCCGCGGGAACGGGGACCTCGACGATCGCGGGAGCGCCGCCGGGGCGCACGTGTACTGCCTGCATGGTGGTTCCTTCCGCCGGTCGCCCCGCGGTTCGGGGCGTTGCCTTCACACCATCGCAGCGCTACTCTCCATTGGGAAGTACGTACCCCGGAGTGCGTAAGGAACGCGGAGGATCACGATGGCCACCACGACGGCCGCGCAGCGGCGCGAGATCGAGCGACTGGAGTACGACGCCTTCCTCGCGCAGTGCCCGAGCCGACAGCTGCTGGAGCAGCTGTCGTCCAAGTGGGTCACCCTGCTGTTGTGCGCGCTGCACGAACGGCCGCAGCGGTACTCGGAACTGTCGCGCGAGGTGGCCGGCGTGAGCCAGAAGATGCTCACCCAGACCCTGCGCACCCTCGAGCGCGACGGCCTCATCTCCCGCGACGTCGAGGCGACGGTCCCCGTCACGGTGACCTACGCGATCACCGAACTGGGCGAATCCCTGCACGAGGTGGTCCAGCACCTCAAGCGGTGGGCCGAGAGCAACATGCCCGCGGTGCACCGCGCCCGCGCCGACTACGACGCGGCGACGAGCGCCTAGGAGATCGCGGAGCCGCTCGCCGCTTCCCTCCGGAGACCGCCGCCGCCGGAGATACAGTGCGATGATGGACTCGACGTGGCCGCGCCCCGAGCGGCGCATCGCAGCGCTGATCCGTGAGGTGGCGGAGCGACTCCTCGCGTCGTCGGACGCCGCGGTCGCCGAGCTGACCGCCGCGGCGCACGAGGCGGCCGACTACCGCGCCGTGCTCGACGACCCTCAGCTCGTGGCTGCGGACCGCCGGATGAACAAGACGAACATGATGCACTGGTTGTCGGGCAACCTGCAGGATCCCGGCGCGCGGGTGCCCCCCAGCACCGACCCGGACATCCTGCAGTTCGCCCGCGACGTGGTGCGGCGCGGGCTGGACATGCACGACCTCGGCTCGTGGCGGGGCGCCCAGCACGGCGCGTGGTCCGCGTGGGTCGACGAGTGCTTCGCGGCGACGAGCGACCTCGACGAGTTGCGCGAACTGATGAAGATCTCCGAACGATCGATGTCCACCTTCGTCGACGATTCCATCGCGGCGCTCGATGAGTACGTCGAGCAGGAACGCGCGGAGCTTGCGCGGGGCGCGAGCGCCGAGCGGCACGCGACGGTCCAACTCCTGCTCGAAGGAGCGCCGATCGGGCGCGACCGGGCGGAGGCCCGGCTGGGCTACGCCCTCACCGGAAGTCACCTCGCGGCGATCGTCTGGAGCGACTCCACCGACGACGCAGCCGGACTCGACGCTGCGGCGGAGGCCGTGATGCGCGCGGGCGGCGCGACCCGCCGGCTCACGCTCAACGCGAGCGCGTCCGCGCTCTGGGTGTGGGTGCCGACCGAGGCGGCCCCGGCCGTCGAGGCGGCGGAGGCGGCGCTGGCCGATCGAATCGGGGTCCACGTCGCCTTCGGACGACCGGGGAGGGATCTGGAGGGATTCCGTCGGAGCCACCTCGACGCCCTCGCCGCGCAGCGCGTTCTGGCGCGGGTCGGATCCGCGCGCCCGGTGGTGCGGTACGAGGACGTCGCCCTGATCTCGGTCCTGACCGCGGACATGGCACAGGCTGATCAGTTCGTCACCGACACGCTCGGCGACCTGGCCACCGCGGACGCCGGCCTCCGGGACACCGCGCTGACGTACGTGCGGGAACGGTTCAACGCGTCGGCGGCCGCGGAGAAGCTGTACACGCACCGCAACACCGTCGAGCGACGGCTGGCGCGGGTGGATCAGCTACTACCCGCGCCGCTCGCCGACAACGCGGCGAGCGTGGTGGCCGCCCTCATGCTCGTGCAGCTGCGCGACTGAGGGCGGCCCGGGCGCAGTCACATGGGCAGGTCCGGCGAGTCGACGCCGACCACCCGGTCGCCGCAGAACACCCGGACGGACTCGGCGGGGCCGTGCCCACCGATGCCGGACGGTCCCCAGAAGCTCTGCGCCGAATCGTCGCCGAGGTCGGCCACTTTCGCGCCGTTGACACGCACCTCACCGGACTTGACGCGGGCGCCGACGGCGATCGCACGATCGGTGTCGGTGCCGAAGACGTAGGCGTCGAGACCCGACGGGTGCGCGTTCGCGGCGCGCAGCGCCTCCTCGTCGGAATCCACCCCGTGCAGCGAGATGACGGGACCGAACAGCTCGGCGGTGGTGCGATCGGGATCCGACCCGGTCGCGATGGTGGGCGACAGGAAGAACCCCGCGAGCCCGGGCAGCTCCCCCGGCTGGTCGATGTGAGCGCCCAGGGCGCGCAGGCCGTCGATCCGCTGCAGGAGGGTCCGGTAGTGCGGCTCGTTGGAGATCGGGCCGATGTCGGTGCCCTCGTCGAGCGAGTGCCCGATCCGCAGGTTCGCGATCCGCGCGGCCAGGGCCTCCCGCAGGGGCTGCACCAGCCGGTGCGGCGCCAGCACCTTGCCCGGCCCCTCGCACCACTGCCCGTTGAGATTCGTCATACCCGTGAGGATCCCGTCGGCGGCGACGTCCACGTCGGCGTCGTCGAGGACGAGCGCGGGGTTGTTGCCGCCCAGCTCCAACTGGAGGACCGTGAAGTCCTCGGCGGCGGCGCGGGCGATGGCGCGGCCGGCGCCGGGGCCGCCGGTGAACGACACCACCTGGATGCGCCGGTCGCCGGTGAGCGCCGCGCCGATGTCCCCCGCGCCGTGCACCAGTTGCAGCGCCCCCTCGGGCAGCCCGGCGTCGGCGAAGCACTCGACGATCGCCTGTGCGCTCGACGGCGCGTGCTCGGACGGCTTGAGGATCACCGGGCAGCCCGCGGCGATCGCGCTGGCCGCCTTCGCCGCGGGGATGAAGCTGGGACCGTTCCACGGCGTGAGGATCGCGGCCGGGCCCCACGGGATCCGGTGCAGCCGGACGTCGCGGCCGTCGGCGGCGAGCGGCGAGACGCGGGCGATGGTCCGCGCCTCGGCCGCGGCACCGCGGAGGCGGTACGGCAGGAACGCCGCGACCTTCCGCGTGGCGCTGATCGCGGTGCCGCTGGTGAGCGCGTCGATGCGGGCGATCTCCTCGATCCGCTCCTCCACCTTCGCCGCGGCCCGCTCCAGCGCGTCGGCGCGCTCCAGACGGAACTCGTCGGCGGTGAAGTCGGTGGCCTCATAGACCCGCTCGGCGAGCTGCAACGCGCGCTCGAGGTCCGCGGAGGCCGTGGTCACCATCCGGTGCACGGGCTCGCCCGTGTTGGGGTCGACGTTCCAGGCGTCGAGCGTCCTGCAGTCGATCCATTCGCCGGCGATGTAGCTACGCGGCTGCGCGAGTGTGGTGTTCATGGTGGTCATCGGGTCGCCTCCACGGCATCGAGTCGGACGTCGGGTCGGGCGGGGTCGTCCGAGGCGGTGGGCATGGCGACGACGATGCGCGTGACCTCGCCCGAGGTCATCGCCTCGAACCCCTCGTTGATTCGGTCGAACGGGATCACCTCGGTCACCATCTCGTCGAGCATCAGACGCCCCTGCTGGTACAGGCGCGCGAATTGCGCGATGTCCTCCCGGGCCTGACCGGAGCCCATGTACGAGCCGATCAGCTTCTTCTCGGTGAAGAAGAAGTCGTGCGCGGGCACGGCGAGCTCCGTGCCCATCGGTGCGATCCCGACGAGGCAGGCGGTGCCGGTGCCGCGGACCGCCGCCAACGCGGTGGCCGCGGTGCGGGCGGATCCGACCGCCTCGAAGGCGTAGTCGACGCCGTCGCCGAGGAGTTCGCGGATCTCCGCCGGCACGTCCGAGGCGCCGTTCACGGTGTGCGTGGCACCGTAGGAACGCGCCGCCTCCAGCCGCGCGTCATCGAGGTCGATCCCGATGATCGCCGATGCGCCCGCCAGTCGCGCGCCCTGGATGATGGCGGAACCGACACCGCCGCAGCCGATCACCGCGACCGTGGATCCCGCCCGGACCTGCGCTCCACGGAAGACCGCGCCGACGCCTGTCACGATGCAGCACGACAGGAGACAGCCGACGGTGGTCGAGACGTCGTCGGGCAGCTTCACGACGGCGTTGGCCCGCAACAGGATGTGTTCCGAGAACGCCCCCACGTCGCCGAGCCGCGCGACGGGCGTACCGTCGGGCAGCGCGTACGCGGGCCTCGGACGCTCCCGGATCTCGTCCTGCCGCTGGCACTGTGTGGAGTGCCCGGCGTCGCAGTTCCGGCACTGGCCGCAGGACGGCGTGAGCGCCCCGGTGACCCGATCGCCCGGGCGCAATCCCGTGACCGCCGAGCCGACGGATTCGACGATCCCGGCCACCTCGTGCCCGACCACGACGGGCAGCTCGGTGGGGACGGTGCCGGTCATGTAGTGCAGGTCGCTGTGGCACAGCCCCACGTGGGTGACGGCGAGACGCACCTCGTGCGGCTGCGGATCGTCGACGTGGATGCCGGTGAGCTGCAACGGCTCGCCCACGGCGGTGAGGACGGCGGCGCGGGTGGTGATCATCGGGCTCCTCCGGTGGTAGCGGTGGCGGGTGTGGTGCGGGCGTCCCAGAATTCCTGGACCCCGGCGGTGAGGGCTCCGCTGTTCCACGACGCGTCGGCCGCAGCGTCCTCACGGGCGAAGGCGCGCTCGATCTCGTCGAGCGTCGGCCGCAGCAGTTCCAGGTGCAGGGCGGTGGTGTTGGCCCCCTCCGGCGTCCACGCGTGGACCACGTCGACGGCGCGGTCGACGAGCGCGGTTCCCTCGACGACCTCGTCGAGCAGGCCGATCCGGAGCGCCTCGTCGGCACCGATGCGCTCGGAGCCGAGGATCATCCGCATCGCGTGCCCGCGGACGATCCGCGGCAACAGGAGGCTGGACGCGTTCGAGATCGTCAGTCCCCGGGCGTTCTCCGGCTGGTAGTACGTCGTCCCGGGTACGCCGATCCGCGCGTCGCAGCACAGCGTGATCTCCGACGCGCCGCCCACGGCGATCCCGTTGACCGCGGCCACGACGGGAACGCGGGTCTCGATCACCGCGCGGGTCACGTCGTGGAAGCTCTCGAAGCTCTCGCGCATCCCGTCGAAGCTCGTCGGCGGCGCGGAGAGGTCCTCGCCGGCGCTGAACGCGCGGCCGGTACCCGTGAGCACGATGCCGCGGGCGCGGTCGCCCGTGCCGTACTCGCGGATGAGGGCGGCGAGGCGGCGGCGCATGCCGACCGTCAACGCGTTGA